>PLWX01000089.1 GCA_003151155.1 Acidobacteriaceae bacterium
CCAACTGAGCTACGCGCCTACGTCTCTTTGATTGTAACCGCGCGCGACAATCTGGGCAACGGGCCACGATGGCAGTGTGCTGCGCGCTGGGCGGCTAAATCGCATCGCTCGCGGCTTCCTGCAGGACTTGCGTCAAATATCGACCGTAGCCGCTTTTCATGAGCGGTTCGGCCAGCTTGGCCAACTCGCCGGCAGTGATGAAGCCCATGCGATACGCGACTTCTTCCGGGCATGCGATCTTCAAGCCCTGCCGCTTTTCCAGGGTTGAGATGAACATCGCGGCTTCCAGCATGGAGTCGTGGGTGCCGGTATCGAGCCATGCGGTTCCTCTCCCCAGGCGAGTGACTTTCAATTCGCCGCGGTCGAGATAAATGCGGTTGAGATCGGTGATCTCGAGTTCTCCTCGCTTTGACGGTCGCAGGGTTTTGGCATACTCCACGACGTTTTCGTCGTAGAAATAGAGTCCCGTCACCGCATACCTCGACTTCGGAGCGACGGGTTTTTCTTCCAGACTCATTACGGACCCGCGAGAATCGAATTCGACAATGCCATACGCACTAGGTTCCTGTACGGCATAGGCGAAGATCGTCGCGCCGGTCTTTTGGTGGGTCGCAGCCTGCGTGAGTCGTGCCAGATTATGTCCGTAGAAAATGTTATCGCCCAGGATCAGCGCGCACGGTTCGTGGTTGGCAAATTTCTCGCCGATGAGAAATGCTTGCGCCAATCCTTCTGGGCGGGGCTGTTCTGCATACTGGATGCTGATGCCCCAGGTTTGACCATCGCCAAGAAGGTCTCGGAACCGCGGCACGTCGGCTGGCGTGGAGATCAGGAGAAACTCGCGGATGCCAGCCAACATCAGTGTGCTCAGAGGGTAGTACACCATCGGCTTGTCGTACACGGGTACGAGTTGTTTGCTGATCGCCAGAGTCGCTGGATAAAGCCGGGTGCCCGACCCTCCGGCGAGAATAATCCCTTTCACGCGATGACCCTGCTTCCGTAGTTGGTGTCAATCCAGTTTCGATAGCTGCCGCTCGTCACTGCCTCAATCCATTCGGAATGTTGGAGGTACCACTGAACGGTCTTGAGGATGCCCGATACGAAAGTCTCCTGAGGCTTCCACCCAAGTTCTTGCTTTAACTTCGAACAATCGACGGCGTAGCGACGGTCATGGCCGGGACGGTCGGCTACGAAGCTGAGCAACGATTCGTGGGGAGTGCCGACAGGATGCAACTCGTCCATGATGGAACACACGATGCGCACGACATCGATGTTCTTCATTTCGCTTTCGCCGCCTATGTTGTAGGTTTGCCCGGGCGTACCCTTTTCCAGAACGAGAGCGATCGCACGGCAGTGATCTTCAACGTAGAGCCAATCGCGCACGTTCAGACCATCCCCATAAACCGGGAGCGGCTTGCCATTCAATGCATTCAGGATCATCAGCGGAATCAGCTTCTCCGGAAACTGATAAGGGCCGTAATTGTTGGAGCAATTCGTCGTCAGGACCGGCAGACCGTACGTGTGAAAATACGAGCGGACCAGGTGGTCCGAACTCGCCTTCGAAGCCGAGTACGGACTATTGGGCGCATAGGCCGTGTCTTCGCGGAAGCCGGGATCGCTGGAATTCAGTGAACCGTAAACTTCATCGGTTGAGACATGCAGAAAGCGGAAGTCGCGCTGTTCGACGGCCCCTAAGGTGCGGCAGTGCTTCAGCGTAGCCTCCAGCAGTCGGAAGGTTCCGACCACGTTGGTCTGAATGAATTCTTCTGGGCCGAGGATGGAGCGATCCACGTGACTCTCGGCGGCGAAGTTGACGATGGCACTTGCCTGATGACGCCGGAGCAAATCGCCGACCAGTTCGCTATCTTCAATCGCCCCGTTCACGAACACATGGCCGGGATGATTGCGAAGATCGGCCAAATTGCCCAGGTTGCCGGCGTAGGTGAGTTTGTCGAGATTGATAATTCGGTCGCCTGCGGCGACACGCTGCAGCACGAAGTTCGAACCGATGAAACCCGCGCCGCCGGTGACGAGAATAGTTCTAC
This sequence comes from Acidobacteriaceae bacterium, assembly GCA_003151155.1. Lineage (GTDB taxonomy): Bacteria > Acidobacteriota > Terriglobia > Terriglobales > Acidobacteriaceae > Korobacter. The sequence continues at coordinate 2,043 of PLWX01000089.1, forward strand.
GCAAACATTGCTCCTGTGAATCGGGCCCGCGAGCTTAAGGAAATACCAACGCGTTCTTCAGCGACACTCCTTCGGCATCTTTCTTCGACACTAAGGGAGAGCCCTCAAGGGGCCACGCAATCGCTAGGTCCACATCATTCCATATTATGCATTGCTCCGTCGCTGCGGCGTAGAAATCGGTAGCTTTATAAGCTACTTCGGCGTTGTCGGAGAGAGCCACGAAACCATGCGCAAAACCGGGAGGAATCCAGAGCAGCTTCTTGTTCTCCTGGCTCAACTCATAGCCTACCCATTGCGCGAAGCTAGGCGAACTCTTGCGCAGGTCCACCGCCACGTCGAATATGCGCCCCTGCAGCACGCGGATAAGCTTCCCCTGCACATGCTCGGACTGGTAGTGCAGCCCGCGCAGCACGCCTTTGCTCGAGCACGAGTGGTTGTCTTGCACGAAGTGGTTCGGGATGCCAAGCTCGGCGAAGGCGCGTTCGTTGTAGCTCTCGAAAAAATAGCCGCGGTCGTCGCGAAAGACGCGCGGCGCGAGCAGCTTCACTTCTCCCAGAGCTGTTTCCTCGATAACGATAATCGCTCCCTATTTCGCCGATTTTGTTGCGGGTGCCGGCAGCAGCGTGGCCAGCGTCTCCGCCAGCTCCTCCCGCCACTCCGGGAGCCGGAAACCAAAGGTGGTCGCGAACTTGTCGTTCGAGAGCCGCGAGTTCTTCGGGCGCTTTGCCGGGGTCGGATATTCGGCGGTGCCAATCGGCTCCACCACCGGCGCGCGCTCAAACTTTGCCTGGCGAAAAATCTCTTCCGCCAACCCCGACCACGCGACGCTGCCCTCGGCAGTCATATGATACAGACCGGTGGCGATCTCGTCTTTTCGGCAGACCCGCGCGGTGGCGCGAGCGATGGCCGCGGCAGAAGTCGGAGCACCCACCTGGTCGCTGACAACGCGCAGCCGGTCGCGTTCTCCCGCCAGGCGCAGCATGGTCTTTACAAAGTTCGTTCCCGACGGACTGAACACCCAACTCGTGCGAAAAATAAGATACCGCGTCCCCGTCGCCTGGATCGCCTGCTCGCCGGCCACCTTGCTTCGTCCGTACTGGTTCTGCGGATTCACCGCATCCGCCTCGGTGTAAGGTGCGTTCTTCTCACCATCAAAAACATAATCCGTGGAGTAGTGCACCAGTAGCGCCCCGAGCTTCTCGGCCTCCTCCGCCATCACTCCGGGGGCGATGGCGTTGCTCGCAAAGCAAGCCTCGGTCTCAGTCTCCGCCCGATCGACTGCCGTGTAGGCGGCCGCGTTGAGGATCACCGCCGGCGCGCATTGACGGATCGTCCTCCGCAGCGCCTCAGGGTCCCAGAGGTCGCACTGTGAGCGGGGAACTGAGACCAACTCGCCGCCCTGCCACAGCCGCTGCAACTCCGTCCCTACCTGTCCATTCGCTCCAAAGAGCAGGGTCTTCATCCGCGCTCCTCGACCTTTCTGATGTAAAACTTGATATCCGGATCGGCGCTGATCATCGATGATTTGCCAAGTCCTGTTTCGTACTGACTTGGCAGGGCAACCCCAAGCGTATGTTCCTCTTCATTCTAAGGGCGTGTGGAGAGAACCGCCAAGGTATGATGATGCGCCACAGGCGAACGTATCCTGGTTTCAGGCCTTTACGAAGGCGCGACAGTATACTTTGAGGTACTCTGATTTCGACTAGCGTGAATCTGAAATGAGTGAAAAGTTCTACGCTGCGAACTTGAGCCTGTTTGAATCTTCGGACGGACGCATCTGGTGAGCGCGTGAAAGTAACCAAGTCCGGTGAACTGGATCAAGTCAAACAAACAGAGCCGTCCGCTGCAAAAGTGTCTGTGGCGCTGGCCGCCTACAATGGCGAGCGCTATCTCCTCTCGCAGTTGACGTCAATCCTGTCGCAGTTGGGGGAGGCGGACGAAGTAGTCGTCGTCGACGACGCCTCCACCGATTCGACTGCACAGCTTGTCGAGGGACTGAAAGACGCAAGAATTCGCCTGCTGCGGAACTCCAGCAACCAAGGTGTGTTTAAGAGTTTCGAACGCGCCATGCGGTCGACTTCGGGAGAGCTTGTCTTCCTCAGCGACCAGGATGACGTCTGGCATCCGGATAAGGTCCGCACGGTTACCGCCGCCTTCACCGATCCGTCGGTGTCGTTGGTACTCAGCGATGCGACCGTTATAGATGCGGAGGGGCGGGTGCTTGACAGCTCGTTTTACCGCTCGACGGGCACCTTCGAGCCGGGCTTATTCCGCACCCTTATTCGTAACCGATATCTCGGCTGCACCATGGCGATCAGGCGAGGGATGATGCAACGGGTATTGCCCTTTCCCGACAAGATGCCGATGCACGATATGTGGATCGGTATTGTGAACCGGCTCCATGGCAAGGTGGTGTACCTGGATCAACCCCTGATGAGCTACCGGCGTCACGGCTCAAATGTAAGCCGGAGCGGCAGCGTTCTCCAGAGGTTGAAGTGGCGCATTAACCTCGCTCAGAACTTGTTTCAAGCTCTATTGCGCTAGTAGAATAGGGCGAGAATGTACTCGACCGTGAGCGCCTCAAGATATCGCTCGGGCGTGCTCCGTCCGTGCTGTACAGCGCCGTCCTCCGACTGATTCATGAATCCGCCCAATATGTTCGAGGATACCTCCCAATTCGCGGAAGCACGCAACCACGCTCCTCGCGCGGTTATTTTCTATCATTACCTCCCTCCCGACGAGGTTGTGAGCGCCATCCTTTTCGGAGAACTGGCGGCGGGACTCAGCGAACGGGGGTGGAGTGTGAGAGCCTACGCATCCAATCGCGCATTTCGGGACGGCTCTCCCGGCTACCCACCTCGGGACATCTGGATGGGAGTAAAGATCCGCCGTCTCTGGCGTCCTGCCTTCAAGCAATCGTCCTTCTTGGGGCGCATCCTGAACTCTCTGTGGATGGTCACTAGATGGAGCGCCTTGGCCTTCGATCCTCTTGTGAATCCTGATGTCCTCATCATGGGCACCGATCCCATCCTCAGCGTTTTCGTCGCGCCCATTTGGCGGCGCTTCAAACCCCATACCCGGATCGCCCATTGGTGTTTTGACCTTTATCCCGAGGCCGCAATTGCGGACGGTTTGCTGAAATCCCGTAGCCGTTTCGTTCTCCTCCTGCGGCGCTTGTTGAAGAAGGCATATGGCGCCTGTGATCTCATCGTCGACATCGGATCATGCATGCACGAACGGTTACAGATTTACGGAGCTCCGGGACGGGTTGCCACCATTGCGCCTTGGGCTCTCGAGCAACCAGCGGCTCCCGCGCTCATGCACAACCCTGAACGGGAGGCGATCTTCCCCAATGCAGGCCTGGCCCTTATGTACTCGGGTAGCTTCGGCAGGGCTCACAGCTTCGATCATATCTTGCTTCTGGCTCGCCGCATGCTTGCCGATAATGTGCGCTTGGCCTTCAGCGTGAGCGGGAATTGTGAGCAGGAATTGCGCCATGCCGTCCTCCCGGAGGACGTGAATATCAAGTTCGTTCCGTTTGCCGAACCGGAAAAACTCTCCACCCGCCTTTCGGCGGCCGATGTTCACGTCGTGAGCTTGCGAGAAGAATGGACCGGAACCGTGGTCCCTTCCAAGTTTTTCGGGGCTTTGGCCGTAGGCCGACCGGTGCTGTTTGCCGGCAGTCCGGAATCGGCGGTTGCCCGCTGGATCGAGGAGCACAAAGTCGGTTGGGTGCTTACGCCGGATACCATCGGCAGCGTCGTCGATGAACTACGAAAACTCATCGCAGATCCCGAGGCGAAACAAAGGTTGAACCATCATTGCTTTAGGGTCTACTGCGAAAACTTCGCCCGGCAGATCGGCATCGACCGCTGGGACGCGGAGTTGCAGGAACTGCTCCAGCGGCCTCGCTCGGCATCTGAGTCCAGCCAGGAATCCGACCTATCACCTGATGGAGTCTACTCGCTCAAAGAATGAGGATCGGCCCTTGTTGCCGCCCGCCCCAAGTGCATGAACATGCCCCGTAACTTGGCGCTTCCCGCGGCTCGCGGTTAGAATAAGAGCAACTTCGAGTGCGATTGGCTCGACCGGCGTATCAGGGCCAGGCGAATTCGCTCGTTTATCTATGCGACAAATTGTGGAAAACGATGTGGGAGCCGTCGCCCCTCTCGAGGGGGGCGGTGCTGCCCTCGAACGGCAACGCGATTTGTCTTTTCTCGACCTCGCGCTCATTCTTCTGCAACGCAAGGCTTTAATCCTCAAAGTCGGTCTCGCGGTTGCTCTTCTCGCATTCTTGATCTCGCTCGTACTTCCCGTCCGCTACACGGCGGAAGCAATCCTCGTCCCACCTCAGCAGAATCAGTCTTTGCAAAGCATGCTGCTTTCCCAAGTGAGCAACCTGGGCAACCTGGGCAGTCTCGGCAATGTCGCCAGCGGATCCTTGGGCATGAAGAATCAAGTGGACATGTACGTCTCCATGCTGAGGAGCCGGACCGTGGAGGATGCCGTCATCCAGCGCTTCGACCTGAGGAAGGTCTACAAGAAAAAACGCATGTCGGATGCTCGCAAGAAACTCGAGTCGAACACCGACATCGAAGCAGGCGCTAAGGATAATTTGATTCATTTGGCGGTCGAAGACCGTGATCCGAAGCGTTCCGCCGACATCACCAACGCGTACGTGGAAGAGTTTCGCCGGCTCACGTCAAGCTTGGCCCTCAGCGAGGCTTCCCAACGTAGAGCATTTTTCCAAGAGCAATTGGTCTCCACCAAGGAAAGCCTCGCTAATGCGGAAGAGGCTCTCAAGGAGACAGAGCAGACTAGTGGCTTGGTTCAGGTTGACAGCCAGGCAAAGGCATTGGTGCAGTCCGCCGCTTCCATTCGTGCGGAGATTGCTGCCAAACAGGTTCAATTGCAGACCATGAGCAGCTTTGCCACCAACGAAAATCCTCAATTGCAACTCATCCGTCGCCAAATCGAGGCGCTCGACGTTCAACTCAAGCAGCTTGGAGGATCGGAACAGGGCTCAGACGTCGATATGGTCGCGCTGCGCGGCAAAATTTCCCAAGTAGGACTCGACTACTTAAGGAAAGTTCGCGATGTGCGTTATTACGAAACCATTTTCGAGTTGCTCTCCAAGCAGTTCGAAATCGCTAAACTGGATGAAGCGCGCCAGGGCACCGTACAGGTCGTCGATCCCGCCGTCACTCCCGACAAGAGATCTTTTCCCAAGCGCATGCTGATCACCATCCTGGCGCTATTTGTTGGATTTATCATTGGCATCTCCTGGGTTCTTGTCTCCGAGTCGGTATCGCGCGCCGGAGCTGAAGACCAAGCGAAGGTCGCGGACCTCCGCAGTCATCTGTGGCGTCGGCGCTCTGCCCAGACGTAGTCCTTATTCTTTTCCTGGGGAGTTATGCGGATTTGAGCTTTGCGGCCGCCATGTGCGGCGCGAAGTCGCTCACCTCCAACGCCCGCGCCCAGACCATCACCACCACCAGCATTCCCGTGGAACTTACCAGCAGAGGGTTGGTCGCGCTCACCAGCAGGTAGGCCGCGTAGCCTACAGTCACGTACCCCCCCTGCGCCTCAAAAGATTGGTGACGTATTAACAGCAACAGGGGACTTAACAGGAAGGTCACCAACAGCGCGGTCAGAGGGATGCCGAACTGGCGGATTAGCTCCAGGTACGAGAGTTCCGTTACGAACGTAAAGTCCTGAAAGCCCCTGGAGTAGAAGCGAGTTCCTTCGCCTTGTCCGAACAACAGATATTCCGGATGTGCGCTGAACTCCTCCATGTACGACTGGTAGTGGCCGAGCTTCACATGGTTCGAAGTTTCGGACGGGCTGAAGAAACCTGCCGACAAAATGCCAGCCGCGGGCAACAGAATCACTCCCGTTAACAGCACGGCTCCGATCATGCCGATCTTCTTGCGCATGCGCACCAGTACGAGCGTCGCTCCGATGAAAACGGCAGCCAGAACATTGCCTCTCGATCCCGAGAAGACCAAGCTGACCGCGAACAGCCCAATCATCAGGAAATCGCGTCGCCTTCTGCCCGCCGAAATCGCGTGCTGCATATAGTACGCAATGCCGAAGAGCATCAGAGACGAGGTAGCGTAATAGAATTGGCCCACGCCGATACCGAATTGATCTCTGTTCTCGCTGATCATCCCGATCCCGTGCGAGATCGAGAACAATAGAACTGCGGCGAAGGCCGCGGGATTCAAACGGCTCACCATTACCGCGATGATCGTGAGAACCGCCACTACCGAACTCAGCTTCGCGGTCAAATCGACAAGCGCGAACTTCTCATTGCGTACCAGCAGCAACAGTGGAAGGAAGAGGAATGCTTTTGGATAAGCCAGCAACTCTTCGATCTTCGGCGAGGGTTTCGTGCACAGGGACAACAGCACCCATAAGCCGGGAATGATCACCCCGATCACCAGAATAGCGATGACCTCGTTCAGGCGCCCGACTACGCCAAACGCGAAGAGACGCAGCACCCAGAACAGCATTAGCGTTGCGAAAAGCGGCATCTTGAGATAAAAAATCTTGTCGCCCGGATCGATCAGCAGGGAGAGGATCATTCCGACCAGCAGGACCATCAAGATCCGCCGACTCCAGGTATTGCGAACCGCGTCCTGAAGTCTGCCCATCGCGGCGTGATCGCCCGGCTCAGCCTTTAACGGCATTCTCCCGCTCCCATTCTCTGATTCTATATGCCTTCGAATGGAAGAGGCGTTTCTTCAACATGTTCAGGGTTGTCTTGCGGAATGCCGGGTTTCCTCGGCGCCCCAGGTGCTTGAAGTACCGGAATGCCAATCGTGCCGTATGATCCAGACCGGCCAGAGTGTTCATCTCCATGTCCCAAAATGCGCTCCCCGCACTCACGATATTGGAATAACGCTCAGGAGTGATCTTTGGCACGCGATCGAACATCGAGAACCCATGCTCTACTTCGATATCACCCCCGATGAAGAATCTTTTTCCTCGCTTCTCCAGGTGGCGGAATAGAGAAAAGTCGCTGTAATCCAGCCAGAACCGCGGATCATATCCCCCAATCTCACGCAGTGCGGCTATCCGCAGCGTCGCCCCAGAATTAAAGGCAAAGGTGTGCGGGCCGGCTATGCCGTTGAAGTCGCCGGGATAAGGCCGGCGCACCGCGCCGAGAACATAGCGCGTCGGCGAAAGCTTCGTCCCTTGAGCAACAACATGAGGAAGAACCGCCGCAATGCTCTCCGCCCGCCCCAATCGCTCGATATGCACGAAGAGCCGCTCGAGGAACTCGACGGGCAAAACCGTGTCCTGATCGAGCGTCAACAGCCATTGCGAGCCACCTCCCTCCGCCAGCTCCAGCGCCCGGTTGTAGGCCGCCGCCAATCCGAGATTCTTCCCCGACGACTCGTACCGAACGTGGGCAGGAAGGGAACTGGGGTCGACCTGGCTTGGCCCTGGCGTGTTGTTGTACAGCAACACTTCGACTTTTCCCGATGCGGCTGGCAGCTGATCGATCGCTTTCTGGAGGCTTGTGACGGAAATGGAATCGTGCGGAGCTGTCTTGTAGAGCACCACCACCGCAAATAGCTGGATCGAGGGCATCATCCGGCTGCGATCACGCTACGTCTGAATGCGCCGTCCCCGTCAGGTTGTTGCTCAAACAGCGGCGCCATTTGGGCAAGCTTCTCCTGGTGCCACAGGCCGCGCTGATCACTTAAAGCAATCAGGTCACCTCGGCAGAGTTTGAAACGCTCACCGTTGTAGGTGCAGAGCATCAAGGACCTTCCGGAGCCGATTGCGGCACATATTGAGGGCTTGCACACTTCGCGCAAGGGAACGCTCATACCAAGATGCCGAGACCGTAATGCTCCCGATAGTTGTAGACGCGTTTTCCGGTGTTTCGAGAGATATCGATAAGCGCCTGCTTCACGGCAGGAAAACTCTCCGTATCGTGAAAAAGCGTACATCTGGAGTGCATGGCCGCCCAGAGCCCACACGCATAGGTGTCCACGTATGTATGCACAATATCGACGTGAATCAGATCATAACGTTTAGAATCGCTCGCAATCCAATCTCGGTAGTCGCCACGAATCAGCTTCACATTTGGGAACACAGACAGACGCTGGGTGGTCGCTGCATAGAAGTCACCAAAAACGTTGGTGTGGATATCCCCGGTAAACGTATCCACCCCCGTAACGTTTTCAAAAAATGAGGCGAAGGCCGCTGTGGAATAACCGTGTTCGACGCCAAACTCCAGGCAATCGTGTCGAGGGACTTCGAACCGCGTAAGCAGATCACCGAGGACGCTTTCAATGCCTTTCCACGCGGAGTTCACTTCCGGCATGCGGGGAGGAAGGCTAAGGCTCTGCGGTACAAATTCCGTCAGCTTGATTCGTGGCCGGAAGATCCCAGCCGCTTTCGCAGTCCAATACGCTCGTTCCAAAGTCATTCAGAAAACTCTTAGGGTAGGGGAAGCTGGATTGCTCTCACCCATGCGTGCGAGCCGCCCCGAACCGGCTTGACTTTATCTTATCAAGAAACACGCGCCGTTCGGCGGAGCTCAATCCGACTAGAACAGCGATGCATAAGGTCGAGATGGCCCATGCAAACAGGGTGCCGACGGGAAACGGCAGCATTTGATACTGTCTCCAGAATGGCAGCAGAAGAATCGAGGGCAACAGGCAAGTCAACGGGCGGAGCAATCCTTGTGCGACGAAGCGTCTTCTTGAGACCGCAATGGAATCTCGCGTCATCTTCATACTCACGCCGGCATGCAAACCGATGCTGAAAAACGCACCTATGAGAGTGCCAATCGCAACTCCGCCGGCGCCGATCCTCTGTACTAGAACGATGCTCAGGGTGATGTTGACGAAGGCCTCGACCGTAGCGCCGATGGTCGCGTATTTCTGTTTGCCGATCGCCACCGCCACTAAAGCGTAGGGATATCCAAGCATCCGGACCAGATTCCCTAAAACTAGAACCTGTAAAAAAACTGCAGCATGCGAGGCGTACTCCCGCCCGACCCAGAGTTTGAGAATCGGGAATGCGCCCACAACCAGGGGCGCGGAGACGAGGCAGATCATAAGCGTGCAATATCGAGTGACTCTCACCAGAAGTTCGCCTAGTCGGTCCGGTGTGCTCGTCGCATGCAGTGAGGACACGGCAGGAATCAGAGGACTAAAAATGCTGCCGATCACCAATGGCGCGAAATTCGTCGCCATGACCGCGATCCCGTAGAAACCCGTGTTGCGATAGTCATAGTGGCCAACGACTATGGTATCCAAGCCGCTTACAAACAAGGTCGCGAGCGTCCAAAGCGACAGAACGCTGCAATACTGGGCGAGTTGTCGAACCACATCGCGGGAAATGAGATCCCAAGCGAGAGGCACCCGAGATCGAATTGACTTCCGCCACCCTGCGTACTGAGCAACCGCCGTCAAGACATTGAAGACTGCCAGCACCCAGCAAAGTTGGATTAGTTTTCCATGCATCAGCAGGACGATCGCAAGCCCAGCGGAGGAGAGAATCTTGTTTGAAAATGCCAGCACCGTCGGAACGCCATAGCGTTGCAAACCGGTGAAAGCCGCCACGAATGGGGTGAAGGGAAGCGCGATTCCGGTCGAGACTCCGACGATCAAAATTCCAGATCTCAAGCTGTGGAGCAGACTATGCGGAATGCCATGGAAGAGGCTTGATGCTTTCCACGCCAACACCGCGACGACGAGCAAGCCCACACTCGCGCTGATGCACAGTAGGACGAGCGAACTACTCAGAGTTCGCCCGGTGCTTTCGAGATCTCCCGCCGCATCGTATTGGGCGACAAATTTCGCAACCGCCGTCTGTAATCCCAACTCGAGCAAACTGACGTATGCGCTGCACTGCAGGATCAAGACCCAAGCGCTGTACTCATCCGGGGCGAGACGATGCACCAATAGAGGGGGCAAAACCAGCGCGATGGACATTGAGAGAACAACTCTCCCGATGTTCGACGCTGAGCCTTGGAGAATCTTGCGTCGATGTGTTATCGAATCATTGGGCATTCAGCTTGTCTGTCCTACGGTCGACTTTGCCCTTCAACTGCCAAGTTCCAGCCGCGGTTTTAACACTACTCCGAACCCTCCGTTCTACACTCCGCTGATTACCGCCAACGATTCGTCCGCAATCGCATGCAGCGAAGCAGTCATGATCGAGACAACGGTTGAGATCGGTAGGCGATAGCGACGAGCGCAGCTCGCTCCGCCGTCATATTTCAGCGACAACTGAGAAACCAACCAGGTGTCCTGCAAATTCTTGTAAAATCGCGAAACAAGATGCGTTCACTACGTACTGCAATTGCGGTGTTTTTGCTCGGACGAAGAGTCAAATCCATTGTTCCTTTCCGTCTAGCGGTTCAAGGAAAGATTGGTATCGAAATGGGTGGGCCAAGCAATGCCTTTCAGAAGTCGGGGATCATACCCATCTACCGCTACATCGAGCACTTGGATAACCTAACATTTTCGTCGTCGACCGTGTGGGCGAAAGACTCCGGGGAGAGCATCATCTGTGATGCTACGGACCTGCAATCAATCCCCGACTGCAAGTATGACTTCGTGCTGTCCTGCCACAACCTGGAGCATCTCGCCAATCCCATCAAAGCACTTCGCGAATGGCGCCGGGTGATGAAAGATGGCGGATCACTGATTCTTGTCTTGCCGAATTACCGATTTACATTTGATCATCGACGAAAGCCGACGCTCGTGACCCATATGGAAGAAGACTACAAGAATGGCACGGACGAACACGATTTGACGCACCTTCCCGAAATTCTCGAACTCCACGACTTAACTCTGGACGTTGCTGCTGGGACCAAAGAGGAATTTCGAGAAAGGTCGCTGCGAAACTTCGAAAACCGCTGCCTTCACCATCATGTTTTCGATGTCGACAATGCTAGACAGTTACTGGAGAGCGCTGGATACTCGGTCGAACGCGTCGAAACCGTCAGACCGTTCCACATTGTTCTGCTTGCGAAATAGCCGCCATTCGTTTAACTCGTCTTGAAGTTAGCCAAGCCGCAGCCCGTCGCCCTTACAATCCGGTGATCACCGCCAGTGAAGCGCCCGAGATCGCCAACTGCGAAGCGATCTGCGTCCAATCGCGCAGGTTTCGCTGGAAGGCGCCGGTGGCCAGTTTGGTTGGGATCACCAGGGTATCGCCGGGCAGAACCCGTACGTCGTAGAAGCCGCCCTTCCACAGGCCAGATACGCTCCTGCGGTCCACCACGGATCCATCCGCGCGCACCAGCAAAGCGTGCTTCAAATCCGCGGTTTGAGTGGCGCTGCCGGCCAGCCGAAGGTAATGGCGCACGCTCTTTCCCGAGAGGTAAACGTACGAACTCTGCCGGTAGACCGCACCAATAACGCTGACCATTTCGATGCGTTGCGGAATGTTGATCCGGTCCCCGTCCTCGAGCGGAATATTCGGCAGCTGGTCAACGGAGTTATCGCCTGGGTTCACTTCCAGCACCAACCGGCCTGACGCCCGCACATTTTTCAAGTTGTTCGCCATCTGCTGCTGCGCCGTGTTTCGGAGCGTGATCGCTGCCGCGTCCTCAGGATGGCCTGCGGTGTCGCTGGAGGCGCGCTGCTGCGCCTGTTCCGACATGGATTGCGAGGTCTCGTCAACCATCGATTGCTGCTGCCGCCTGGCCGATTCCCGCGTTACCAGGGTGCCATACAGGTAAGCGTTTGGGGTGATGTTGCCAGCCTTTTTTAATACCGAGCGTAGGGTATCGCCGGGCTCAATGCGATAAACGCCGGGAGCACGGATTTCACCCTCGACCGTAACGAAACGCGTACGTTCGTCGCGAGGCACGGCGATATCGCGCTGCGAAAAGATCGTCAGGATGTCGCCTGGGTGGAGTTCGATGTTCTGCGAGTCGTCTCCGCTCAGCGCATTCCCGAGATTGAAGCTCACAAGGTGCGTCGTCAAATCGACGGGATTAACCCTTTGCACCACGGCATAGTCCCAATTAATTTCGGGGGCGCTCAGTTTAATGACGTTCTTATCTTCGGCAATCGTGTTCTCGGAAATATGCTCTTCCGACATCGGTACGGTCGATCGCGGCCCAGCGGACTGGCTAGCCTTGCTGTCTGTCGAGGTACCCGGGTTTGGATAACCCGTCGTTGTCGAAGTTGAATTCGTCGTTCGCGAATATGGGCTGCGTTCCCTCACCGCGATCTGTGCCTTCCAGAAATCCGGCGTAAGCAGGAACTCGCGATTCGGAATCAAGTCACGAACATGCATGCCATCGTGATACGGATATCGACCGGGAACCGCGACGTTGCCGCGCAATACAATCGCATTCTCAATCTTGGGTGAGAGCGGGATAACCCTGACGACGTCGCCATCGTGGAGCGGGACCGCCAGGGTATCGCCAGAAAGCGGGACCTCCGTTACGGTGCGCGACGAACGGTCCTTGATGCGCTCGATGATCACTTGGCTCCCATCGGCCACCGTCGAAAGTCCGCCGGCATCGGAGATCTCTTCGTTCAAAGTGGTTTCTTTGCCAAGTTCATATATCGCAGGTACACGCACCGCTCCGCTGATTGCCACCAGCGGTCCCACGGCCGGGATAAAAATCACGTCCTCGGGTTGCAGCGGTACATCTTTCGAACTATCGCCGCGCAGGAGGAAATCGTAGAGGTCAAATTGACTGATGATTTTTCCTCCACGCTTCAACTGGATTCCACGCATACTGCCTTGCGCCGACGGTCCGCCCGATGTGAACAGCGCGTTCACCAGGGTTGAGAGCGAACTCACCGTGTAATTGCCCGGACGACGCGCGAAACCAGTGACGTAGATCTGGATCGAGCGAAGGCGACCCAGCGATGCACTTAATTGAAAGTTTTTATAATAGTGTCCGATCGCCTCGGTAAGTTTGTCGTGCAGTTGCTCGTACGGCACCCCGGCGACATTCACCGGACCTACACGCGGGAGAATGATATTGCCCTCGCGGTTTACCACCACCCGTGCGTTTAACGTGATCGGTCCCCATACGCTGATGATCAATTCATCGCCCGGGCCAACGATGTAATTACCGGTGACCGGAATCCGGTTGGCCTGGGCGAACGTCGTCGGCGCGTTTTTGAAGAGAGCGTAACCGAAAATCGGGAGACGTTTGCCGATAGAGATCTGAACAAAATTCTGAAAATCGTTCTCAATTGGCTCCTGCTCAGGAGGCAGGACTGTCGGCGCTGTCATCTCCTTCAGGTCTTGCAGGTCCTGATCGCTCGCCGGATTGCCGTTCTGCGAACTCGACTGTCCTCCGGTGCTGGCGCCAGACAAATCGGTATTGAGCAGTGGGTCATTGCTGCGCTGCGTGTTTTGGTTTCCGCTTGGCGAAGACGATTGGTCTTGAGTCTGCGACTGCGTTGCGCAGGCCGCCGAGGTAGGGTTCGTCAGGCACTGATCGGAGGATTGCCCCGTGCGGCCACTGGTGTCTTGGCCAAACTGCGCATTTGCGATCGAAGATGCTGTTAATAGAAGACTTAGAAAGAAGACCTTTGTCGGCATTGAAACGCAATCCTTATTGCTAAGTATTACAGAACCAGCGCCGTGCCGCCTTAGGCTGGCAGGTCACTGCTCATGAGGAGAATAACTCAGCTCGAGGAACATTCCCATGCTACGTTGGGGTACCTGGGCAAGTACCGGGATGTTCCAACGCTCGTACTGAAGTTTGGCCGAGATGTTGAAGCGCTTCTGAAACCGGTAGGAGTCGCCAAGCGACACGTCAGTCGTGCGGCCAGCATATGGGATGAATCCGTGATCAAGTTCGACCGTTCTTACTGCCAGCGCGGCCGTATGCGTGCTCGACACCCAATACTTCGCCTCGCTCCAAACTGCCCGCGAATCGCGTCCTATCCACGAACCTATGATGTCGCCTCGGTTCGTATAGCCGTCATGATAGGCGCCATTGTAGTAAAAAAAATTGCCATTGTAGCGAGTTACCGCGCCAGCATCCGACGCGATTCCCTCGATTTTGAGTTGGAGTCTCGGAAGTTTCGGAAACTTCGTGAACTCAATCCCAGGGGCGAGGATCGACTTGTCCGGTGCCGCCAATGGCGTGGGGTCGTCATCGGTCATAAAATCGCCATAAACTGCCACCCAGTTCCGCAGGTAGGGAAGCCGGTAGCGAAAGTCGAACTCCCCACGGCGATCGCCGACGTCCTTCGAGGATCCGGGAATGGTCGATGAATTATCCCCCACGCTGGAGAACGCCTTCCCGAAGGAGCGCAAAGTCAGACCGCGCCCGGCGCCGGCAAATAGAACCGTACGAGAAAACCCGAATTCGAAGTTCGGGCTTGGTTTGAAGCTCAGCTTTGCGCCCTGTACCCACGGCCGACCAGGGTAGTGGTGTCCTTCGGTGGCTCCCAAGAAAAACTCGGTGCGCAACGGTCCAAGCAATTTTAGAAACGAAGGCAAAACCAACGGCGCGACGCGATTGATCCTGAACATATACATCGGATCAATGTTGTTGCTGATAATCAGAGCTGTGGAAGAATCCACGCCCTCCCACAAGCTCTGTTTTCCGATCGAGAACTGCCAGTCCTTCGCTGTCATGCCGGCGTAGGCGTCAAGAAGTTCCAGCCGATTAGTGGTCCCCGGGGAGTGAAGGTAGGCGTGCGGAACGACATCGAGTTGAGCGACCAGCTCCTGCTGGGCGGGAGTGTACAGTGCCGGCGCTGCCGCACCCTGATATTCCCCGCGGACGGAGAGCTCGAATCGGCCGTACGAGGCACTTCCTTCCACCCCGGTTTGGTTATTGAACCCTTCCTGGTAGGGACGACCGAAGTCATTGTAGATCGACTGCCCGAAGTGGTAGCTGTCGTTCAAGGGAGGTCCGGCGATGCCAACTACGCGCGTGTAGGCGCGATCCAAGCTCGCCGTCGGTTTGGGATCATTTCCATTCAGTATGCCAAGCTCGTAGGCAAAATCGCCGCTCAGAGAGGCATACAACTCCGCCGGCTCGCCGCCGTCGCTAATCGCGTGGTTCGCCGATGCCTCCTGGATCATGCGAGCACACGTCATGCGCGTCCAGGGTCGCAGACCAAGGAATTCTGAATGGATATAGCCGAGCGCCGCCAATCGCTCGATCCGGTCGTAAATTGGGGAATCCAGAGCGACGTAAGCCGATCCCACCGATCCCGGCGACCGGACCGTGCTGATCGAACGTGTCCCGGCGTCGTCGCTCGCTTTGTCTTCAAGCGCCGGAACCTCGCTGCCGGGTAAGTCTCGGTTGTGGTGATGGTGATAAACGTATTCGCCAATCAGAAATCCGGCCGCACTTCCAACGATCACATCCGACGGAGAGTGATCCCTGCCTAGGACCCGAGCCGTGCTTACCCCGAGTGCCGTCCCATACGAGAGGATTTTCGTAAGCGTTCCGGGGTATTCATGCGCGATGACGGTCGCGATCGTCCACGAGGTAATCGCGTGCGTCGAGGGAAATGCCCTTCCTCCGGAATAGAAAAACTCGCCCGGGTGACTCAGGGCAAACGGACGTTGCCTGCGCGTAATTCCCTGCGCGAGTACATTGAATATCACCCCGTCAACCGCAGCTTCGGCGGCGAGTCGTCCGGTTTCACTGGCGTGCTCGTTCTTGACAATATGGCCGTCAAAAAACAGGATCGCGCCAGTTCCCGCCAGCGCAGCTAAGCCAGCGGTTGAGGCTTGCGTACTATGCTTCGCAAAACTGGCTGACGAGGGTAAGTGCTGCACGACGTCGTGATCGGTTGCAATCGCGAGGCCCGTTACCGCTCCCAGCGGCAACAACCACGCAAGGTCTTTGTAGTGGATTCTGGCCGGGCTGGTCCATATCCCGACTTGATCGTGTACTACGCCGCTTACAAATAACTTTGAAGACTGTCCGATGGTTTCAGAACCGTCCGTCGAAACGGGACGCGGGAGAGGCTCCGTGGCTTGCGCGATGGAACGATCATGGCAGCACAGAAGTGCTGCACCCAACATCACCAATCGTGTTGCGCGGCCAACAACTCCGTCCGTACGCGTTGACTGGGTTTTGTCTTTTGGTTTGATCGTGGCTAGACTTTCCCGAAGCAACAAGCTCACTTCCTTCCTTCCTCAGTGTTGCTGAATCGGCTACTCTGTCGCATTTTAGACGTTATGCGACTGCAACGCTCTCCGTCCCAATTACGAATTGTTCATGTGAAATATTAGCCACCCGGAAAACACAGAACTGCAGTTCGCATCATACTTACAAAGTCGACACGCCCTCGAGCCAAACCCTCACCGGCGCATCACCTGCGTCTGTCTCGTCGTGGCTTCCTCCTAAAGGAGTAGGTTTCGGGAGTGGTACCATGATAGGTAGAGATGATCTTGAGTCAAGTAGGCTTGCCGTATGCTGGAGTTGCCGCTGCCATACTAAGCGCTTTCGTCGCTGCCGGACTGACTGCCGGCGCCCAACTCCTGGGCAATCGCTACCACTGGTGTGGAACTCCACTGGCTCACCATACCCATAACCAATCAGTGCCGCGAGTCGGCGGGATCGGTGTCTATGGCGCAATCGTTCTCTCAACTGTCGTTACCCTATTTGCCTCCGTACAACCCTTGCGCATCGTCATTCCCATCTTGCTAGCCGCCCTGCCGGTTTTCATGGTGGGTCTGTTCGACGATCTGCGGCACGCTTCTCCCCGCACCAAAATCGTTGCTCAAGCCCTCGGCGCGGCAATCCTTATCGCCGCCAACCGGGCTGTCGGGTTGCACTTTTCTCTCTTCGCCGCACTTCTCTTGGGCGGATGGATCATCATCACCACCAACTCGTTCAACCTGATCGACGGTCTCGACAGCCTCGCTTCCGGTTCTGCCATCGTCATGGCTAGCTGCCTCGCCCTGATCAATCTCTCGACAGGACAACCTGCATTGTCTTTTCTATCGCTCCTTTTGGTCGCGGCGTGCCTGGGGTTTTTCCCTTTCAACTTCCGAAAGAAAGTCTTTCTCGGCGACTGCGGCAGTCTCACCATTGGGTTCATTCTTTCCGTCATCGCCTTTGAGACCGCCCAAGTCACGCGGTCGCCGCTAGCCGCGATTGCGATCTTCGGTTATCCGTTGACCGAAACATCCTTCACCGTGATGCGCAGGCTGCTCGCCGGGCACCCTCTTTTGCGTCCGGATCGCGAGCATTTTCATCACAAATTGCGCCACGCGGGTCTCTCCGTATTCCAGAGCTCGGGTATCCTCGTGCTCATCGCCCTGGCTTTTTCTTTGCTCGGCGTGATGACCGAGCTCGAAGGCTCATGGCGGCTTTGCCTCGCAGGCGCAACTGTCCTTTTCTATGTAATCGGCAATACCTTCGGCTATCTCCGCTGGAGCACCCTCGCCCAGCTTCGCCTCCGCCTGGATCGTTCCAGTGTGGAAGAGCTGCCCGATATCAGCGGCTATGTACCAAATAAGTGAACTCGGGCCTAATGACGGGTTGTGATCGCACCCTCGTCTCTCCGTATTCCTTCCGCACCTTCTAGGTAAGATTCAACCTCTTATTCATCAATTTGTCACGCGTGATTCACACGTTTCGGCAACTATCAAAGTATGCAGGAACGCGTGTTCGATACCTTGCTCCTGTCAGACGTGCATCTCGGTTCCGATATCAGTCGAGCGCGAGATGCTCTCGCCGTTCTCGATTCCTCCAGCTACCGTCGGCTGATTCTCCTCGGCGATATTTTCTCCGACCTAAAC
This sequence comes from Acidobacteriaceae bacterium, assembly GCA_003151155.1. Taxonomy (GTDB): domain Bacteria; phylum Acidobacteriota; class Terriglobia; order Terriglobales; family Acidobacteriaceae; genus Korobacter. Next base: position 19,770 of record PLWX01000089.1, read on the forward strand.
TTTGGTCGTCTCAACGGCGATCACTGGAAGTTCCTCTCGCAGATTCGCAAGCTCTCCAACCGCAAGCGCAAAATCGAAGTCGTCTGGGTAGAAGGGAACCACGATCAAGGTCTCTCCCAGATCATGTCGCACCTCGTCGGTATTCCCGTGTACCAGCGCTACGTCTGGGAATATCAGGGAAAGCGTCATCTCGCGATCCACGGACACCAGTTCGACCGCTTCGTCGCCAACAATGCCTTTGTCAGCCGCATGGGCGAACTGCTTTATGCGCGGATCCAGAAGTTCGATCACCGCAACAAGTCGTTTTCGCGCTATCTGGACCGCCTGAATACCCGCTGGCTTCGATTGGAAGCCAAGGTAGCATCGGGTGCTCTCGCTTATGCCAAGTCTGGTCACATTGACCGTATCTTCTGTGGCCATACCCATCTCTCCGCGCACCTTGAGCGCGACGGTATCGCCTACTACAACACCGGTTGTTGGATAGATTCCCGGCCTACCTACATCACCATTGGCGAAGAAGGAGTATGCATCCGTGAATACGACGGCGGAACTCACCATCGTTATCCCAGCGAAGAACGAGAGCCGGAATTTGCCGCGCCTGTTGACCTCTTTGAGCAGGCAGGACTATCCGCAGTTGGCGTGTACGAAAGTATTCGTTGCTGACGCGCATTCCACCGACGGAACTCCGGCTATTGCAAGATCATTCGACAATTGTCTAAACATCGAAGTGATTCCCGGCGGATTGCCCTCTGTCGGACGCAATGCTGGCGCCAAACTGGCTACCAGCCGCTACGTCCTCTTCATCGACGCTGACATCGAACTTCACGATCCCACCCTGCTGCGCCGAGCCATGGCCACAATGACTCGCCGCAACCTGCAATGCCTGACCACGAATATCTGGTGCTCCAACGGCAATCTGCGCGATCACATGCTGTACCTCGGCAGCGACGCGGTGCAGTACTTCGCTTCCTGGACCAAGCCCTTTGCCACCGGCATGTTTATGCTCTTTGAAAAGACGAAGTTCGATGCCCTTGGCGGTTTCAACGAGAAGGCTCTGTACGCGGAGGATTACTTGCTTAGCAAGCAGGTTTCTCCCCGCCGCTTTGGCATTGTGCGCGGCTCGGTTTCCACTACCAATCGCCGCTTCCAGAAGATGGGCCATCTCAAGATCGTTCGCATGTTCCTCAAGACCGCGTTGAACACGTGGAACGAAAACTACTTCCTGCGCGATCACGAATACTGGAAAGAGGCGTAACCCTACTCTGTCCGCAACGCCTTAAGAGGGTCTGTCCTCAGCGGGTATCCGCTCAATTTCGCCCAGACGCGAAAACAGCGGCCGTTTTTGGCGGCCGCCGTCTCGAACCGTTCTCTTACCCTTGCTTGCGATCCTGGCTCTTGTTCCGGTCTTGCTCCGACTCGGGCTGATTTTTCTGGCCTCCCTGGTTCTGCTGGTTGCCTTGGCCCTGATTCTGGTTAACTTGCTTCTTGTCGGCGTTCTGATCTTGACCGACCTGCTTGTTTCCTTGATCGCTCATATTGACACCATCCTTACCTGATTTGGAAGGCTGCCAACGCTCCGCGAGATGTCACTCCTTCTCTCGTTTTCCAGCAGCTACCTCGTCCCGAATTCCTGGTCCGAGTAGCGCTTCCGAGTTCATCCCGTCCTGCTGCTTGGATCTTTTCCGAAATGTTCCAACGCAGAGTCACTGATTGCGTTTTGCGTCACGATATCGCGGTACAAGCGCGCACTCAGGCGTGGCGTGCGCTTCTGCGTTCGCGGATCGACCTCGAACAGCCCAAATCGCAGCCTCCAGCCCTCATTCCATTCGAAGTTATCGACCAGGCTCCAATGAAAGTACCCGCGGATGTCGAAGCCACGTTGCACCAGGCTATGGATATTTTCCAGCGTCTTCACCAGCACCCACGGCCGGATTCGATCGCTCCGGTCGGGCACTCCGTTTTCCAGGATGTATATCGGCTTCTTCAGTTGCGCATAGGCCTCCACGGCTGGGAAGACTGCGTCCGGGTAAGCTTCTCCGTAAGGAAGGTCCACCCCGTGATCTCCCTGCGGAACTCCCTGTGGAACGAAGATTCCACCCGTCTTGTCCGGGCCTGTAGGCCAGCGAACGTAGAGACGGTTGTAGATATTCAACCCTACGAAATCGATCTTTCCTACGACCTCCGGCACCCGTCCCGCAACTACCGACATCGTTCCCGGCATCGCACCCGTCTTCAGCAATGACAACGTCGCGCGATTGAATACCGCGTCATAAATCCTCGTGAGCAACCGGTCGGATAGCGAATGGCTGGCTGCGCGAAACACCACGTAATGGGTTGCGATTCCGACCCCGGCATCCGATTGCAGACGGTGAATCGTGTCGTAGGCAAGCGCGTGCGCGCGATGCGTTCCGAGAAACGCAGCCAGCGCTGCCTGCATATCGCGCACCCGTCCCGGAGGAAATTCTCCGAAAAGATATCCGAATGCCGCGTACACGTTGGGTTCGTTGAACGTGATCCAGTCGGTGCAGAGATCGCCAAACTCCGTAACCGCGCGTTCGGCGAAGAGACGGAAGTGTTCCGGGCCTTCATGCGAAGTGAATGCTCCCTTGTATTCGAACCAGGTGGGATGGGTGAAGTGATGCAGCGCCACGAACACCCGCATGCCCCGCGACCGAATCGCCTTCAGAATTTCGCGATAGCGCCGCAGGGCGTGTTTGTCCCATCGCCCGGGCTTCGGCTCCAACCGGCTCCATTCCACCGAGATGCGAAGCGCGTTAAGTCCCAGGCTCTGTGCCCGGTCCAGGTCTTCTTCCGCCGTGAGCCACCAGTTGCACGCTGCGCCGCAGGCATCGCCCGAACGAATTCGTCCACGCGATTCCCATTCGTGCCACTGGTTATGTACATTGCCACCTTCGAATTGATGGGCGGAGGTAGAGACGCCCCACTGGAATCCTGCGGGAAATTCGACCATAGGCTACTTCAACATCTTCTCTGACCAGTCAGGGTTTGCGGGATTCCAACTGCGATATTCACAGAACTTTTAAAGACTCACTCGCCACTTCGGCAAAAGAAAACGCCGTCCAGGTTCGGACGGCGTTTCTCCTTGCAAGCTGTTTCCTAGTGATGTCCGCCACTAGAATGTCCACCACCACCGCCGCTGCTGGAATGTCCGCCACCACTGCTGGCGTGACCACCACCACCGCCGCTGCTGTGTCCACCACCGCTATAACCGCCACCACCGCCGTGATACGCAGGAGCCGGAGCCGAGGTGTGGCCTCCGCCGCTCGGTGCACTGTAGCCGCGGCTTCCGCCGTAGCTCGGTGCGTTGTAACTACGTCCGCCACCATAGCTCGGGCTCGAGTAGCTGCGAGCGTTGTAGCTCGGGCTGCTGTAGCTCCGGCTTGGAGCCGAGTAGCCGCGCGACGGTTGCGAAGACGGGCTGCTGCCGTAGCGTGGCGACGAGTAGCTCTGTCCCGGACGCGAGTACGCTCCACCCGGACGCGCTACGTTGTTGTTCGATCGTGCCATCGCACTCGGCATGTTCGACGAACTGTGGTTCCCAATCGTTCCACCCGCCGACGGCGGACGTGGAACATAGTGCCCGTTCGCCGCGGTGTTACCAGTGCCACGATTGGTTGGCGTCACGCTGTGCGGGCTGTTTCCGCCGGCAGGCGCGTTGTGGTTTGTCTGTCCACCGTTCGTCTGGCTACCCGCGCTCGGAGGACGCGGAACGTTATTCGAGCCGCCATTGTTGGCTCCGCCGAAGCTACGAGCGTTGTTGTTTACGGTTCCCCCGTTCCGTCCGTTGGTTATCCCAGTGGATGGACGTGGGATGTTCATGCCACCGTTCCCGCGCGCCGACGCGTTATTCACTCCAGCACCACGACTCGGAGGTGCCAGGTGCGAGACCGTCTGCCGCGTGGTTGCACGGCTCGGCGGTGCTGCTGCGTTACGGTTGGCTGCCTGTGCTCCCACCCGTCCTTGGGCCGTCGGGCGAAGTTGGTTGCCCAACTCATGCGTCGCCGCTGGATGTTGCGTCATCTGCGCACGCTGTGAGTTGTTCAACGAAGCACGGTTGTTTCTTACCGGCATGCCGTTGCTGATCGTCTTGCCGTTGGTCGCAACCAGGCCTCGGCTCGAGTTCGCGTAGTGATTGTTGATCGTGCCGCGATTGTTGTAATAGTTGTTGATGTTCGTGATCCGCGTATTGTGAATGTTCACCCGGTTAAAGTAACCGCGTCCGCCGTGATACCACGGATGGAACGGTTCACCCCAGCCTAGTGCGCACCAGCCCCAGCCTCCACCGAAGCCGAATCCGCCACCCCAGCCGATGCCGAATCCCGGACCACCAAACCACGCCACCATTGCCGGCGCATAATAAGGCGAACCCCAGTACGCATACGGACCAGGCGCCCACCCCCATCCCCATCCACCCTGGACCCATCGTCCATAGTGATACGGAGCGAAGCCCCAAGGCTCGTAACCAACCCACGTCCAACCGTAAGGCTGCTGATACATCCAGTTGCCGTTGCTGTAGGGTTGGAAGTCGTCGCCCTGGTCGTTCGGAACCCAAACGTTGCCGTACTCGGAATTCTCTTTCCACGTGCCGTAGTCGTCGAGATCGCTGGAACCAATCACGTCCGGCGAAACATACTTCGCCGACTTCGAATGATCTACGCGCGCGTCGCGACCCATTGCCCATTGATCGAACTGGTCGTAGCCCGGCGCTTTGTTGATCTCGTACGCCATCGACGTCCCGTTTGAGAAGCGCGCCTTCTCATGCTCGCGTACTTCTACTGACGGTCCATCGCCGGTCGCATTGCCTTCACCCTTCCATACCGTGATGTAAGTCGTGTCGGCATTCGGATCGACGTCAAAGCGATAGTCACCCGGCTTCTGTACCGTGAATGCCGCGTTCGGCGTATCGATCTCGTACACTTCGCCGTCATACAGGTGACGCACGCGCAGGTTCAGCGTGCCCTGGTGAAGCTGTAGTTGAGTAGTCTTATCGGCGACGTTCGCCAGCGTCACGCTGGTCTCCGCGCCCATGCGGAAGATACCGGTACCCACGTTCAATTCCGAACGCGAATCTTTGTCGGTCCAAACGTTATCGCCCGTCGTCATCGGACGGTTCAACGTTCCCGCAACCCAATCGTTCACGCCGCCAGGTTGAATCGAAACTTGTCCATCCATGAACTGCATACGCGCCACGCGCGAAGACGGATCCTGCGAATCGTCGTCCGACTCCGGACCATTCATCGCCCCCATATCGCCAGACGGCGCAGGCGGTGCGCTTGCCGACTGTGGATATCCACCTTCTTCCGGACTCTGCGCAGTTGGTTCGCTGGTCTGCGAATTCGGTGTCGCATACACCGGATCGCTCTGTCTTTCATACTGCGGTGTGTTTTGTGCGACATCATTGCTTGCCGGATATTGCGAATCCGGCGGTGGTGGCGCGTCCTGCGCCACGGTGACACCCGCAGCCAGCGAGGTGGCCAGTAGTGCATTTAAAATTGCTCGGCGAAACCTCATGGCTTGCCCTCCCTTGAGAAACTGCCTTGCTCTCGCTCCAGCGTTCCGCGGCTCCTGGCCGGTCGAACAGTGGGCGTCGTCTGGCTGAATCTCATTCCCCATGGAAATCACGGTTTCCATCGTCAGTCGTGTAAACCCTACGCCATTACGTTAGTTTCGCGACCATGAAAACTTCTGTCAGCCCGAATCTACGCCGTTTCTGGTACTTCCAGCTAACGTGAGCGTTCTTATATTTAGATGCTGTAGAGTAGGTGGGCGAATCAGATGTAAAACATTGATAATACTAGGTTTGTGGAGAATTCGCGGCGCGAACCCTATTCTTCTGACTCAACCTTTACGGCGGCGAGGTGCTTCTTGGACTTAATGAAGCTAAGTACGGAGCTCACGTTTTCGTCCGTCGCCCACTCCGGATACAGGAACGTCCTGGTCTTGCTGTAACGGTCGTCTTCGCAACGCATACTGGCTGGCGAACGCTGGCACTCAGCTTCTTCCGCCGCCGTACGGCATTCTTTCATGCTGTGCCCTGCGTTCGGCACGATCACCACTTGCCCCGGATGTGCTTTCAGCAGCCGGTAATAGTCGTGCCACTCGTTCGGAGTATTCGCAACGAATCGGAAACCATATTTATGCGCCCAGTTCACCACGTATTGATTGCGCTGCAAGCGCGTCGAGATATCGACATTCACTCCGCGATCGAACGGCAATTCAATCGGCGGAACTCGCAGGAAGTCATTCGGGGATTCCAGGCGGTCAGTGCGGATGAAGATGCGCTTCGACCCCGTCCTCCCGTTGCGTTCCACCATCGGAACGTGGTCGTGCCAGGTGATCCATCCATATTCCAGGGCATCGCAGCCCGGCCGGTTGGTTTGGTGATGAATAAAGACATCGACTTTCGCGTCCCAGCCGGTCCAATCTTCCGGTAGCTCACCGGGTTCCGTATCGAAATACGAAGGTCGCGGCTCGTAATAGCCGGCTTCCGCAACATCGCGATGGTGTATAGCGACAAACCAGCCCACCGCGATCAACACCACGATCGCGACAATTACGGTAAATAAATCGGAAGACTTCATCCCAGTTTTGACTCGGTCGCGGACGGATCCAGCACGCTGCATCCACCCAGCATTTCCTGTCGAGAATACCCGAATCGTTAATTACCGCGAAGTTACTTCCGTTTTCCCAAGCTTACCGAGGTCACATCGACATCGGGAGCACCGCCCAAACGTAACTCAGGCGAGAGTGCATTCCCCGGGCGACGCGGATTATAGTGGTCACACGCCCTGCGTCATCGGACATCACAATGCTTAAAAACGGACGAAATCTCGCCCTCGGATTGTTATTCCTCATGGTGATCGCTGCTGTCGTTGGCTTCTACTGGACCATCCCGAACGACGCGACCGTGGTAAAGAAATCCGCCGCCAGTCGCTCCGCGGAACCGTCCTCGCTCGTCGACCAGGACTCTTTGCGAACCGCCCGTACCCTGTCGCGCACCGCGACCACCAAAGACGAAGATGAATTTGCCAACGAGGCCCTCCGCCTCGGCGACCGCTCCGTCGATCTCGCCTTCGCCATGGCGTTACGCGATGCCGAACTCAATCCGCCCCCGCAGACCGCGCAACTCAAAGCCCTCTCGGCGCGGATCGATAAGCTCGAAGCAGAAATCAAGGTCCATCAGGAAGTCGTCAAAGAGTTCACCGCCATGCTCGACAACCCCGGCAAGAGCGATCCCGATGAACTTCGCGAACAGATTGAAACCGCCAAAGCCCAGCAAAGCGTTTCCGAAGATGAACTGGAAGATGCGAAACAAAGCCTGGTCAGCGCCGGCGGTGACCGCCAGAGCCGCATCCAGCAGATGCACGACGAACATGAGGCCAGCCAGAAGGACATCAGCGACGCGCCTCCGCAATCCAAATCGCCAACCTACGTTCTGCCGTCTCACCTTCTCGGTCAGGCTCAAACCTGGCACGATCTACGCACTCATCGCACCCAGTTCGCCGAAGCCCAACAGCAGGCCCTCGCTCGCGCCCAGGACCTTGCCCGCAAGCATGATCAATTAACCAGGGACTCCGCGCCTGCGGCGTCGCTCGCCACCCATTCCGAAGCGCTCGCCTCCTTGCACCGCCAGTCGCTGCAAAAACAAATGCTGGCCGACTACAACAAGCGCATTCAGGATGAGCAGCAGCTCGCGCAAACCTATGTCGGATGGTCCGCGCTCCTCGCCACCTATCAGCAGCGCGCCACCCACGGCATGCTGCTCTCCGCCATCTGGATTCTCTTGATCGTCGCCGCCATGGTCGCCGCCGAAGGACTCGTCAGCCGCTTCTACCGCGACGGCACCACCGACCGTCGCAAGGTCGGCACCATGCGCATGGCCCTTCGCTTCGCCACCCAGGTCGGCGGTGTACTCGCCATCCTGCTCGTCATCTTCGGACCGCCCAGCCAGCTCTCCACCTTCCTCGCCCTTGCCGGCGCAGGCCTCACCGTGGCGCTCAAAGATTTCATCGTCGCCTTCTTCGGCTGGTTCGTTCTCATGGGACGCAACGGCATCCGCGTCGGCGATTGGGTCGAGATCAACGGCATCGGCGGGGAAGTCGTAGAGATCGGCGTACTTCGCACCGTCATTCTCGAAACCGGCAACTGGAGCGACGCCGGCCATCCCACCGGACGCAAGGTCGCCTTCGTCAACAGCTTCGCTATCGAAGGCCACTACTTCAACTTCTCCACCACCGGCCAGTGGCTCTGGGATGAACTCGAAGTCCTCGTGCCGGCAGGGAAGGATAGCTACGAAGTTTCCGAGGGCGTTCGCAAAATCCTCAGCGACGCCACCGCCTCCGACGTCGTGCTCGCCCAGCAGGAATGGCAGCGCGCAACCCACAGCGACGGTATGAAGAACTTCTCCGCCGCCCCCGCGATTGATGTTCGATCCACCGGAGCGGGCGTCACCATCGCGGTGCGCTACATCACCCGCGCCAACGTGCGCTACGAACTCCGGACAAAACTCAATCAGTCGATCGTCGAGTTGCTCCACGTCCGAACGACGGCTGCGAAGACTTAAGCAATGATCTACTCCACCCTGCGCGCCATCATGATCGCCATCGGTATCACCCCGCCCGCCCCCGGAAAAGAGAAGTGGGTCGCCATCGTCTTCTTCGGCGTCACCGCCCTCATGGCCATAGGCGTACTCCTCTTAGGCGCCTGGCTCCTCCACGCCCTCGCCTAGAAGTCAGTCTCTAGACGATATCGGCGGCAGACGATTCGCGACTTTGACTTGAGGTTGACGTGAGGTGGAGGCGGCCTTCAGGCCGCCAAAAACCATCCCTCCTCGAGATGGCTTTAGCCACTGAGGTACTTGAATCTCGGGAAGGCCGTCGGCCAAGAAGAGAAAGACCGTGCGACTGTACTCGCCGGGTGCCCCATGTCTCGCGATGTTCGAGACATGGGTATATCGGACTCAATGTTCGAGTGGACGATTGCCTCAGTGTCCGCTCTGGTACACGTAGAGACCGATGAAGAACAGACCGGCGAGGCTATACAGGACAACATTCCACCAAAAACGATTGGGCTCATTGGCGCGACACACGATCCCGTGGCGCGGCTCGAAAACTTCCCCACTCAGTATGAAGATCGCTGGCATCACCAACAACACGATCCCAATCAGCAGCAAACGGTGCTCGCGATCGATGAGATAGGAGAAATGGTCCATTGCAGGCAACAGCCATCACCACTCACAATCTTGCCACATTGGGATTGCTATTGAAATCGCCGGGTGCCCCATGTCTCGCGATGTTCGAGACATGGGTATATCGGACTCAATACGCTCTTGGAGAGGGTTCAACCCCTTTCGCCCACTGTGTTCTGCGGAAAGGAACGAGCGCAAAGCGCGTCTCGCCATTGAAGCCCGGGGCGATCCAGCCCCGGGGTAACGATCCAGAAAGCCCTCCCAGCCCCTTTAGGGACGGCAGCCCGCAAGCGAGGCGATGAGCCTCGCGGGAATTGCCGGTGCACTAGCTCTCGTGGGGTTGCTCCTCAAATGTGCGGGATAGTGAGCGATATCCCGATTTCTCGGCGTTAATACGGCGAAGTCGCCGTCTTCCGCCACAAAATTTTACAGCCTGAGCCAGCAACTCAGGATACTATTCGCATCCAGCAACTCGGCTCTCTGTTCCCCGAAACGGAGATTCATATGCGTTCGCTTCTGATCAGTACATTCCTGCTGTCAGCCTCCACGCTGTTTGCGCAAGCTTACCCAACTGATGGATTAGCAGTTCACTCAGCTCTGGCCGATTTCGATCGTGATGGCTTCCCTGATATGGCGATTGTGAACGAGCCGCCTGACCAAAGCGGCGCACCGCAGACCGTCGATGTCTTTTTCAACAACCGGAGTGGCGGCTTCGGCACGTTTACCAGTTATGCGATTCCCAGTTCTGGCCCGGTGATAGCCGTCGACGTAAATGGCGACGGTTGGCCGGATCTCGTGATCGCGCCTGGGCTCGGCACGGTGAGCACCGTCCTTCTTAACAACGGAGATGGAACCTTCCGGATGGGAACTCCACCCACAACCAAAATGACGCCAATTTCCTTCGTCGCCGGCGACTTCAACAAAGATGGAAAAGTAGATCTGGCGGCGGTCGAAGGAAAGCAGATTGAGATTCTCCTGAACAAAGGCTCAGGGACATTCACCGAAGGACAGATTCTGGCGCTCTCGGGGAGCTCGTCTCTCGCAGTTGTCCGCGATTTCGACAATGACGGAAATCTCGACATTGCCAACGCGGAAGGGAAGGCGCTCGTGTGGTGGGGAAAAGGCAATGGGACATTCGGTACACCAACCCAGGTTCCCGCGGCGACAAAGGACGGCTTCTCTTCACTGGTAGGTGCGGATTTCAATAACGACGGGCTGCTCGACCTCGCTATGGGCGTCAGTCATTACAACGGCTGCACGAATCCAGAAAATACCTGTGGAACAACGACGGCTTACGTCTACAAAAATCTAGGAGGTCGAAAGTTTGGCCTCGTCTCGTCTTACCTCATCGGCGATGACTTAGGCGGAATTCTCTACACCGCCGATGTGAATGGTGACCTGAACCCCGACCTAGTCGACCTCATCAATGGAGCAGGCGTTTCCAGTGGAGATGTCTTCTACCGCGCCGGGAACGGGAACGGCACCTTCGGAGCGAACACGCTGATCACCGACACCAGTTCTGTTGATCTTTCCTTCCGCGATCTCAACCTCGACTCTCTACAAGATCTGGTTCTGCCTTCGTATTTCCCTGAAGGTGAGGCGATCGTGATACCCGGCAGCGGCCATAAGAACTGTGCCGGTCCGGGTTCGGCCTCGCTGGCGGCGAAATTCTGTTCACCTGCCAACAATTCAACCGTAAGTTCACCGGTCCTGGTCACCGCGTCGGGGAACTCGCCGATTGGCGTGCAGCGGCTGGAGGTCTGGGTGGACGGCAAGAAGGTTTACGAGAAATTCGGAGACCAGCTCAGTAAACGAATCTCACTGACCCCGGGCAAACATCGCGTTACCGTGGTCGCGGTCGATAAGTATGTCGGGACCGCCAGCTCCGTAGAAAATGTGACCGTAAACTGAGAAACGAGTGCAAAACCGAATTGCCCAAAAGGGGCACTCTCACGGGTGCCCCGACTACTCNNATCCGGAGAAAATCGTTTATAGGTCATCCTAGCGCGACGATTTTTCCGTGCACTCTCGGCGAGCGAGTTTTTCAACAGCTACAGCCCTTACCACTCACAATCCTGCCATATCGGGACTACTTTTCGTACTATCAGCCCTTCTACAGGCCTTCCTGAATAGCTATCTGGAACTATAGGCCGCTCCGGGCTAGACTCAAGCGTTGCTTCACTCCTCCAACGGTTGAATCAGCTTCCTTTTTCAACTCAAAAACCTCTCCCGGTTCTCCTGTTTGCGTGTTATCGTCCCCCAACCGATTTTCTCTTCGCACCCACGGGTCCTCACTCTCAATTTTTGGAGTCGCATTGTCAACTGGAGCCGTTGTCGCCCCCTCTGCGAGCGCTCGCCGCCCTATCTATCGTCCCGTGAATCGCACCGTTGAACGCGCCTTCTTCGGCGGCATGGCGATCCTGCTCTGCGTCATCGTATTTATCGGTTTTTCGCCCACCTACTTCGGTGCCGGCATGTTGCGCGCCCCTCTGCCCAGCCCGATCCTCCATGTCCACGGCGCCATCTTCACTCTCTGGATGCTGATCTACCTCACCCAGTCCGCGCTCATTCCCGCCGGACGCGTGGCCTGGCATCGCTCCTTCGGGACCGTGGCTTTCTGCCTGCCGCCGATCATGATCGTCATCGGCGTCATCGCCGCCCTCGACGCCTTGCATCGCGGGGTTCAGATCGGCCCCCTCGATCCCTCCGTCTCTCTCGCTATCCCTCTCCTCGGGATCGCATGGTTTACCGTCGTAATATTCGCTGCATGGCGTGACCGTCGCCGCCCCGACTCGCACAAACGCCTCATCCTCCTCGCCACCATCGCCCTTTGCGATGCCGCCCTCGGCCGCTTCCCCTGGGGCCGCACGGGACTCTCCCCCGCCGCCGGTGCCGTCACCGGCCTCGGCCTCTGCATCCTCTTGCTCGTCGCCTATGATCTGGTCGCGCTCCATCGCCTCCACCGCTCCACCCTGTGGGCCGCGCCTATCACCTTCGCCGTGGGAGCCTTCTCCGTTCCCGTCGGAATGACCTCCGCGTGGCACGCCTTCGCCGCCTTCCTCAACCATGCCACCGGGAGATTCTTCTAACCTCGGAGACCTGCTCACTCATCTACGTGTTCCCCATCACTGACCGCGTTGACTAGCCCCGCATAACATGCGCATGTGGGGCATTTCCACTAGGAACCTTCGTTCTTTGAAAAGCTTGGGTTTATCGACCCGTAACCCCTTACGAGAGAAGATTTTAGCTATAACCCCTTTAGATAGAAGATTTTGCGTGGGGTGGGAGAGCTAAGTTCCACGCTCTCAAGATTTTGCAATTCGCGAAGGGGAGGGGGTACCCACAAAAAAAAGGCGCAGCCTCGCGAGCCGCGCCTCTCATAAACAAATTATTTATCGAGCAGTTGTCTGATCGAGGAAGCTTTCAAAGTCTTTCCGCATTTTTGTCAGTCCGTCCATCGGCAAATACACCATGTGACCCGCCGCATACTTCGCGTACGAGATGTTTTTGCGATATTCCGGCAGCAAATCGAGATGATTCATCGTGTAATCGGCGGCAAAAAACGGCGTTGCCAGATCGTAATCGCCCTCCATCACCAGCACTTTTAAGTAAGGATCTTTCACGATCGCCGCCCGCAGCGCCGTTGCCGTGTCGGGGAAACCTTCCACCGCCGATCCCCACTCCCACTGGAACGGGCCACCGCCGCGCTGTCCCGGTTCGCTCGCCCCGCCCATATCGCGTGCCGATACATAGTAGGGAACATCGGTCTTGTAGCCGAGTTCGCGCCGCAGATAGTCATTGAACATCGCCGTGTACGGCGGGCTGGTCGCCGAACTCGTCGGATCGTAGAACGGCGTATCCAGCAGTCCATTCGGATCAGGCCCCGTGTACCGCCCATCCAACCGCCCGACGCGGAGTTTCTGATCGATCAGCAAATTGTGGGTGAAACCCAGCACGTCAATCCGCAGATTTGCCTGCTCGATGAAGTCCTTCTTCAGCCCCGTGTACTTCGCCAGCTGGTCCACGATGTGCGCCCGCTGCTCGGGCGTAAGCGCGTCACCCGCCTCCAGCGCCTGCGCATACTCCGTCGACGCCCAATGCTCCACTTCTTCCTTCGTCTTCTGCAGGTCCTGCATCAACTCCGGCGCCAGCTTCTTGTGATAGCCCGCGATCATCGTGTACGTCGGCAGCGTGAGTTCATACGCCAGATCGTTCCCCTTGCTGAACTCCAGGGTCTCGAAGTTCAGCACCTCCGACAGCAGCACGATGCCATTGAACGCAATGCCACGGTCGATCAGGTAGCCCGAAACTCCCGCCGCGCGCGTCGTTCCATAGCTCTCGCCAAACAGGTAAAGCGGCGAAGCCCAGCGATCGTTGCGCGTGATGTACAGCCGTATGAACTCCCCGAACGCTTCAATGTCGCCCTTCACGCTCCAGAAGTGCTTGCCCTTTTCCAGGTCCGCCGGCCGGCTGAATCCCGTTCCGATCGCGTCAATCATCACGATGTCGGTCTTCTCAAGTGGCGTCCCCGGATTGTCGATAAGGTGATAAGGCGACGGCGGCATCATCCCGTCCGGCTGCAACGCCACGCGCTTCGGTCCCAGCGCGCCCATGTGCAGCCAGATCGAAGCCGATCCCGGCCCACCGTTGAACGCAAAGGTCACCGGGCGCCTCGCCGGGTCCTGCCCGTCCACCGTGTAGGCGACGTAGAACATCTCGGCGTCGATGTTGCCGCTGATGTCTTTGACCGGCAGCCGTCCCGCGGTGGCGGTATAACGCAGCGGCCTACCGTTCACCGATGTCTCGTGATGGGTGACTACCGGGGCCGCCTCGGTCATGTCCCACTTCACCCCCTTTGCCGGCGCCGGACCTTCAGTGCCCTGCGTTCGCGGTGTCGATTCCTCACGCGGGGGGCGTGCCTCGTCCGGGGTGGCGGGGGCTTTACTGGAAATGGCGTCAGAAGGCGAACTCTTTTCGACTTGCGGCTTGGGAGGATTTTTCTGTTGCGCTACGGCCAGCGATCCGAAGATCGCGCAACACAAGACAAGATTTAGCGAGAACTGCTTCATCGACAACTCCTGCTTCAGGGATAAAACGCGACGTTGTCTTAAAAGTCGTCGCGGTAGAAATCGCAACGATTGTAATGCCCATCTCCGTTCCGAACGACGATCGCCGGGCAAAATGGCCATTTTATTGGGCGAGTGAACATGACGCATGGCAAATAAAGGGTGCGTAGAGCAATGCCTCTCGCTACGATATGAAAGGAAGCAGGTTCAAAGCGCACATGAAGAAGCTCAGTATCGTCCTATCTCTCACCACGCGGGATAACGATTACCAAGCCGAACAAGCCAAGGCCGCCGAGGACGCCGCGCGCCGCCTTAATGTCGACCTGCAGATTGTTGACGCCCAGAACGACGCCGGCCTCCAGAGCCAGCAGCTTTTGAAATATGTGCAGTCGCCCGTGGATCAGCGCCCGAATGCCATCGTCTTCGAACCGGTCGGCACTCCGCTAGCCCAGGTCGCTCGCGCCGCGGCCGCCGCCGGCATCGGATGGGTGGTGCTCAATCGCGAGGTCGACTATCTCGCCGGCCTCCGTCGCTCCTTCACCGTTCCGCTCTTCGCCATCAGTTCCAATCACGAAGACGTCGGCAGGATTCAAGGCCGTCAAATGGCAGCTCTTCTCCCCACTGGTGGCACCGCTCTCTACATTCAGGGCCCCTCCGGGAGTGACGCCGCGCAACAGCGCACCAACGGCATGACGGAAACGAAACCGCAGAATGTCCAGGTCCGTGCCGTGAAAGCGCAATGGACGGAAAGCAGCGCTCACCAGACGGTGAGTTCGTGGTTGCGTCTCTCCATCGCCAAAGACCTAGGCATCTCGTTGGTCGCCGCTCAGGATGATTCGATGGCCCTCGGTGCGCGCAAGGCATTTGAAGAAATGGAGGGTGAGAACCGCGAGCGCTGGCTCCGCATGCCCTTCCTGGGTTGCGATGGCATCCCGGCCACCGGTCAACTCTGGGTGCGCCAGGGATTGCTCGCCGCCACCGTCGTCATCCCTCCGAACGCAGACTTAGCGATCGAGATGCTTGCCAAAGCGCTACAGCACGGCACGCAACCCGTCGAGCGCACTCTTACCAGACCGACTTCGTATCCACCGATGGAATCTTTAAGCGCGAGACGATAGAGCGACGTCGCGTCGTTCCGCTGTCAACCTTCACCGACAGCAATCCAACACTGTCAATGCCCGCCCTGGCTGCCAGTCGACGACGTGCGCGATGCTGTGGACCCCAGTGGCGCCGATATTTCGACCGCTCACGCGTCAATCTCTCCGTTTGACGAAGGTATGATTGACCTCGAATTTCATCCCCCTTACACTCCTAATTGAAATTGAAATTCATTTTCAATTACTACGAGTACTAGGATTCTCCCGTGTTTTGCAAGCCCTTGTTCTACTGGCTGTCTGCTTTTGCGCTCCTCTTCCTGATTTGCACCTCTGCCGGCGCACAGGAAACTTATTTCGTCACCTACTCTCACCAGTTGGAAGAACCCGGCAACCTCGAAATCGAAAGCAAGACCGTCGGCGGCTCTCCCAAGGGCGGCAGTGGATTTGTCGCCAACGCATTCGAATTCGAATACGGAGTCAAAGGCTGGTGGACGACAGAACTTTATCTCGATGGTCAGTCTACCGTCGGCGAGAGCACCGTCTTCACCGGATGGCGCTGGGAAAATCGTTTTCGTCCTCTCCCCCGAGAACATTGGATCAACCCTGTCCTCTACATGGAATTCGAAGACACCAATGGCGCCGACAAGACCCTGCTAGAAGTCGTCGGGCACGATGTGCGCGACGACTTCCTCGGCCGCAACGATCGCAGCGAGCGTGCTCGCGAAGCTGAACTGAAATTAATTCTCTCCAGCGATTTCAAAGGTTGGAACGCCTCCGAGAACCTGATCTTCGAAAAGAACCTCAGCAATGAGCCATGGGAGTTCGGCTACTCCGTTGGAATAAGCCGGCCTTTCGCCCTTGCAGCGAGCGTCCAGTCCTGTACCCTGTGTCGCGAGAATCTCGCTCTCGGCGCCGAATTGTATGGCGGCCTCGGCGACCGCTACACTCCAGGCCTGCACGACACCTCACATTACGTCGCGCCGGTTCTCGCATGGGCCATGCCGAGTGGAACCACGATGAAGTTCTCTCCTTCGTTTGGTCTCAACGACAACAGCCACGGATTCCTGATGCGCTTTGGCATTTCCTACGAAATCGGCCAGATCTTTCACCGGAGCCGATAGTCATGAGCTCACGATCGTTTCTCATCGCGTTTCTCTTTGCCGCCTCGATGTTATGTTTCGCTTACGCCGGCGACGGCAAGTGGTTGATGCACGTTCCCGACAGGGACCGGACTCGCATTAATCCGTACGTCTCAAACGCCGACGCGCGTGCAGCCGGTGCAAAGCTCTTCGCGCGTCATTGTGCTGAGTGTCATGGCTCGGATGCCGCAGGATTGCACGGACATCCCGCACTCGTCTCCGCTCGCATCCGTCATGCCAGCGACGGCGAGTTGCAATGGCTCCTGCGCAACGGCAGCCTGCGCAAAGGCATGCCTTCGTGGAGTTCTCTTCCAGAGCAACAGCGCTGGCAGATCATCACTTACCTGCGAGAGTTGCAGCAGACTACGCCGCAGCCGTAGACGCCGTCACATTCCGGATTCATCTTCGCGGGCGTTTTCGCCTTCCGGCTCGAAGCGATATCCGATCCAAGGTTCGGTCTGCAAGTATTTGGGCTTAGCCGCGTCGCTCTCGATCTTCTTGCGCAATTGGCCGACGAACACGCGCAGATACTCGGGTTGCTCCGCACTATTCGGACCCCACACCGCGCTCAAGATGGTGCGGTGTGGAATCACCCGGCCCGGATGTCGCGCGAAATACACCAGCAGGTCAAATTCTTTCGGGGTGAGCTTAACCTCCCGGTTCGAGACTCGCACCGTGTGCGCATCGAGATCGATTTGAAATTCGCCTGCCGCAATCACTCCGCCAGTCTGCTTTTCTTCGACGGGAACACGCCGTAGGGCAGCTCGCACCCGAGCCAGCAGTTCATTGATGCCGAACGGCTTCGTCACATAGTCGTCGGCTCCAGCATCCAGCGCTTGCACCTTTGAGCGTTCTTCCCCTCGCACCGAAAGCACAATGATCGGTATCCGCGAACGGACCCGCACCCGACGCGTCAGCTCCAACCCATCCATCGACGGCATGGAAAGATCGGTGATCAGCAGGTCCGCCGGCCAGTCTTTCAACAGGTCGATCGCCGATTCCCCATCGTTGGCCACGCGGATCTCGTAACCATGCGAACTGAGCGTGGTGCGCAGCACCCGCGTGATCTGCGGTTCGTCGTCGACGACAAGAATGCGGCGATGCGGAAGATTATTCATGATTGTTGGGTCACGATGTGCACGTCTACTGGCGGCGCATCCCTCAGGAACTTGTGGATCGCCGACATATAAAGGTACCGCCTCCAACTGTTTTGCGGTGAACGCCCGAAAATCACTTGCGTAATGTGATGTTCGCGGACAAACTGCGCCACCGGTTCCGCAACTGTCTTTCCTTTTAAGCGTACGACCTTGCCTTGCAGGTTTTCTGCAAACCGCACGTTCGCATTCAGCGTCCGTTGTCGATCCGGCGCTTCATCGGCGCCGATATCCACGTACACCACATGAAGTTCGCCATCAATCGCCTGCGCCATGCGCGCGCCGCGTGCGATCAGGTACTGAGCCGTCGGGTTCGAACTGATGCACACCGCGATCCGTTCGCGTACCCCCGGATTCCGTTCAATGTGTTCCTTATCAAGATACGCTTCCAATCCGCGGTCCACCGTCTGCGCCACCTGACGCAACGCAAGTTCGCGCAGCGCGATGAGGTTCCCGGGGCGGAAGAAGTTGCTGAGCGCTTTTTCCGCGCGATCGAGTGGATAAATATCCCCGCGACGCATTCGGTTTTGCAGTGCTTCTGGCGTGAGGTCGGCCAGCACGATCTCATCCACACGATGCATCACCCAGTCCGGCACCGTTTCGCGAACCTGGATCCCAGTCACCGTCAGCACCGTCGGGGTCAGGCTTTCCATGTGCTGAATGTTCATCGTTGAGAGCACTGTAATCCCGGCGTCCAGCACTTCCATAACATCCTGGTAACGTTTGGGATTCTTGCTCCCTTCAATATTCGTATGTGCCAGCTCATCGATCAGAACAATCGCTGGCTTGCGCGCAAGGATGGCGTCCACATCCATCTCGTCGAATTGCGTACCTTTATAAGTCAGTTGCCGTCGGGGAACCGTTTCCAGGCGCGACAACAACTCCATCACGCCCTTGCGTCCGTGCGTTTCCACTACGCCGATCACCACGTCTTCGCCGCGGCTGTGGCGACGAATCGCCTCGCTCAGCATGCTGAACGTCTTGCCCACGCCCGGCGCATAGCCGAGGAACAGCTTAAAGATTGCACGTTCCTTCGCCGTGTGGGTTTCTTCCAACCACTGTTCGGGCGTCTTCGGCATGGTTGTATTGTTGCGCGACTCCTATAGGCTTGTCGAACAGACTACAATTCTCGCGTGAAGCGCCGCCTTGGCACAGAAGTGTTCCGTTATTGCGTCTGCGGAGTCATCGTAGCCGCGAACGTCCTTCTGTTTGGTCATTTTTTTCATGTAAATCCCACCACGGTCGCCCTCAGCTTCTTGCTCGGCGTTCTCGTTGTCTCCGCCTTCTGGGGATTGCGCTACGCGATTGTCCTTGCCGTTCTCTCGACGCTGGCGTTCAACTTCTTCTTCCTGCCCCCGGTCGGTACATTCACTATTTCTGATCCACAGAACTGGATGGCCCTCTTCGCCTTCCTGGTCACCGCGATCCTCGCCAGCGATCTTTCCGACCGCGCCCGCAAAGCTGCGGAAAACGCCACTCAGCGACGCATCGAGGTCGAACGTCTTTACAGCTTCAGCCAAACGCTCCTCGAGAGCGAGAATGTCGTTCAACTCTTGAACGCGTTGCCCCGATACATCGTAGAAATGTTTGGCGTACGCGAGGTCGCGCTGCTGCTGAACAATCGGCGCGACATCTATCGGTCCAGTCCTGAGCCCGGTCCGCTGGGCTCCGAATATTTAGAAATGGCGGCTGGCCGCGGCGAGCCGTTCAGCGATCCCGCGCAACAGATTCGCGTTATGCCCTTGCGTCTCGGCATGCGCATCGTCGGCGCCATGGGCGTAGTCGGCGAAATCTCCTACGAGAGCCTCGAGGCCCTCGGCAGCATGGTTTCGGTGGCGATCGAGCGCGCCGGCGCCATCGAATCTCTCACTCGCGCCGAGGCTGCCCGCGAAAGCGAACAACTCCGTTCCGCCTTGCTCGATGCGGTCACCCACGAATTTCGCACCCCACTTACCGCGATCAAGGCGTCGGTTACCGCCATGCTCGGCAGTACAACTTTGCAGGATCCCGAGCGCCAGGAACTGCTCACCGTCATCGATGAAGAAACCGATCGACTCAATCGCCTGGTAGGTGAGGCTGCCGAAATGGCTCGTCTCGATGCCGGACAGGTCGAACTGCATCTCGACTTACATCCTGTCGGCGATCTCATCGAGCTAGCGCGTGAGCAGGTGAAGCAACCGCTGGCACAGCGCGAGGTCAAGATCGAGATCGCTCCCGATCTTCCATCCGTTCGCGTCGACGCGGATCGCATCGCCGAGGCCCTCGCGCAACTGCTCGAAAATGCTTCAAAATATTCTCCGCCCGATTCGCCGATCACTATCACTGCCGCTTCTGACCGCGACGGAATTGCCATCAGCATCGCCGATCGGGGGGCTGGTATCGACGCCTTCGAGCTCGGTTTGATCTTCGAACGCTTCTATCGCGGACGCCAGCAACGTCTTCGCGTCCAGGGAACCGGCATGGGATTGGCCATCGCCAAAGCCATAGTTGAAGCCCACGGTGGCACCATCGCCGTCACCAGTCAACTCGAGCATGGCTCGGTGTTTACTATTACGCTTCCCGCTACGAAATCGTGACTCACCAATCCCTCTCTTTTGAGCAGCTTGCGAGTATTTACATTCCTGACACACAAGTAACGGAACTAAACGCCTCCGCCTCTCGTCTATATGACTAGTACGGAGGATTTATGTTGCAGTTAGAACTCGACCCGCGCTCGGGCGAGCATACCGCCATCATTCATTGCACCGGACGCATCGTGTTCCACGAAGAGGCCAAAGCCCTCGCGGAGATGGCGCGTACCTTGATTGAGAACCATCAGGAAGTCGTGCTCGACCTCAGCAAGGTGAAGGACGTCGATAGCGCAGGCCTCGGAACGTTTGCAACCTTGCATCAGTTTGCCCGCGAACGTGGCCGTTCCTTTGTTTTGACCAATCCAGTCTCGTTCGTTCGTGACCTGCTCGCACTCACCCAGCTCGATCGTCAGTTGCGTGTCGTTCCCGGCAAAGCGTCTGCCATGGAATGCGCCGCTTGACACCACTCGACTTCCAATCGGACATGCCCTGTCGCTAGGCAGGTCCTTGCCGAGTCCGTTGTCTTTGGCTTGCATCCTTCGATAAACCGCGCCACAATCCAAGCATGTCAAAAGGCAGCGTTCCCCCGCGTCGCACGAATCATCAGCGGTCTGAGAGCAGTTCTCCCATGGACATGGCTTCCAGCAACAACAAGGATATTTTCGTCCCGGGGGCGCCGGTTCTGATGACCTTGAGTGCCCCGCGCGAGAAGTTTTGGGGATCGATCATCACCATTTCGCCTGCCGGCGTAAGCCTGCGTGGTATCGGGCTGGAATCCTTTGAAGATTTCGTCCGCCAGGTTCGCGATGGCGACAGCGTCAGCGCCTCCGCCGTTTTTTTCCCCATGCACCGCATCGAACGCATGGAACTCGACGAACGCAATGGAGAAGTGCCTTCCATGCATGAACGTTTCAAGGTCAAGTGTGGTCATGATGCAAGCGAGTTCCTGGCCGGGGAACTCCGACGGTGATCTCGCGGTTTTGGACCGCTCCCAATCAACTCACGTTGATGCGGCTCATCTTCGTTCCGTTCGTCATCATGAACGTGCTCGACTACAACTTTCACTGGGCGCTCGGACTTTTTATTGCCGCCGGATTGAGTGACGGGCTCGATGGAATGTTGGCCCGTCTCTTGCACCAGCGCAGCACCATCGGTGAATATCTCGATCCCATCGCGGACAAACTCCTCCTCTCTTCACTCTTTCTCGTGTTGTCCTTTCGACAAATCATTCCGTGGCGCTTTACCGTCATCGTCTTCAGTCGCGATATCTGCATCCTCGTGATTTGCGCCCTGCTCTATGCCACCACCCCGCTGCGCGACTTTCGTCCCAGCATTTTCGGCAAGCTGAACACCGTCGCCCAGGTCGCCGCGCTCTTCTCCGTTCTGCTTAACGAGGTGATGGACCGCAACTGGATTTATGTCGGCAAAGACTACCTTTTGTGGGCGGTCTTTGGTCTCACCTGCATTTCCGCGCTTCACTATTTATTTCTTGTCGGTCAACGCCTGCATCAGCTTTCGCCCCAACCAAAGTAGTTCCCGCCGAAACTTTCCTCAGTGCAGCGCGATACACTGATTTCATCCCATGACGGAAACCCTGCGCCAGCACCGATTCCAAGTGATACTCGCGTTTGCGCTGGTCTACGTCTTCTGGGGTTCCACCTATCTCGCGATTGGCATTGCCGACGACGAGCACATTCCCGCCGCAGCCATCTGCGCCCTGCGCTTCCTTGTTGCGGGCACGCTCATGCTTGCGGCCTGCGCTCTCTTCCGCAAAAAGATTTTCGTCTCGTGGCCAGAGTTCGGAAGACTTGCCGTCGTTGGTTTTCTCTTGCTGGTCTGTGGCAATACCGGCCTGACGTGGGCAGAGAAGTACGTTGCTACTGGCTTCGCTTCGCTCATCGTAGCCATCACGCCGATCTGGATTTTTGGTTTAGAGAGCTTTGTCTATAAAGGCGAGAGAACCTCCGGCCGCGGCATTGCTGGCCTCGCTCTTGGCGTGTTAGGAACTTTCATTTTGTTTTACCCGAAGATCGTGAACCCCGAGGTGCACGGCAGAATGCAGCTCCTCGGCGCCGTTAGCCTTCTCGGTTCTTCCTTCTGTTGGGCGAACGGAACCGTGCTCTCACGGCGGTGGAAGTCGAAGTTCACCCTCGATCCCGTCACCGCCACTGCCTGGCAGATGATCGTCGCCGGCCTGGTAAATCTTTTAATCGCGATCGCCTTCCGCGAGCACAACATCCCCTGGACGCACCGTGGCCTCGGCGCCATCTTGTACTTGGTTGTCTTTGGATCATGGGTCGGCTTCACCGCTTACATCTGGCTGCTCAAGCACGTCCCCACGCCCAAGGTCGCGACCTACGCCTACATAAATCCGATCGTCGCCGTGTTCTTAGGATGGATCGTGCTGCATGAAACCATCGACCGCTACATCGCCGCCGGATCGCTCGTCATCATTGCGGCCGTCGCCATGGTCATCACCGCGTCAAAAGCAAAAACCGCGCCTCAAACTCTCGAACTCTCCAAAGTCGAAACCATCGGCGGTTAGCTCTTCTAGCGCGGTCAGCCCACGACATCGCCGACAACTGAATCTCCGTCTATTGTCATTGCGAGGAGGGCGTTAGCCCGACGTGGCAACCTGCTTTTCGCGATAGGCAACGAGAACGTGATTGTCACGTTGTCCCAGTGCCGCAGGCACGGAACGTAATAGCCCGCCACGTCAGTGGCGGGAAAGGCACAGCTCTCGACAGAGTCTCCTTCAGGGGACGGCATTCGCGGATGAACTCAATGCTTGGTGCGCAAATCAGACTTGGGCCGTCTCATGCTGAACGAAGCAACCTACTTCGCAGCCGACGTCTGCTCGGGAATATAAAATCCTTCCCGCGCCTGCACCTTCATCTCTTTGTCCTTCGCGGTTACCGTAATCCGGTGATACCCGGTGTCGATACTCGATTTATCCGGCGTATAAGCCAGCACGAACTGGCTGCGCATCTCTTCGGCAATTTTCGTGTAGATATCTTCGACGGTTTCCTTCTTCGTTACCTCGAACATCTGTCCGCCGGTCTTGGTCGCAATCTCCGTCAGGATCTTCTTCCCGTCCACACGCGCCTCTTCCGGTTCGCGCCCTCCGCGCCGGCTACCGCCTGGGTAGCCACCCGGCCCGCCCGGAAACCCGATACGCGGACCTCCCATGCGGCCCCCGTCCCGATCTCCGAATCCGCGTCGCTGTTGCTCTTCGCCCTTCATGTAAATCGTGTACACCGTCGTATCCGCGCGCTGCGCATATTCCACTGCGTCCGCCAGCGTCTCTTTGCTGCCGCGATCCTGCCCGTCGGAAAGAATCACGATCACCTTCCGCCCCTGCTGCTTATTCAGGATTTCATTCGAGGCCAGGTAAACGGCGTCGTATAACTGGGTGCCACCGTGACGCCGCTTGCGTCCCTGCCCCCGGTCGTCTCCCCCGCTGCTGTCCGTGTCCTGGTCGGAATGCGCGGTTTCCAAAAGCCCAATCGCGTTGAACAACTTGTCCCGCGACGAAGTCACGTCCTGCATCAGTTCCACTTCTTTATCGAAGTGCAGCACGAACGCCTGGTCCTTCGGCTGAACGAGCATCTCGTCCAGGAACTTATGGCTGGCGCTCTTCTCCGCGCTTAGTTCGTTGCTCATGCTGCGGCTGGTATCCACCAGCAGGCCAACCGTTAGCGGCATGTTGGTGTCGTGGCGGATATTGCTGATCGTCTGCGGCTTCGTGTCCTGCAGCAGGACGAAGTCATCCTTACCAAGGTTCTGCACGATCTTCCCGTGCTTGTCGCGCACTGTGACCGGCACTGCCACTTCCTTCACATCCACGTGAATCGAAGGCGTTTCCGGTTCCGAAGCTGCTGGTGCTTTGTGCAGGGTCGGCATGTCCTGCGCGGGCATAATCGGAGCAAGCAGGCCTAGCGAGAGAAAACAGGCGAAGTAGGAGCGTAGAAATGCCATCAGAGTATCCGACTCTCAAACCTAACGAATGTTGGCCATCTGGTGCGTAAAAAAATGTGAGAACGATAAAAAACCGCCCTGGCGGGCGGCAAAGGGATCAGCGGGTTGTCTGATTTAGGAAGGCTGAGAGGTGGAACTGTTCCGAACGAAGTTGCGGCGGTTGCAGCGTTCGCTTAAACCGCCGCGCGTTCGGGGTTAATGAAACCTAAGTTAGGCCCCTCACATTGCACCCCTGTGAAGCCAATGTAAAAACCCGGTGAATTACTTCCTCTTCCAGCGCACCCCATCCTTCGTGTTTTCCAGGATGATCCCGCTTTCCAGCAATTCCGCCCGGATCGCATCCGACCGTTTGAAGTCCTTCGCCTTGCGCGCCGCCGAGTGCTCCGCCACCAGTGCCTCAATCTTTTCTTCACTCAGTCCGGCAGCCTTCGCCATCTCGGCGGTCTCGGCGCTGATCTTGTCGGCCTTGCCCTCGGCCTGTGCCCAATCGACCGCGAACTTCACCTTGCGCGAATCCTCGTCATTCAGCACCGCGAAGATCTCGTCGAACTTCTGCAGTGCCTCGAGCAGCGAAGGCACGTCGCCTTTCTTCACTTCACCCGCGTCCGCCGCCGCGTTTACATCGCGCACCATGTCGAACAGAGGTGCCAGCATTTCCGCGGTGTTCAGATCGTTGTCGAGGGCGGCCTTCATCTTCGCGATCGTCTCGTTCGCCAGCGTGCCCATCTTCTCGTTCACGCCTTCCGGAAATGGCTCCTGCTCCAGACGTCGCTTGAAATTCCGTAGCCGATCCACCGAGATCGCCGCCTGTTTCAGTCCATCGAACGTGAAGTTCAATTGTTTACGGTAGGGAACCGACATCAGCAAAAACCGTATGCTCGACGGCTTGTGCCCCATCAGGATCAGGTCGCGCAGCGTGAAGAAGTTGCCGAGGCTCTTCGACATCTTCTGCCCCTCGACCAGCAGGAACCGCGCATGCAGCCAAAGGTTCGCGAACTTCTTGTGCGTCACCGATTCCGACTGTGCGATCTCGTTCTCGTGGTGCGGAAAGATCAAGTCTTCGCCTCCCGCGTGGATATCGAAGCTCTCACCCAGGTACTTCATGCTCATGATGGAACACTCGATATGCCACCCTGGCCGTCCCGGCCCGATCACTGTCTCCCACTTCGCTTCGCCTTCTTTCGGCGCCTTCCACAAGGCAAAATCCCGTGCGTTGTCCTTCTCGTATTCGTCCACATCCACCCGCGCCCCATCGTTCATGCCTTCGAAATCTTTCTTCGAAAGCTTGCCGTATTCCGGGAACTTCGCGATGCGAAAGTAATACGACCCGTCCTCGGTTTTGTAGGCGATGTCCTGTTCCACCATCCGCTGGATGAACGCCGCCATCTCGTCGATATGGTCGGTCGCATTCACCATCAGCTCCGGGTGCTCGATATTCAACGCGTCCGAGTCCTCCAGAAAGGCTTTCTTGTATTTTGCGGTGTATTCCCCCACGCTCTTCCCGTCGCGCGCCGCGTTGCGAATGATCTTGTCATCCACGTCGGTAATGTTCATCACGTGCTTCAGCTTGTAGCCACTCTGCTTCAGGAACCGGCGCAGTGTATCGACCACGATGAATGTCCGGAAATTGCCGATGTGCCCGTAGTCGTACACCGTCGGCCCGCACGCATACATGCGCACTTCGTTGTCTTCCAGCGGCTGGAAGGTTTCGACTTTTCCGGAGAGGGTATTAAAAAGCTGGAGCGCCATTGCGAGGTTTCCTGTCAGTTGGTGAATCTTTGATTCTAGGGAAGATGAGTGCATTCGAGCAACCCGCCTCGAAGCGCGCCCCGGTCGAACTGTCTCATTGACTCGTATCACGGTCCTCCACATCCACCTTTCACCCGACGACCTCATCCATACCGTCGAATACCTCCTCTCCGACGGACCTTCGCCCAGTTGTTCCGCCCAGAATGCTTAGACTTCCGTAATCTTCCGCCCTCGATTCCCAGTGCTTTTGCCCATAAAGCTGGCTATAATCGAAGTGGAGTCATAAGCGATGCTGGGCTATTTGCAACTACTCAATGCGCGCAATGCTTGGTCGCGGCCGGTTTCGGCCCGTGCCGACGTGCGCCTTGCCCCATCGCAGGCTCGCCCCAACCTCTTCGCGGGCGACTAACTTCTCCTTCCATTGCTAGTTTGCGAGTTGCCGGAGGCGTCGTCCGTCTGCCATGCCGCTCGCACGGTTCAGTCCGTCGCGCTTTCCGCGCGCGCCCACACACGAACGGAGAACTCCCATGACCGCCACCATTTCTGTCGCCGGCCCCAAAATCCGCACCAAGCTCCCCGGTCCCAACGCCCAGCGCGTTCTTGAAAACGACGCCCGCATCATCTCGCCGTCCTATACCCGCTCTTACCCGCTGGTCGCCAAGCGCGGCAGAGGCGTGGTGATTGAAGACGTCGACGGCAACGAGTTCCTCGATTTCTCCTCCGGCATCGCCGTCACCTCCACCGGCCATTGCCATCCCGAAGTCGTCGCCGCCATCCAGAAGCAGGCCGCTGAGCTGATCCACATGTCCGGCACCGACTTCTACTACGAGTCGATGATCACCCTCGGCGATCGTCTCTCGAAGATCGCTCCCATGGCCGGCCCGCACCGCGTTTACTACGGCAATTCCGGCGCCGAAGCCATCGAGTGCGCCTTGAAACTTGCGCGTTATCACACCAAGCGCCAGCACATCATTGCCTTCTACGGCGCCTTCCACGGACGCACCATGGGCGCCCTCTCGCTCACCGCTTCGAAGCCGCAGCAGCACCGCCGCTTCTCGCCGCTGATGCCCGGCGTCACCCACATCCCGTATCCCAACGTCTATCGCCGTCCCGAAGGCACCGATGCCGACGAGTATGCCGTCTCCGTCGCGCGTTTCCTCGAAGAGAAGGTCTTCGCCACCGACATCGCTCCCGAAGAAGTGGCCGCAATCTTTGTGGAAGCCATCCAGGGCGAAGGTGGATACCTGCCCGCTCCCGCCTCGTTCATGCGCGAAATTCGCCGCATCTGCGACAAGCACGGCATCCTCATGGTCTGCGACGAAGTCCAGTCCGGATGCGGCCGCACCGGCAAGTGGTGGGCCGTCCAGCACACCGGCGTTGAGCCCGACATGATCACCATCGCCAAGGGCATCGCCAGCGGCATGCCGCTCAGCGTCTGCCTCACCAAGGCCGAGATCATGGATTGGGTCCCCGGCTCGCACGCCTCCACCTACGGCGGAAATCCAGTAGCCATCGCCGCGGCGCTTGCGACGCTCGATGTCCTCGAACGCGAAGGCATGAAGAACGCCGAAGCCATGGGCAAGCACATCCTCAAGCGCATTTCGAAGTGGCCGGAAACCATGCCGCTGGTCGGTGACGTTCGCGGCCATGGCCTGATGCTCGGTGTGGAATTCGTCAGCGACAAGGCGAAGAAGACGCCCGCCGGTGAACTGCGCGACAAGGTGGTTGAGTACGCCTTCGAAAAGGGCATCCTCTACCTCGGTGCCGGACCGAACACCCTGCGCATCGCCCCGCCGCTCATCGTTAGCGCCGAGCAGTGCGACATCGCCCTCGACATTCTCGAGGAAGCGATCCGCGCCGTTGCCGCCCTGCACGAAAAGGGCGCGAAAGTCGGCCAGCCCTCCGGCGCGTAATTTCCCCTGGCGTGCTCTTCCCGGGGCACGCCCTCTGGACACTCCAAAGGCGCAGCTCTTGTAGCTGCGCCTCTTTTTTGCACTGAGACCCGGCATCGCGCGCCCCGCCCCGCACCATCCAAGTTTTTATGATCCGCAAACTTCCGTCCGGCCAATTCCGGCTCTACTCGAAGAAGAAAGACGCAAAAGGCAAACGCAAAAACCTCGGCACCTTCTCCACCCGCGCCGCCGCCGAAAAACACGAACGCGCGGTGCAGTACTTCAAGCGCGCGAGCTAATTCTCGCGAACATACATCGCGTTCGCCCATCACATCGTTTTCAGGTGCCCCCGTGTACTCTGCGTGGGTGCGGCTTCTTACTCAACTTGCGCTCCGCGCCCTCGACGCTGTTCTCCCCGCCAAGCCCGACGCCGAGCACCTCATCACCGGGCGGCGCGGCGAGGAACTCGCTTACTTCTTTTTGCGGAAGCACAAGTACGTGATCGTGGCGCGCAACTACCGCACCCCGGCACACAAAAGCGAACTCGATATCGTGGGATGGAACGAAGGCGTACTCTGCTTTATCGAAGTGAAAACCCGTACCACCCGCGCGGTAGCGCCCGCCGAAGCCGCCGTCGACGCCGAGAAGCGCAACGACCTTCGAAGTGTGGCAAAAACCTATTTGCGACAGCAGCCCGACCGACCGTCAACCCGCTTCGACATCGTGACTGTTTATCTCGACCAGCCCAAACCCGAGATCACCATCATCAAGCGCGCGTTCTTTCTATCGGGCTAGCTAACGCGCTCTTCCGCGCATCACCACATCCGCACTCTTGGCAGCTACCAGCGGAATGCGTTGCCGCACCGTCGCTGCTCCCGGTTTAATGTTCGGCCCAAACAGCGGATCGCTGGCCGCGATCGTCGCCACATCCACATCCGCGATCGACAATCCCAGCGCGCTGTTCATCGTGTCGATGAATTTATTCGCCACTAGCGCATAGCCCGTGTTCGTCGGATGAATTCCGTCGAGGCTGAACAATCCGCCAAGATACGCCGTCGTAGCGGTGTAATTGTTGATGGTGATTCCCGGCTGCAGCGAAGCGAACAATCCGTTGATATCGACCACGATCCCGTTCACCGCCCTGGCCTGCGTCGCGATGACACTGTTGTAAGCCGCTACTTGCGTCTGTACCTGCACCACCTCGGCCGCCGTCAACACGCCCGCATCGTCGAGCGGTGTGGTCGGCTGGCTGGCCGCAAGCTTCTGCAAATCAGTTTGCACCTCACCCAATCCGGTTGCATTCACGAAATCGCCATTGGTGATGCCAAGAATCGCGCTCAATTGCGCAGTCGAAAGCCCGCTCTGCGTCGCCGCCTCCGCCAGCACCGTCGCCGCCGGCGTCAGGTAGGCAACCTGAGTTACATCCGGAATATTGCCCACGATCAGCATCGCGTTCGTCTGCGAGTGCGCCCCCTGCATCAACGCCGTGAAGTCCGCCGTGAAGCTCGCCAGGTCGGTCATCGAACTCGGCATGCCCGACTCAATCGCCGGCAGCGCATCGTTGTTGCCGATCCAGATAAACAGCGCCGTAGGCTTCAGCGCGACCGCTTCCTGCGCCTGAGTGTTGGTGTTGCCCAGTGGGAAGGCCAGCACCAGGTCGGTGATGATGTCTTCCGAGCTCGTCCCCAGCGTCGGCCCGTAATTCAGCAGATCGTGCACCGTATGTCCCGGCACCGCCAGGTCCGTCGGTTGCTCCGTCGGATTATCCCGCCCCGACGTCGTCCCCGACGCCTGCTGCACCACCGGCGGAGGCCCCACGCTCACCAGTTTGAGCACTGCCGGCGCACCCGGAGGCGCGATCAGCGGCAGCGTGATCTTGAAGTTCGCCTGCTTTGCCACCAGCGGCGCCCATCCGTTCGGCTGTTGCGTGTCGAGCAGCGATCCGTTCTGAAACCCGGCAGTCAGCGAGTCACCGACAAAGACCGTCGTCGAAAAATTCGCGATGCCCCCGACGAAATGTTTGGAGTAGCTGCCGCACGCCAGCGTCAATCCGATCAATACCACGATCGCAGCGCTTGCCAGCAATACCGAATAACGGCGGATGAATGATGACAGCATGGTTCTCCTCTTTGTGCCGCAACAGGTCCAGGAAGACGTTATCCGAAAGTAGCTGAGATAGAATGCGTGTGCAACTGGTTCACGCCACCAAGCAAGCGCTTGATCCCAGCCCAGATTACGCGACCAAGATCACGCTCAGCCAATATGTTTTTCCCAAGGTTCCAAACTGAAAGTGAAGTTGCGACGCCGGATCACGCCAGCAGGCCTTCGACGACGTCGTAACTAGCGTTCAGCGCCGCATCCAGCCCCGCCGGATCTTTGCCGCCAGCTTCCGCCATGTCCGGACGCCCGCCGCCGGAGCCGCCTACATGCTTGGCGACCTGCGCGATGATCTTGCCCGCCTGCACGCGCCCGGTGAGATCCTTCGTCACTCCCACGATCAGCGCGACCTTGCCATCCTGCACGGATCCTAAGACCACCACGCCCGATCCCAACTTCGTGCGCAGGTTGTCGACGAGGGTGCGCATCTGGTTGCGATCGACGTTGTCGGCCCGCGTCGCCAGGACCTTCACGCCCTTTACCTCGCGGGCGTTGTCGCTGGCGGAAGAGACGGAAGAGGCAGCCGACTTCATCCGCGACTGCTCCAGTTCCTTGCGCAGCTTCTTGATCTCTTCTTCGCGCCGATCGAGTTCGAACTTCAGCGCGGCTGCCGGCGACAGATCCTCGCCCGATCGGATCAGCGTTGAAACCACGCCTTCCAGTTCGTGGTCCTTGCGGAAGTGTCGGACCGAGTTTTCGCCAGTCACTGCCTCAATGCGCCGCACCCCGCTGGAAACGCTGCCTTCGTGCAGCACCTTGATCAGGCCGATCTCGCCAGTGGCCGCGGTGTGGGTACCTCCGCAGAGTTCGGTCGAGAAATCGCCAATCTTGATGACGCGAACCCGGTCGCCATACTTCTCGCCGAAGAGCGCCATCGCTTTGTATTCGTTCACCGCGACGTCGATCGGTACGTTTTCGATGACTTCGACGCGATCGTTCTTCAACACCTCTTTGTTGACGATGTCTTCGATGTCCTGCATCTCTTCATCGGCGATGCCGGTGAAGTGCGAGAAATCAAAACGCAGCTTCGACGGATCAACCAATGATCCCGCCTGCTTCACATGCTTACCCAGCACCTCGCGCAGCGCTGCGTGCAGCAGGTGCGTGCCGGTATGGTTGCGCATGGTGGCAAAGCGTGTTTCAACGTTGACTCGGGCATCGACGAACATACCCACACGTAGAGATTCAATGGCTCGGACCTTGTGCACTCTAACGCCTTGTACTGGCATCGTGCAGCCCAGAACGTCCGCGAGTTTCTGTGCGCCCTTTGAGTCCAGAAGCCATCCGACGTCGCCTACTTGTCCCCCAGAGTCAGCATAGAAAGGCGTGTAGTCGAGTATTACCTCTCCTTCCTCACCTGCGGCGAGTTCAGGCACCGACTGACCACCTCTGGTGAGGGCGATGATTTCAGAATCGCGATAACGATCGGTGGGAATGGGTCCACTCGAATCGGCATACCAGTTAATGGCCGACCCCTTATCCCAAAGCCACTGCTCACGGTCGTAACCTCCAAATTCTGTTACGGGTAGGCTCTGGTAAATGGGATTTGCCGAGGCTTTCGAGCCGCCTTTCCACGAAGCGCGAGCACGCGTCTGCTCTTCTGCACGCGCAGCTTCGAACCCCGCGAGATCGAATTCGACTCCCTCATCTCTAGCAACGTCCATCATGAAATCGAGTGGCAGACCATAGGTTTCATAGAGGCGAAAGGCACGTTTCCCGGTGAGGACAGGCGGCATTCTTAGAAGCTGTTCCCAACGCGCCATTAACGGTTCGGCAACCGGGGGAGCAAACGCTTCTCTGATCGCCTTTGCGACCCCTTTTTCGCCTTCGCGTTCGAAAGCTTGATCGACGATAGAGGACACTTCAGAGAGCCCCTGTGCAAAATCAAATGAATCAGAGAAGACGTCCAATCGTGCAAAATCCAGATCGCGCTTAAGTCTTTCCAATCCTGCAGTCAAAACGCGATCAAATT
This sequence comes from Acidobacteriaceae bacterium, assembly GCA_003151155.1. Classification (GTDB taxonomy): domain Bacteria; phylum Acidobacteriota; class Terriglobia; order Terriglobales; family Acidobacteriaceae; genus Korobacter. Next base: position 51,752 of record PLWX01000089.1, read on the forward strand.
GTCGTTCTTCAGCGACGATCGTCTTTGTGACCCGGTCAACAGATTCGGCAAGCTCGGGATACGCGTCCTGCATCACCGCTCTGACTGCTGGAACCATAAGGGAGAGAATGTGCTTCTCTCCCCATTGTCTGCCGTGCCTGATTCCTCGCCTCATTATCTTTCGCAATACGTAGCCGCGACCCTCATTCGACGGCACCACACCATCGTTGATCAGAAAGGTTGCGGCGCGTGCATGGTCGGATATGACCCTGAGAGACCCTTGGAAGTGCGGATCTGAGGCAGCGATCTCGACGTCAGGCCACTTACTAATTACCCGCTTCGCGTGTTCAATCAGCGGCGTAAACAGATCCGTGTCGTAGTTGGACACGACACCTTGCAACACCGCCGCCACGCGTTCCAGTCCCGCGCCGGTATCGATCGACGGTTTCGGCAGTAGATTCAGCTTCCCGCTGCTGTCGCGGTCGAACTGCATAAATACCAGGTTCCAGATCTCGACATAGCGTCCGCATTCGCAGGGGAATTTGCACTCGCCCGCCGCGCATTCCGGCTTCAACTTGTCTGACGAAGCCACGCCCATGTCGTAATGGATCTCCGAGCACGGCCCACACGGCCCGGTGTCGCCCATCGCCCAGAAGTTGTCCTTCATCCCCATGTCGAACACGCGCTCTTTGGGCACACCCACGTCGAGCCAGTGCTGGTAGGCCTCATCGTCGCGCGGCACGCCGTTCTCGCCCTTGAAGATGGTGGCGTAGAGCTTGCTCTTATCCATCCCGTACCACTCGGGCGAGGTCACCAGTTCCCACGCGTAAGCGATGGCGTCCTTCTTGAAGTAATCGCCAAAGCTGAAATTGCCGAGCATCTCGAAGAACGTATGGTGACGGTTAGTGAACCCGACATTCTCCAGGTCGTTATGCTTGCCGCCCGCGCGCACGCACTTCTGCGAAGTCGTCGCCCGCGAGTAGTCTCGCTTCTCCAGTCCAAGAAACACGTCCTTGAACTGGTTCATCCCCGCGTTGGTAAACAGCAAGGTAGGGTCATTCGCGGGCACGAGCGAAGAGGAGTGGACCTCTTTGTGTCCCTTGGAAATAAAGAAGTCAAGAAAGCGGCGGCGTACCTGGGAGCCTGTCATCATGGGCGTAATCTCTGATTTTATCAGGCGGGAACACCTGCCACAGAGCCACGGAGACACTGAGGAGGTGGGGCGGGTTAGGACATGGCTATACTGAAACGCCATGAAGCTAACAAATTTCGAGATAACCTCGCTCATTGTGCTCGAAAGCGACGGCCTGATTTGGGATGTCCACAACGTGTTCCACTTCGAGGAACTCGTCCTGCGCTGCGAAGACAATTCTGCCTTGATGCGCTGGAGTGCTCCCTTCTCCGGAATTCCCTTTGGCGACGAGACGAGAGATGCTGCAGGAATGGAGCTGCTTTTCGGGGATCTCAAATTTCTACAGATCGGACCTCGCGATGCGGAGCTACCACTTAAGGAAGACAGGTGCGTGGCTAGCGTGATAAAGGTTGAATCGAAATCTGTGGAACCGAACCCTTGGTTTCGTACGAGAAAGATTTGGGGAGACTCGGACGAGTTCAGGGTCTTTTTCGATTTTCAGAGTGCGCGGACAATAGAGATCGAATCGGCGACAGTGGAGCTGTGTCCCTTGAAAAAGAACAAAAATTAGCTCCGATTCGAACGCGGAAGTCCGCGCGTTCACCGGTCGCCATGACAGGGCTTTTTAGCTAACGGGCTGCTTTTGCGGCCACACGCTTTTTCTTCGCCGCCTTCTTCTTAACAACCTTCTTCACTGCTGGCGCGGCCGCCTTCGGCTTGTCCTTGATCTGCTCGATCGCCCGCCACATGTACCAAGCTGCCACGCTGCGATACGGCTTATACACCTCGCCGAGTGCCATCAGTTCTTTCGGCTTCGGCATCTCGGCAAGCCCTTGCAGCTTCATGTAGCCCTTGCGCACACCCAGGTCGTCCACCGGCCACACATCCGGACGATACAAGTTGAACAGCAGAATCATCTCCACCGTCCAACGGCCGATCCCGCGTACCTGCGTCAGATGAGAGATGATGTCGTCATCGCTCATCTTGCGAATGGCCTTCACATCCGGCACCGTCCCGTCGATCGTCTTCGCAGCCAGGTCTTTCACCGCCTTCGTCTTGTTCCCCGACAGCCCCGCCGAGCGCAATAATTCATCTGGCGTGGACAGCAGCTGTTCGGGCGTAGGGAAGGGAAGCGCTTTCCCATGCCGCGTGTCGTGCGTCGGCGTATCGGGCGGGAAATAGAGTGCCTTCACGCGGTTGAGGATCGTCGCCGCCGCTTTGCCCGAGAGCTGCTGATAGACGATCGACTCCATCAGCGCCTCGAAAACGTTCTGCAAGTAATTCGGCTTAATCCCGCAAGGCGGACACTGCGTGATCAGCTTGCCCAATTTCTTATCGGCCTTCGAAAGGTGCGCGATCGCAGTTGCGTGACGGTCTTTCATTCGTTCTCCGTTTCCGGCTTTTCTGGCGTCTCCGCCACTTCCGCCTCCAGCGCCGACAAAACTTCCGGTTCCACCTTCCACTGGTTCAGTACGCGAAAAGCGCTTCGGCTGCTGAATCCTGCGCGCAGTAACATTCGCACAATTCGTGCAAAATCCTTTGGACTCTCCGGATGCCGCACCCGTTTGCGTTCTAGGAATTTTTTCGCCAGTTCGACTTCATCCGTGTCTCCGTACGTCTGCCCGATGGCCTTATTGATCACATCGCCGTGCACGCCGCGCTGTTTCAGGTCGTTGATCACCCGGATTTTGCCGAACTTCTCGTTCTCTTTGCGATAGCGTGAGTACGACTCCGCATACCCCGCATCGTTCAGATACCGTGCCTGCTTCAGCCGCTCAACCACGGCCTCGATCATCTTGTCGCTGTCTTCCTGGTGCCCCACCCGCGGACGCATCAACCGCTTCAACTCCGCCACCGACCGCATCCGCCGGCCGAGCGCGCCGATCGCGTAGTCGTACAGAGTTTCTTCGGTGTAATCCTTCTTGGCAGCACGCTTGAACGGCACGCGGGTAGTGTAGCTGAAGGCGTACAAAAAGCGAAACACCAACGCAAAACGAAAGGCGCACCGCAGTGCGCCCCGTCAAGAACGATCTTAGATCTACCGCCCGAAACCAGTTCCGCTGCCGAATCCCGTAAACCCGTGTTGCGGCGCCATCTCTTCGCGCGTCGCTTCCGCCGTGCCCGAAATGCCCTGCACCCGCAGCTTGAAGTCGTCCGGGTTCGAAGCATTTTCCAGCGCGACGTCATACGTGATCAGCCCTTGGGTGAATAGGTCATAGAGCGACTGGTCAAACGTCTGCATGCCATATTGCGAAGTTCCGGCGGCCAGGGCTTCTTTAATGCCACGCGTCTTTTCCGGAATAATAATTGCTTCGCGAATGAACGCCGTCGTCACCAGCACTTCCGCCGCCGGCACACGTCCCGTTCCGTCCGCACGACGCACCAGGCGTTGGCTGATAACCGCGCGCAGCGTCGCCGCCAGTTGCAGTCGAATCTGCTTCTGTTCCGGCGGAGGGAAGACGGAGATAATACGGTTAATCGTTTCCACCGCGTCCAACGTGTGCAGCGTGCTGAACACCATGTGTCCAGTTTCCGCAGCATGTAATGCCGTCTGAATCGTCTCCAGATCGCGCATTTCGCCGACCAGGATGACGTCGGGATCCTGACGCAAGCTGGCGCGTAATGCCGATCCGAAACTCGGCGTATCCACTTCCACCTCGCGCTGGTTGACGAACCCTTTCTTATCGCGATGCAGGAATTCGATCGGGTCCTCAATCGTCATAATGTGTTCCGGACGCGTCGAGTTAATGCGATCGATCATCGCCGCCAGTGTCGTCGACTTACCCGAGCCGGTCACGCCCGTCACCAGCACCAGTCCACGTTGCTCATCGCAAATGCTGTCGATAATGCGGGGCAGGTACAGTTCATCCAAACTGCGGATTTTCGTCGGAATCACGCGCAACACCACGCCCACGTTGCCGCGTTGCTGGAAGACGTTCACACGGAAACGGCCCAGCCCGGCGACGCCGTAGGCCATGTCGAGCTCCGCGTTTTCCTTGAATTTCTGTTTTTGCCGGTTCGACATCATGCTGAACGTCATGTTGAGCATGTCTTCGGCCGAGATGCGCGGCTGATCCGTCAACGGAACCAGTTCTCCATCGATGCGGATGTGCGGGTAGTTTCCGACCTTCATGTGCAAGTCGGAGGCTTTACGCTCCATCGCGATCCGAAGCAAGTCATCAATGTGCATGATGCGTTTTCCTAGCGGCCTGGGTGGCTGAGTGTCAGGAACTTACCACCCCATCATAGCGAAAGCAATCGGGGAAAGGGCTGGTTACCTTGGTGCATAGCAGGCACCCATTACTAGCGCAGGCGCGCTAGTTTTTGGGCTTCTGCGCGTAGTATCCGGCACGCGTCTGGATCTTGTATCCCTCTTTGGTCTTGAGCTCCAGTTTGCGGAAGCTGCCATCGAGCACGTTGTTCGTCGGCGTGTAGCCAATGTTGTATTGGCTCCGCATCTCCGCCTGGATCTGGTCGAACGCCGCCCGCAGTTTCTTGTCATTATTGCCCACTTCAATCATGCGGCCGCCGGTCTCTTCGGCCACCTTTTTCATCGCTCCGGTGCCGTTGTAACCTAGGCCGCCGTAAAATCCCCGATCGGCAATCAGCAGCACGTACACAATCGCGTCGGCCTTCTGCGCCGCCTCAATCGCGTCGCGAATCTTCAGCCGGCTGCCTTCATCTTCTCCGTCCGTCAGGATGATCATCGCCTTGCGCCCAACTTCGTTCCGCAGCTTCTCTTCCGCCGCCAGGTAAATCGCGTCATACAGCACGGTGCCGCCACGGCAGTTCGAGGGCAGCGGACCTCCGCCCAGCCCCGGTGCTCCTCCGCACGGCGGTGCATTGATCTTCACTTTGTTCAGTGCCACTCGCAGTTCATGCGATGAATTCGTGAAATCCTGAATCAGTTCGGCATCCAGGTCGAAGTTGATCACAAACGCCAGGTCTTTCTTCTGCAACACCTCGGAAAGAAATGCCGCCCCGATCTCTTGTTCCATGGGCAGCACGCGCGTTTGGCTTCCGCTGGTGTCAATCAGCAAGCCAATAGTGAGCGGAAGGTCGGTATTCGCATTGAAATATTTGATCGTCTGCGGCTTCCCATCTTCCAAGACCTGGAAGTCTTCCTTGATCATGTTCGGGATCAGCGTGCCGTGTTTGTCCTTTACATTGAAGAACAGGTTCACCACGTTAACGTTCGCTTTAAATGTCGGAACGTTTTGGTCGTCCTGCTGATTCTCGTTCTGCGCCAAAGCAGTGCAGGCGAAGGCCGTGAAAAGTAGCATCCAACTTACGACAGTCCGAAACACGCTCTTGTTGTTCAATCCGAATTCCACCTGACGTAGTCTATATTGTAGGTTCTGCTCGCGTTGGATGCCGCTTCCGTCGTCCAATGCTATGAGGCTCGAGATGCGACTGACGAATCTTCGCTGCACCTTCGTGGTTACCGCACTATTCCTGCTGTTCTCGTTGAATTTGTTAGCGCAATCCCAAGGCAATCTTCCCGACGCGCCCGCCCCGCAGCAAAATGTTCCACCACCTGCTGCCCCCGCGGCCGAACCACCAGCAGAGACTCCGAAGAGTGCTCCTCTTCCCGGTTCGACGCAGCCCGCCAGCCAAAGTCAACCCGGAGATGAACCTGTTTACGCCCCCGGCGTTCAACCACCCACCCCCGTGCAGACCGTTCCCAAGGGTCAGGCGGCCGACACCCCGGGCAGCGGCAGCGATGAACTCGCCTACATGATCAAGGTTAGCGTTGACTTCGTGCCCATCCCCGTCACCGTCAAAGACGGCGACGGCCATCTCGTCCAGGGCCTGCTCAAACGCGACTTCGCGGTCTTTGAAAACGGTAAAGAGCAGAACATCACCTTCTTCAGCAGCGATCCCTTCCCGCTCTCCGCCGCCGTCGTCATCGATCTCGGCATGCCTGATAGCGCCGTGCGCAAGATCAAGGAAACCCTAAGCGCCCTCGATGGCGCCTTCGGTCCCTACGACGAGATCTCTGTCTACACCTTTGGCAACACCGTCCACAAGGAACAGGACTTCACCAACGCTGACGCGATGCTGCGCACGGTCAAAGTTCTCCGCCAAACCGTTCGCGGGGAAAACACCGGTGTGCCCGTCACCAGCGGTCCCTTGGCCTCAGGCCCGACCATTAACGGCAAGCCCGCCATCGAAGGCACGCCGCACGTGCAGTCCGTGGAACAACCCTCGCGTGTGATGAACGACGCGATCCTCCAGGCTGCGCTTGATCTTGCTGCCCGCCCCCAGAATCGTCGAAAGGTTCTCTTCGTCATCAGCGACGGTCATGAAAAGGGAAGCCGTGCCAGTTATGGCGACGTCATGCGCGTGCTGCTCTCCAAAGAAGTTGCGGTCTATGGCATTGGCGTCGACTCGGCTGCCATCCCCGTCTATCGCACCGCCGAGCGCGCTCGCATTCCCGGTCTTGGCAGCGGAAACATCCTGCCACGCTACGCCTCCGCCACCGGCGGCGATGTCTTCAGCGAAGGTGGCCGCGATGCCATCGAGGCCGCCTATCAGCGGGTCACCCTCGAAGCCCGCAACCAATACACTTTGGGCTACAACACTCGTTTCACCGCTTCGGGCACGCAGCGCACTCTTGAAGTTCGCGTCCATCGTCCCGGTCTGAAGGTCTTTTCAAAGCAGGGCTACTACCCGCTCCCACCTGCTCCGGCAAAACCCGGCGCGGCTGCTCAGAAGCCACCTGCGCCATAACCGGAAACTCACGTTCCGCCAGAGGTTCTGCGAATTCGCTTCTCTGTGGTATAAATCCCTTTTAAGGATAGTTCCCGCATTCGCCGTTCTGTGCGCTCTTTCGGACGCCATGACGGTTCTGTTTCCGGTCAGACGTTCGGGTTCACCCAGGCCGGTCTTGAACGAATGTGTGCTTCCACCTGACTGAGGCAGAGCATTGAGCTTCATTAACTTCGCGGCTCGCGAGATCAATTGCAAGATTGTCTACTACGGTCCCGGCCTTGGTGGTAAAACCACCAACCTTCAGATCGTGTACGAAAAGACAGCCGACAAATCGCGCGGCAAAATGATCTCCCTCGCCACGGAAACCGATCGAACCCTGTTTTTTGACTTCCTGCCCCTTGATCTCGGCACCGTACGCGGCTTCAAGACCCGTTTTCACCTCTACACCGTTCCCGGCCAGGTCTTCTATGACGCCAGCCGCAAGCTCATTCTGCGCGGCGTCGACGGCGTTGTCTTCGTTGCCGATTCGCAGGAAGAACGTATGGACGCGAATATCGAGGCGCTCGACAACCTCCAGGAAAACCTGACCGAGCACGGCTACGATTTCAGCAAGATCCCGTACGTCCTGCAGTTGAACAAACGCGACTTGCCCAACGTGCTCCCGATCGACACCCTCAAGCGCGAACTGATGAAGCGCGACGAAGCCGTCTACGAAGCCGTCGCCTACCAGGGCCAGGGCGTCTTCGAAACCCTAAAAGAAGTAGCCCGCCAAGTCCTCCTCGAACTAAAACGCGGCTAGCGCTTTCCAATCCTCTTGTCGTGGCGACCGGAGAACCCGCAGACAGTTGCGGGTTCGCAGCGGAGCTACCCTTTGTTCGGCCGGGCCATCTCCCCACTCTGTCAAGTCACAATTTCCCCCCATTTCCGCGCAACCCTCTCATCTCAAAGGAAATAGAAACTCCAGAAAAGTGTCCGGTTTACCCCTTGCATTCGCTATTCTAAAAGTAGAGGGTAAATACAAAAATCTCCCTCCCCATTTAACTCCAATGTTTTCTATATTTTGGTATTTAACTCCTTTCGATTGAATATTTTGCGGAAATCTTCCCGTTAACTCATAGAAAACAATAGATACACGGGGGGGGTACCCCTCCAAATAAAAACGGGACGCCGAAGCGTCCCGTTTTTATACCTGCTACCAGTCTATTTACTGTTGTCCAAGAGGGGGGCCGGAACGAAGTCTCGTCGGCTGGTGCTCGCCCGGCCCGATTTTGCCGCGCTCGCCGCTTGCGCGCCGAACTCCGGCCCATACTTTTCGAGGAGCACTGGAACCAGGGCGCCTTCGGCCTCTTTCACGAATACCATCTTGCCGTCCGGCCCCATGTCGATCCGGATGAAGTCGCCCAGCCTGATCTGCCCGGTCGCGACCAGATTCGCGAGAGGGAAGACCACGTTCCGTTCAATGGCGCGTTTGAGGTGACGCGCCCCATACTTCAGATCAGTGCCCTCCACCAGCAGGAACTGTTTCACCTGTGGTGTGCAAGAGAAGACGAATTGATTGTTGCCCGTAGCCTGCAGGATGCGTTGCTGCACCATGCCCAGTTCGATTTCGAGAATCTGTTCGAGATGTTCGGGCTTCAAGGTGCGGAAGACCACGATCTTGTCGATGCGGTTCATGAACTCGGGCGAGAACTTCCGTCGGGCCGCGTCCACTGCCGTGCGATCGATCTTCTGATCGAGCTTGGCATCAATGCCGTCGGGCTTCATCGCGAAACCCATCGAGCCATTGATGAGCTCGTTCATTTCTCCGGCGCCGAGGTTCGACGTCATTACGATCAGGCAACTGGAGAGATCTACGCGACGGTTATCGCCGAGGGTCAGCGTCGCTTTGTCCAGGATGCCGAGTAGCAGTTGCCACAACGCATCGCTGGCCTTTTCGATTTCGTCGAACAGCAGGATGGAGAGCTTCAGCTTTTCGGTGTGCCACTGGTTCAACGCCTCTTGCGTGAGCAGGGGGTGCGTCTCTCGGTGCCCGAGGTATCCCGGAGGCGAACCGATCAGTTTGGCAATTTCATGCGAGTGCTGGAATTCGGCGCAATCGATCTTGATCAGTGCCTTTGGATCGCCAAATAAAGATTCAGCGACCGCTTCCACCACTCGAGTCTTACCGGAGCCGGTCGGCCCCAGGAAGAGAAGATTGCCCACCGGACGTCCCGGAGGATTTAATCCCGCCAGGAACATCTGGTAAATTTCGGCCATTTTCTCGACGGCAAGGTCTTGTCCTACGATCTTGCGCCGGAGGGCTGCGTCAAAGTCTCGCGCGTCGTTACTTCGGCGGCTCGGATCAAGCGTGGCGTTCAGTCCGGTTCTCATATTATTTGGGCCTTGCCAAGACCTTCTTTCCTCTGCGGGGCCCGACTCGACTTCTCGGCCGAGTTGTTCGATGAGATGGGAAACTTGCGTGAAATAGTTGTCAGAGCTTCTCAAGGAATTTGCAGTGCGCGAATGTTCCTATCTTCACCCTTAAGGTTTAGATGCGGAAATTGGCTTTCTCGTACCTGTTCTGTGCAGCGCTTTCTGTCAAGCCGCTTCGGTGACGACTTCGCCATCAACAGGACATACACCTCCGTAAGCGTTTTCGCCGTTAACTAAGCTAGTTCCCTAGGTTTTCATTTCCAGAATTGCTGCTACTATCCGACCAGTCAGCTACTCCGGATTGGGTCGATGAAAAATAAAATTTCGCTTCTCGTTCTCTTGGTTGTGGTTCTGGTTGCGGCCTTCAGTTTCGCCGCTTATCGCGGCGTCCATGCATCGGGCCCAGAGAAGTCCACGGTCGCTACATCAAAAGTGGCTCCGGTTCCGGTGCCGACAACCCCTGCACCTGTAGCGGCAGTCAACACTCCGCCGGTTGCACCTCCGGGAACCACGCTGCACCAGGTCGTCAAGGGCGACACCTTGCCGAAGATCGTGCACCAGTATCTCGACCAGACTTCTTACATGACCAAGGGCGAACTCGACGCGGCCATCCATCAACAGAATCCGAATTTGGCGGCCATCACCGTGAAGGGCGTGCTCAAGCCCGGCGAATACTTGATCATCCCGGGCTATGACCCCAACCCGGCCGCGGCGGCCATCCCGGTCTCGAAAGACTTTGAAGTCCGCGCTATTTACATGACGGGTGCCATGGCCGGTGGCGAGCATGGCCTCTCCATCATCCAGCGCTGGCGCGCCGCCGGCGGCAATGCCGTCGTCTTCGATATCAAGGATAGTGACGGATCGGTCAGTATTCACTTTGACAATCCTTTGGCGCTGCACCAGAAGTACACGCCAATTCACAATTTGCCTAAGTTCCTGCGCTACCTGCATCAGCAGAACCTTCACGCGATTGCACGTATCGCCATCTTCCGTGACGAGAACATCGCCAACAACCACACCGAGTTGACCATCCACTCGGCCAAGACCGGTGAAGCCGGCTGGCGCGAGAACGGCAAGCTCGTCTGGACCGATCCTTCGAACCCGCAGGTTGAGAATTACAACATTGCCCTGGCGAAGTACGTGGCAGAAGCCGGCGCAGATGAGATTCAGTTCGACTATGTTCGCTTCCCCGCGGAAGGCGACCAGAAAGACGCGCGTTTCTATTACCAGAAAGAGCATCCGGATTGGCAGCGCAGCGACGTGATCGCCAACTTCCTCGAGAAGGCATACAGCCAGATTCACCCGACCGGCGCTCTCCTTTCGCTCGACGTCTTCGGCGTCATGGCCTGGCAGCGTAGCGTCGATCTCTCGCACACCGGACAAGATATCGTTCGTATGGCGAAGTTCTGCGACGTGCTCTCGCCCATGATCTACCCGTCGCACTTCTTCGGCATGGACGGTTACACCATGCCCGGCGATGCGCCCGAGCACTTCATCTCTGAATCTATGAACCGCTTCGGCAAGATCACCGCCGGCAGCGGCGTAGTCCTCCGCCCCTGGCTGCAAGCCTTCGGCTGGAAGACCAAGACCTATTCGCCTGAGTACATCGAAGTGCAGGTCAAAGCTGCCAAACAGAATGGCGGCGTTGGCTTCCTCTTTTGGAATGCGCGCAATGACTATGCAAAGCCCTATGTGGCGATGCCTGAAATGCGCGCTTCGAAGGCGAATTATTTCCGTGGCGACGAGCTGACCGACGCGAAGAGCACCAAGCCGCTACAGATGCCGACACAGATCGCACAGTAAAGCTTCAAATTCCGGCTTGGGATAATCGGAATTTCTGATGGGACAGCTGGGGTTATCAGGGGAGACTTTCTCCCCTATAATCTTTGGTTAAGCCGCACCGGTTTCTTTGTGGATCGAACCTGGCGGCTTGACCATCCAAGCACTTGCGCCAGCGCGCCCAGGAGTTCCCATGGCCATCCCTAAAACTGAATTCATCTGGCATAACGGCAAAGCGATCCCGTGGGACAGCGCCACGCTCCACGTCCTCTCGCACGTCGTCAATTACGGCTCGTCTTTATTTGAAGGCATTCGCTGCTACCAGCAGCCCACCGGTCCGGCGATCTTCCGCCTTCGCGAGCACATGCAGCGCCTGCTCAACTCGTCGAAGATCTATCGCATCGAAGTTCCATTTTCGCTCGACGAACTTTGCAACGCCGTCGTCGAGATCGTCGGTTTGAACAAGGTCTCGCCCTGCTACATCCGTCCCATCGTTCTCCGTGGCTACGGCGAACTTGGCGTGAACCCGATCGGCTGTCCGACCGAGGTCTACATCGCCAACTATGCCTGGGGTAAATACCTCGGCCACGGCGATCCGGATGAAGGCGTGGATGTCTGCGTCTCTTCCTGGACGCGCTTTGCGCCGAACACGCTGCCCGCTCTTGCGAAAGCCGGAGCGAACTATATGAATTC
>PLWX01000249.1 GCA_003151155.1 Acidobacteriaceae bacterium
ACAGCTAGAGTTTCGTAACAGACTCGTGAGTGCTGGGAAGCTAGCTCAACACGACAGAGTCCCCTTCAGGGGACGGCATCTCCCGGCAGGCCAGCCTGGCGTTCGCCATTTGCCCAAACCCCGGCAACTCCGGTAAAATCTATGTTTTGGCCAACCAGGTCGATAGGAACCAGTAGTCATGGCACAAGTTTGCGATATGTGCGGCAAAGGGCCGCAATTTGGGAATAACATCAGCCACGCTCACAACGTCACCAAGCGACGTTGGAACGTGAATCTTCACCCCGTCCGTGCGAAGGTGAAGGGCGCCACCAAGCGCCTGCGCGTCTGCACTTCTTGCCTGCGCAGCGACAAGTTGGTCAAGGCGTAGTTTGTAGCGGCTGATTTTCGGAAGTCCCTCCGAGTTCGCACCTCCGAAACTGAATTCAAAGGCGCACTTTGCCCCGGTTGGGCGAAGCTGTGCCCGTCCGCCGTTCGGGGTTCAGGCCTGTGCGCCCTGTCACACTCGCCTGTGCACCATCTCCTTGTCCGCGGAGGCGCGCAATGCCACGCTGGCGACGATGGCTGCCGTAGAGCACCAGTACGTCCTGACCCACCCGATCTCGCTCCTTACCGATAAACCCCGCGAGATGTTCACCCGTGAAGACCTCATTCAGGTCATCGAGCGCAAGGAGATCGAGCGCATCACCTTCCATTACACGGCGATGGACGGCAAGTACAAGGAGCTGAAGATTCCTGTCTCCAGCCGCCGCCAGGCCGAACGCATCCTCGCCGACGGCGAGCGCGTCGATGGTTCTTCTCTCTTTCGCGACATGGTCGATGTCAATCTCTCCGACCTTTACGTGGTGCCCGTTTACAAGAGTGCGTTTCTCAACCCGTTTGGAGAGCCTAGCCTCGAATTAACCTGCCGCTATCTCAACGCCCAAGGCGAGATGGTCAACTTTGCTCCCGATGCGATTCTCCACAACGCTGCTGCACTCTTTCGCCGCTCCACCGGTTGCGACCTTTGGGCGCTCGGTGAACTTGAATTTTTCCTGCTGAGTGATCCGGGCCCGAGTCTCTATCGTCTTCCAATGCAACGTGGTTATCACGCCTCCGGCCCGTTCGTGAAAAGCGGCGCGGTTCTGGATGAAGTCGTGCGCCTCCTCACGCAGATCACCGGGGCCGTGAAATACGCCCACAATGAAGTCGGTTGCATCGATGCCGTCCGCAGCGATCTCGAGGAGATTCGCGGCAAGAGCGCCGAACAGCTGGAGGTCGAATTCCTCCCTGCGCCCATCGAAGATGCCGGAGACTTTCTTGTCCTTGCGCGATGGCTCATCCGCAACGTCGCTTACCGGCACAATTGCGTCGCCACATTTACCCCGAAGATCGAGGAAGGCGTTGCCGGCAACGGCTTCCACGTGCACATGGAGGTCCGTCGCGATGGTCACAACATCATGCGCGATCGCGGAGAACTCTCCCGCGAAGCGCGTCAACTCATCGGCGGCCTCTGCCACTATGCCGATTCGCTCACCGCATTTGGCAATACCGTTTCATCGGCATATTTGCGTCTCGTGCCGAACCAGGAAGCACCCACGCGCATTTGCTGGAGCGACCTCAATCGCAGCGCCATGATCCGCGTGCCGCTGGGTTGGACTGACATCGGCGATCTCTCGCAACGCGTCAACGCCCAGCAGCGCGAAGCTTGCCCTAACGACGATGGACGCCAGACCGTCGAGCTCCGCAGTCCTGACGGCTCCGCCTTCGCGCACCTGTTGCTCGCCGGACTTACCATGGCCGCCGAGTGGGGCATGACACACGAAGAATCCCTGCAACTCGCGAACGATTTCTACGCGAAAGGCAACATCTTCCACGACGAGACCATCCTCAGCCGCCTACGCAGCCTGCCGCGCAGTTGCGTAGAATCTGCAACGCTTCTCTGCGAAAAGCGCGGTCTCTACGAGCGCGACGGAATTTTCCCGGCCAGTACCATCGAGTACATGGCCAAACTTCTACGCGCCGAGAACGACGAAGGCATGAACCGCAAACTCATCGATCTGCCTGCCGACGACCGCCTTCACGAAACTCGCAAAATCATGCACAAGGATCTCCATCGCCACTGATTCTCCGTGTCTCCGTGGTGGGTGTTTACCGTTGACACCAATACTGCATCCCGCTACATTCTGAACATGTTCAAAGAACATCTGACCAAGGGTAAGGCTTCGCGCGCCCAGATTTACGAAACCGCCATCCGCCTCTTCCGCGAGCGTGGCTTCGACGACGCCACCATGCGCGACATCGGTGCCGAACTCGGCGGGGCCGCCTCTGCGGCTTACTACTACTTCAAGTCCAAGGACGCCATCGTCCTCGACTACTATGACGACGTACAGCGCCGCCACGAAGTCCTCGTCAACGAGATGTTGGAGCAGGAGAAAGACCTCTCCCGCCGCATCGCCCAGATCCACCACCTTAAGCTCGATATCCTCAAACACGACCGGCGGATCATGGGCGCGCTTCTCCGCTACGCCGGAGAACCCGACAGCGAGCTATCGTTCTTCAGCGTAAAAACCAGCGGTCTTCGCCAGGCTGCCATGGCCCTCTTCGCCCGCGCCCTCGAAGGCGCCGACCTTCCCGCCGACATGCTCTCCGTTCTGCCCCTCCTGCTTTGGGCCGCACACATGGGCGTGCTGCTCTACTTCCTTTACGACAAATCGCCCAACCAAAAAAATACGCGTGCCCTCATCGATCGGGGCACGCAATTAATGACCGGTTTCCTCAAGGTTGCCAAAAATCCGCTCCTGCGGCCGATTCGCAAAAGGACCTTGGAGTTCATCCACGACTCCGGACTGATCGAGGCAGCCCCAGCACACTAATTCACTCCAGCCACTTCGGCTCGCATCGCGGCGCGAATGTCCACTGCAATTCGCTCCGCAATTTCTCATTCGACAGTCCGAACCACCGCGACAGCACATGACGATTGCTGGAGAAAATCTGGAATGCCTCCCGTATCTTCGGCGCCAGCCGCGGATCGCTCAGCCGGACCGACCACTGCCGATACCCCTGCAGCGCCCATAGGCACATCAGCCACGCGGATTCGCCCTGGTAAATTCCGCCCTCGCTCGAAAGCACGGTCAGGTCTTCGCGGGTGGCGTTTGCGACGTCAGGAGGCAACAGGCGAAGGGCTTCGGCACCGCCGGCCGCTACGAAACGAAGCTCCACGTACGCTGGCTGACGCTCACACCAAGTGCGTAGGCGCGTGCATAAGCCGCAGGTCGCGTCGTAAAACACGTATAAAAACTGCATACCTTCCCCTCGCAATCTTAGACAGCAGGCGGAGCAACATAACGCTGCGGCCCCACCGGTGGCGGCTCATTGCGCAGCATGGCGCGTTTCCGCATCTTCGAAAAGATGACCAGGTTGGTGAAGTGCATCGCGCCGAGCACGAGCATCACCACGCCCAGTTTGCTGCTGAGCAGCTCGATCACAGCTTGCACGGAGAGCGGTTGGGACGCGGCTCGTAACGCCAGCAACACGTAGCCCAGGTTGATGAGGTAGAAACCGACGACGAGCAAATGGTTCACCGAGTTCGCCAACTCGCGGTTCCCGAGAAAGCTGTCAACCAGAAAAATCAGGCCATTCTTTGAGAGGGTGTGCGCCACCCAAACCGTCAGAAGCACGCTAACCACGAGGTAGATGAGATAAGCGGTAACGATATACATACCCAACCTCCTAATAATTGAACAGATTCAAAAATAGGCTCGCGAGATGCAAGAAGCAAGAAGAAAATTGAATCTGTTCAAAATAGAGGAGTTAGGCCAGCGCTATGACTTCGATCTCGACGGAGACGTCTTTAGGGAGACGGGAGACCTCCACGGTCGAGCGGGCAGGCGGATTGGCAGAGAAGTATTTGCCGTACACCTCATTCATCGCAGCAAATTCGGCCATGTTCTTGAGGAAAACGGTGGTCTTCACGACCTTTTCCAGCGAAGTGCCGGAAGCCGCGAGGATGCCTTGGATATTCTTCAACACGCGCTCGGTCTGCGCCTGGATGTCGCCTTCCACGATCTGCTGAGTCGCGGGATCGAGAGGAATTTGTCCGGAGAGGAAAATGAATCCGTTCGCACGGATTCCCTGCGAATAAGGGCCGATGGCTTTGGGACCTTGGTCGGTAGTAATGACGTCGCGCATGCACAACATTTAACCACAGAAGCGAAATCATTAACCACGAAGGATACGAAGGTTCACGAAGGGATTATGAGCGCTGGGGGTCTGTACCTTCCTCGGTTGCGACGACGCCCCACAAAATCCTTCGTGGAACTTCGTGTCCTTCGCGGTTAATGGGTTAAAGCTTTTGCACGCGTTGTACGTCGCGGACGCCGGGGATTTTTCTTATGCCGGTGATCATGCGCTCGAGATGTTTGAGGTCTTCGATATCGATGATGACGTCGATGGTGGCGTGGGAGTCGCCGGTCTTCGCCTCAATATTGCGGATATTAGTATTGGCGTCGCTGATGATGGAGGTAATCTGTTTCAGCATGCCGGGTCGGTCGTCGCAAAAGACGGTGATCTTCACCGGGTATCCAATTTCACCAGTAGTCTTGTGTGCTTCGCGCGCCCACTCCACCGCAATTTTCCGTTCCGGCTCATAGAGCAGGTTGTGCACGTTCGGACAATTCCGCGAATGCACCGCAACGCCTTTTCCCCGGGTGACGTAGCCCACGATTTCCTCGCCGCGGATAGGATTGCAACAGCGCGCGCGATAGACCAGCAGATCATCGTGGCCCGTGACCTTGAGCGCAGCGCCGTCGCCACCACCGAAGACGCGGCGCACCACGCTCGTCAGTCCACTAGGGCGCTCTTCTTCCGCCGGGGCCGGTGCTTCCGGATTAATGGCCGGCGAAAGTTTCGCCAGGATCGTGCGGGCAGAAAACTTGCCGTAGCCGATCCCCGAGAGCAGTTCATCGGCTTTGCCGAGTCCATATTCGTTAGCGATCTTGTTGAGGTGATCGTCGGAAACCTCCTTCAGCGCGATGCGATACTTGCGGGCTTCCTTGTCGATCAACTTTCGGCCAATCTCAATCGCGCGTTCACGCTGGTGGACGTTGAGCCAATGCTTGATCTTCTGCCGCGAGCGCGGCGATTTAACGACGGAAAGCCAGTCGCGGCTGGGGGTGTGGCCGGGCTGGGTCAGAATCTCGACGATATCGCCGGAGCGCAGCTTGTAACGCAGCGGCACGATACGCCCGTTCACCTTCGCGCCGACGCAGGTGTGGCCGACCTCAGTGTGAATCGTGTAGGCGAAATCGAGCGGCGTGGCGTCGCGGGGAAGAATGACGATCTTGCCCTTTGGCGAGAAGGTATAAACCTCTTCCGGATAAAGATCGATTTTCAGGCTGGAAAGAAATTCGCCGGGATCCTGCACATCGCGTTGCCACTCGACGACCTGTCGCAGCCACGCGAGGCGCTGCTCGTCTTTTGCGGAAATCGGACCATCCTTGTACTTCCAGTGGGCCGCGATACCTTCTTCCGCCATCTTGTGCATTTCTTCGGTGCGAATCTGTACTTCGAAAGGATTACCGTTTTCCGCAATGACGGTGGTGTGCAGCGACTGGTAGAAGTTCGGCCGCGGCATGGCGATGAAGTCCTTGATACGCCCCGGTACCGGTCGCCACAGGTTGTGGATGATACCGAGCACTGAGTAGCAATCGACCACGCTCTTGGTGATGATGCGGAGCGCGTACATGTCGTAGATCTGTTCGACATCGATGCGCTGGCGAATTAGTTTCTGGTTGATTGAATAGAAGCGCTTGATGCGGTTCTCGACCTTGGCCTCAATACTGTTCTCTTTGAGCTTGGCGCTGATGATGCCCTGCACCTGGGCGAGAAATTGTTCGCCCGCTTTACGGCGGGCCTCCACGGCTTCAGCCACGCGTTGGTAGCCGACCGGATCGACGTAAGGAAATGCGAGGTCTTCAAGTTCACCGCGCACGCGGCCCATGCCAAGACGGTGGGCGATCGGCGCATAGATTTCCAGTGTCTCGCGCGCGATCTTCTCCTGCCGTTCGGGCGAAAGGTGCTTAAGGGTTCGCATGTTGTGCAGGCGATCCGCAAGCTTGATCAGGACGACGCGAATGTCGTCCACCATCGCCAGGATCATCTTGCGGACGTTTTCTGCCTGCGCTTCTTCGCGCGAGGCGAAATCGATACGGCTGATCTTGGTGACGCCCTCAACGATATGCGCAACCTGCTCGCCGAACTCAGTCTGGATCTGTTCGATGGTCACCGAAGTGTCCTCGACGGAATCGTGCAACAGACCGGCGGCAATCGCCGTCGTGTCCAGTCGCATGTCGGTGAGGATGATGCCGACCTCTAAAGGATGGACGAGGTAAGGCTCGCCCGAGGCGCGGGTTTGCCCGGCATGATGCTTCTGGCTAAATTCGTAGGCTTTTTTGACGAGCTCGATGTCGTCTTTAGGGCGGTTCTGGCGGACAAGGTTCAGCAGGTCGCGATAACGCGTGGCCGAGAGGACATTTGTCGCGATTTGCTGGCGGAGCGTCGCCATAGACCATTATAGCCTTTGGCGCGAAATGGCATACGGATTGCCTGTCGGGAAAACCTTTACCTGAGGCCATTCGGCCGCTGTCTCCGCCACTTTGTACAATCACTGCGGGTGCACCATGCGCTATTGCAGATTTGTTTGGCGAGGGCAGCCGAAGTACGGGCTGATCGAGACGGAGAACACCCGCGATTACGTTATTCGCGCGATTGCCACCATGCCGCAGGATTACAACACGTTTGCCGGGGCAGAGCCGTTGCATCTGCCGTTCGAGGAGGCGGAGTTGCTGGCGAGCGTAGTGCCGAGCAAGATCATTTGCGTGGGACGCAACTACGTTGCGCACGCCAAGGAATTAGGTCACGAGATTCCGGCCTATCCCTTGATCTTCATGAAGCCGACGTCAGCAATCCTCTCGCCGGGCGCGGAGATCAAGCGTCCCGCCAAGCTTTCGCAGCGCGTCGACTATGAGGGGGAACTTGGCGTCATCATCGGCCGCGAATGTCATCACATTCCGTCACACCACGATGTGCGCACTTACATCCACGGCTATACGGTGGTGAACGACGTGACCGCTCGCGACCTGCAGAACAAAGATGGACAGTGGACGCGCGCCAAGGGCTTCGACACATTCTGCCCAGTCGGTCCCATCGTGAACGACGCACTGGATCCGTGGGGCGGGGTTGAGGTGGAAACTCGTGTCAATGGCCAGGTGCGCCAGCATGGCAATACGACGAACTTTATATTTCCACTCGACGTCATTGTCCGGTTCATCGCCGAGGTGATGACGCTCTTCCCCGGCGATCTGATCGCCACTGGAACGCCCGAGGGGGTAGGGCCGATCGTGGCTGGCGACGTCGTCGAGGTTAGGGTCGCAGGTATACGCACGTTGCGAAACCCCGTGGTGGACGAATAGATTTTGCGTACCAAAAGAAAACGCCTCGCAATGCGCGAGGCGTTTCTGTTTCGACCTGAATTAGCGTCTGGGTTTCTCTTCCTTTTGCGGCGCGCTGTGTTCAGGAGGCGCATTGTGTGCCGGCGCAGTGGCATGCGGAGCCGGTGCGCTGCGTTCCTGTGGGGCAGCATGCTGCGGCGGTGCGCTATGTTGGGGCGGTGCGCTACGCTCGTTCGACATCGTGCGGGCCGGTGGCGCATTGCGCGTTGGCGGCGCACTGCGCTCGCTCTGAACACTGCGCGAAGGCGTCGCATTGTGCTCGGTCTGCACATTGCGCGAAGGCGTCGCATTGTGCGTGTTGTTCGACGCCGAAGATGGCCGTGGAACATTTCGTCCCGACGTGGTCTCCGCATTGTTCGTTGGCCGCGGAACATTTCGTTCCGTAGTGTTAGGAGACGCATTGGTACGGGACGCAGTGGTCGCACTCGACGGCTTCGGAACGTTGTTTCCGCCTCGCGTTCCGGCGTTGTTGGCATTGTTGCCGCGCGCCGGCATATTCTTCGGATTCGCGTTCAGAGTCGCCGGGGCTACCCGTCCACCTGCAGCGCGTGCGGGAGTTGCGGCCTTGAAGTCACCTGGCCGTGCAGTCGCAGCGATCGACGGTCTTCCGCCGTTGTTCTTGGCGAACATCTGCGGATTTCGGCCCGCTTCCTGCATGTGTTGTCGTTGGTTCTGCGTCTCGTCGATATGGCGTTCATGCTGGAAACGCTGTTCCTGCGCATTCGGCCGTGCCTGCACGCCACCGGGACCGTTATAGGCCACGTGCGTGTTGTTGTTCACGATCACCGTCTTGTTGTAGACGTTGGTCACGTTGGTTACGTTCACGTTGTTCACGGAGCGGTTGTAGTAGAAGTTACGGCCGCGCCACTCGCCGCCTTCATAACCGCGGCCGCCGTAGCCGAAGCCATAATTCACGCCACCGTAGAAGCCTACGTGTGGACCCCAATAGCCGCCGTTAAAGACATACGCGCCGCCACTCCAACCCCAGTAACCAGGCGTCCAGAGGAAGCCGGGTTGAGGAGCCATGACCCAGGTTCCGGGAACCCAGTAGTAGCCTTCGTCGCCCCAGGACCAATAGCCGGGCGTCCACATGTACCCTTCTCCAGGGCACATAGGCTGTTCGTAGACAGGCAGTGGCGGTGGGGCCACCGTTACCGAGAAAAATACGCCTGCGAATGACGATGCTGAAAATGCCAGCATGGCCGAAGCGAGCAGAAGCGGGCGGAGGATGCGATGCAATTTCATAGATCAACCTTTCCGTGGTCGGAACTCTTGACGAAGGGCGTAATCAGATCAATGCGTCTGTAGCTCTAAACCCGTTTTATAGCGGGTTGTTGCGCGGATGTCCGGCGAAAACCGCTAGGAGTAGCCCAAACGTAACGTGATGAAGAGGTTTGGTGCGGCTAAAGGCGTGATTCATCTAAGACCTAGGATTCCATATTTGGAATCCTAGGTTGTACTGTGCAGGGTGTTTCGTTTGCATCGGAGTTCCGTTTCGCAACATGACGCGGCGAATAGTATTGTAGAGACAGGAAGCGTTTCTTCGGAATGAACCAACTTCGGCTCTACACGATCTCTCTTTGTGCAGTCACCGCGACGATCGCCGGATTGGCGTGGCTGTCACGCACGAAACGCCCTAAGCCTGACCCCGAGCACGACCGTCGTACGTGGTTGAGCCAAGCAGGACGTCTGACGATCGGAACCGCCCTGGATGTCCATGACTCGCTCGATGCCGACAATCACCTGCTGCAGTTGCTGATCTATCGCTACGACATCGCGGGGGTCGCTTACGACGCTTCGCAGGATGTTACCCACTTGCGACAGTTCATCGATGTGAACTCCTGTCGCAGGGGACTGCCTGTGTCGGTGAAGTACGACACGCATAATCCGGGCAATTCGATCGTGATCTCGGAGACGTGGAGCGGACTGCGCAAGTAAAGCGTTATTTTTTCGTCGGCTTGCCCACGCGAATCAGCGTTCCATCAGGATCGGAGACCGCGAATTCATACATCCCCCAGGGCTTGTTTTGCGGAGGGTGAATGACACTCCTGCCAAACTCTGCCGCCAGCTCGTCCACGTCTTCGGTATAGAAATACACTCCGAACGGATTGCGCTCGGGCTCAAGCCAGCCCTTTTCCATCGAGGTCAGGTGCAGTTCCGCGCCTCTCCCGTCGGACAGAATACGGTAACTGGGAGGATAGTCGGCGTGCACGGTGAAGCCGAGGCGGGCGTAGAAAGTTGTGCTGGCGTCGAGATTGCTGCTGGCAAGGATCGCTGTCAGGGTGTGATGCGATGACATGAGGTACCTCGAAACAGGCCCATAGATTACGTCAAAAGCTGCCAGCCGTATTTCGCGACTGGGCCGAATTCCTGCAACTTTCCAGCAATTCGGGCGTCACATCAAGGGTAAGTCACTCCCCGCTGTAAAATAGAGTGGAATGTCCAGTCTGCCGCTGCCGATCGCCGTATTCCTTGCTGGACTCCTGTCCTTCTTATCGCCCTGCGTTTTGCCGCTGGTTCCCGGATACGTTTCGCTGATCTCCGGCACCAGCGTCGACCAGTTGCAATCCGCCGATCGCAAACTAAGCCGCACCGTGTTGCTGAACTCGCTGATGTTCATCCTTGGCTTCAGCGTGGTGTTCATCGCTTTGGGCGCGGTCGCTACCGGGATCGGGCAGTTCATGAATATCTATCGCCGCGAGCTGATGCGCGTTGCGGGCGTGATCATCATCATCTTCGGACTGCACTTGATCGGCGTCTTTAAGATCAAGGCGCTGCTGATGGACAAGCGGCTGCACGAGGTGAAGGGCAGTGGCACTGCGGTCGGTGCATTCCTGATCGGCTTTGCGTTTGCATTCGGATGGACGCCCTGTATCGGGCCGATCCTTGCCGGGGTACTCACGATCGCAGGTTCGCAGGATACGGTGATCAAGGGCATCGTGCTGCTGGCTGTGTATTCCGCCGGGCTCGCCGTACCGTTCCTGTTAACTTCGCTCGGCGTCGAACGCTTCCTGGCGTTTTACTCGCGCTTCCGTCGGCACTTGCATACGGTTGAAGTCGTCAGCGGAGTGTTCCTCGTCCTGGTCGGCGCGCTGATCCTCACCCGGCATTTCACGATCTTGTCGAGCTATCTTTCGTTTCTGAACCGGTTCTCTCTCTGAGGTTGTTTGTGAAGAAGAATGTAGCAATCCTGGCTTTTGCGGTGGTGGTGATCGCCGCCATGCTGTATATCGGGAGCAATATCGCGCGCAAGCGGCAAGCCGAAGCGCGTCGTACAGGTTCGCTGGCTCCCGGGCAGGTCATTGGTCGGGTTGCGCCCGACTTCTCATTGAAGACACTGGATGGAAAAACCCTGACTTTGTCCGACTTGCGTGGCAAGGCCGTGGTGCTGAATTTCTGGGCGACGTGGTGCCCGCCGTGCAAAGTAGAACTGCCGTGGTTTGTCGATCTGCAAAAACAATACGGACCGCAAGGGCTGCAGGTGGTGGGCATCTCCGAGGACGAAGGCGGCAAAGATAAGGTCGCAGCTTTCGTAAAGGAGATGGGCGTGAACTACACCATCGCCGTCGATGACAATTCCGTCTCCGAGAAGTATGGTGACGTCGAAGATCTTCCCACCACGTTCTACATCGATCGCAATGGCAAGATCGTACAGTTCGCGATGGGACTGGTGGATCGTGACGAGATCGAACAGAAGATGAAAGCAGCTCTTGCCACAAAGGCATCAGCAGGGGATTAACGGAGCTTAGGAATGAGAATGTATGCCTGGGGGGTCGCTGTCGCGGCCCTGTTTACCTCGATCGCCGCGCAGTCCCAAAGTGAATTCGCTGCCGGCAAGCCATCGGTGCAGGTGCTGCACATTGAGAGTGCACCTTTGCAAAAGGGCAAGTCCGCCACCGTGACCATGAGTTTCCGCGTAGCCAAAGGCTTCCACATCAACTCCAACCACCCCAACTCCGAACTTCTCATTCCAACCGCAGTTAAGCTCGATGCGCCGACCGATCTTTCTTTAGGAAATGTTCAGTTCCCGGAGGGAGAACAGGTCTCCTTTGCCTTCGCGCCTGACGAGAAACTCAGCGTTTATACGGGCGATTTCATCGTGCAGGCTACCGCGCGCACCATCGGAGAAATCCGCGCGGGAAGCTACCGCGTGCACGGTGAATTGAAATACCAGGCTTGTGACAACAGCGCGTGTTATCCGCCCAAGTCCATGCCGATCGCATTCGATATCAAGGTCGGAAACCCGCCCCCCAAGCCTCACCACAACCCCGCACAAAGTCCGAACGCTCACAACTAGCGGACGTTTCAGCGCTGAGTTTTGGAAGACGAGGGATGATTTTCTTCTTGAGCTTTCAATTCGTGGTGGTTGGATTTGGTCGTGGGACAAAACAAAAAGCACGCCGTAGCGTGCTTCCTGCCGACGAAGCAGAAGTCTAGTCGTGGCTTACTCGCATCAGGGAATCGATGCTGATTGTGGACGGCGCACCTTGCGGGGGATCGCCGGCATGAGCCTTGGCGATAAACGAGTCGCCCTCGATATCGACGGTGTAGCTGTAAGGTCCGCGCGTGGTGCGCGGCATCGCGAGTTCACCGCTCGAGATCAACTCATCGAGGGAGACATACTTGGCATTCAGGGCGTTGTAACGCCGCTCCGCGTTGGCGATCGCCAGCAGGTCTTGCTGGACGCCGGTTATCTCTACCGTAGCCTTCGGCGTGCCATGCGCGGGCGAGACCGCTTGGGTCGCCGTCATGTAATAGACCAACCCAAAAGCCATGGTCAGCACCACAACGATAAATCCGAAGCCTCGTCCCATGAGCGCAGAATAACGCGCGTGGTCGAGCGAAGGTAGATAACTTTAGTGCTTGTGACTGGCGCCGATTAAACGATCTCTTTCGCTCGCCGCAGTCGCGTCACGGTTGTTTCCCGACCCAGGTTCACCATCACCGCGAAGAGACTGGGAGCGACCGCTTGTCC
This sequence comes from Acidobacteriaceae bacterium, assembly GCA_003151155.1. Taxonomy (GTDB): domain Bacteria; phylum Acidobacteriota; class Terriglobia; order Terriglobales; family Acidobacteriaceae; genus Korobacter. Next base: position 12,463 of record PLWX01000249.1, read on the forward strand.
GGTGAGCGCCACCCGTGCGCCGTTGATTAACCCTCCGGCCTTCACGCCCTTGGCGGTAGCCAGGTCTCGCAGCACCTGCTCGGTGCTCGCTTCCGTGAATTCGGCTGCATTGGCATACAGGCCGCTGAGTTCCACGAGCATCTCGCGAACCGCCGGATCCTTCAGAAACTTCTCTACCGCCGCCGGATCGTTCTCATACCCATCGCTGAAGAAGGCGCGGAACGAGTTCGCGAAGTCTTTCAGGTTGCGGGCTCGCGGCTTCAACAACTCGATGGTCGCGAGCCGGTGTTCGCGATCTCCGCTTGGCTTTACCCCTGCTTTTTGCCATTCCTCTTCGATCAGCGGCAGAAGCTTTTCGGCTGGATAAGCACGGATGTATTCGGTGTTGAACCAGTCGAGCTTCGGACGATCGAAGACCGCATTCGAATGCGAGATGCCTTCGAGCGAGAAGAGCCGGATTAACTCTTGATCGCCCAACATTTCTTTGGTTCCTGGAGGCGGCGTCCAGCCGAGCAAGGAGAGGAAATTCCGGAACGCTTCCGGGACGATGCCTTCGTCCTTGTAGGAGATCACGCTGGTTGCGCCGTGGCGTTTGCTGAGGCGCGTTTTGTCGGGACCGAGAATGAGCGGCACGTGAGCGAATATTGGCAGCGGAGCACCCATCGCCTGGTAGAGCAGTACCTGTTTCGGGGTGTTGGAGATATGGTCCGCGCCGCGGAGGATGTGGGTGATCTTCATATCCACGTCGTCGCACACCACGCTCAGGTGGTAAGTCGGCACCCCGTCGGAGCGCAGCAGAACAAAATCCTCGAGTTCAGGGTTTGCAAACTCCACTTCCCCAAAGACCGCGTCCTGGAACTTCGTGCTGCCGGCTTCCGGAACCGCGAAGCGCACTGCACAAGGCGCTCCTGATTGCTTTCGCGCGGCAGCATCTTCCCGGGAGATCTTGCGACACGACTCGTCATATTGCGGTGCTCGTCCTGCGGCGGTAGCTGCCTGACGTCGCTGCTCCAGTTCCTCTTTGGTGCAGAAGCAGTAGTAAGCCGCTCCTGAGGCCACCAGCTTCCCAGCCGCCGCCTTGTACAGGTCCATGCGCTCGGTTTGAAAAAACGGACCTTCGTCCCAACTCAAGCCTAGCCAGCGCATTCCCTGCAGGATGCCCTCCACCATCTCGGGCGTGGAACGTTCGAGATCGGTGTCTTCAATGCGCAGGACCAGCGTTCCACCCACATGGCGGGCATACAGCCAATTGAACAGAGCGGTGCGGGCGCCTCCGACGTGGAGGTACCCAGTTGGTGAAGGAGCAAAGCGGACGCGAACACTACTATCGGCAGGGGCGTTCATAAGGTCAACTCTACAGAGTACAACGAACCGCGATCCCGGTCACATGACCGGAACCCATTGCGGGACAGCACTTTCCACGAGAAGCGAGAGGCGGGTTGCAAGCCGCCGATTCACCCCGAAGCGCTTTTTGGTACAAGGGTGACCGAGGGTAACCAGCATCTCTGGAAAAGTGGTTACTCGAGGTACTCTCGATTTGTGCCTTCCGTAATGTGACCTGGGGAGCCGAACTCCTTATAGTTGCAACACTTAAGGGATGGTCGGAAGGTTAGGACCATCCACCTGCAGCCCCCGAGAGCGCATGGAATCAATTGTGGCTGGAACCGTCTTTGTGCCCGGGCTCGTAGCCCTTGCATTCCTGCTCGTGTTCGCATATCTCCAGCGGCAATCTTCCGAGCGGTACTTCCGCAGCTGGCAATGGTTTTGGTTGGCGAACACAGTCTGCTACATCCTTGTAGGCGCTGCGGCGGCGAATCCCGGCAATCGCGCTTACCCGGCGCTGGCCCAGACAGTCGAGCTTTGCGCTGCGGTTGCAATCTTCGTTTCTGCCCGGTATTTCAGTAAGAACAAGCCTCCGGCAGGGCCAAAGTACGTTGTGCTGGGCGCCCTGGCCTACTGGGCTGGGCTACAAGTCATCGCTCCACTCAATCAACTGATTGGCGTGTATCTCCACGGCTGGGTTGCAGCGCTCGTCGTTCTCCTCATGGCTGCCATCGAATATACCCGTGTCGCACATCAACGCGATTCGACAGGCTTGCGATGGATGACGGGAGCGATCGCCCTCTGGACCGTGATACTGGCCGGCAAACAAATTCCTGCCACCATTCCCATCGGACGCTATCTGCACGGCGCGACCGAGCTCCTCGAACTCCTGCCGCTGCTGCTGCTCGGCACGGCCATGGTCGTGGTGCTCTTCGATGACGAGCGCCGCGTAATCCAGGACAACGCCTTGGCGTTCTCGTCGCTCGACGTCGATCCCACCATGCCACTCACGCGTGACCAGATTCGGCCCAGTATCGAGAATTTGCTGGTTCGGTTAATGGGCGTCCTTCACACCGAGCAAGCGGTGCTTTATATCTCGGAACCCTGGCGCGGCAGCCTGCCTTCGGTGGAACACGGGTTCAGTGCGGAATTCGTGCGCAAGCTCGAAGCCAACGACGCCGGCGACTTTCTCGCCGACCTGGCATTTCGCCGCGGCGGTTTCCTCACCATCAAGTCGCTGAATGATATTCGCGGCCAAATGCGTTCCAGCGGACATCGAGGATTATCGTCGCTCGTCAGCACGCTGAAGGAAGAAGGCGTTTCCGGCATGAGCGCGGTCTGCCTGCAGACCCGTGAACGCAACATGGGCGTCGTGCTCTTTCCGCATTCGAAAAATCATGTTTTTTCCGCCAGCCGTTTGCGACTGCTCCTCTCCGTGAGCATGCAAATCGGCATGACCCTTGAGAATTACCTGCTGGTGCACGACGCGCAGCGCCGTACCAAGGAATTTGAGCTGCTCACCCAGGTGGGACAGGTCATCAGTTCGCGCCTCGATCCCGACGAAGTTCTCGCCGCAGTCCACCGCGAACTCGGGCGCCTCTTCGATACCACTAATTTCTACGTCGCTTTCGTTGACGGGCAGGATCTACGTTATGACTTCGAATTTGTGCGCGGGGAACGCCAGGCCAAACGCACCCGCAAGATCAAAAACGGTCTGAGTGATTTCGTCATCCGCACCGGACAACCGATCTTGATCCGCTCAGAAATGAAGCGCATCACCCAACGCTTGGGCATTGAGAACAGCGACCATCCGGCGAACTGCTTTATCGGCGTGCCTATCCGCATGGGCGGAGTCAGTTGCGGCGTGATGGCCGCACTGAATTTCGAGCGCGAATTCGCCTACGAGCAGCGCGACGTAGAAGTACTCGCTACCGCTGCCGGGCAGGTGGCGGTGGCGATTGAGAACGCCCGCATGTTCGCGCACGAACAGCGGCGCGCTCGTTATCTCTCGTTCCTTAACAACGTTTCGCAGACGGCGATCTCCAGCCAGAATGCCGAAGAGATGTTGGAAGAGATCGTCGAGCAGATTCAGAAGAACTTCAATTACGACCACATCGGTATCGGGATCCTCGATTACGCCACGAAGGAAATTGAGATCAAGGCGGAAGCCGGGACCACAGCCCACGCCAAAGGAAAGCGGGTGGCGCTGGGTGTCGGCGTGCTCGGCCGCGTTGCCCGCACCGGCGATACCTCTCTGGTGCAAGACACAGCCGCCACGCATCTCGCCGGCATTTTGCCGGAATCGCGCGCAGCGCTGTGTATTCCGATCTCGTATGCCGAGACGCTGCTCGGCGTGCTGAATATTGAGAGCCGTCGCGAAAATGCATTCACCGAAGAGGACACGTTGCTGCTTCGCACTCTTGCCGATTTGCTGGCAACCGCGCTGCACAACGCTTTCGTCTTCCAGAAAATGCAGAAGCAGTCGATCACCGACGGCCTCACCGGCATCAAGACCCGGCGTTATTTCCTGGAAGCCCTGCAATCGGAATGGAAGCGCGCTTCGCGTTCTACGCGGCCGTTCTCGGTGGTCATGATCGACCTCGACAAGTTCAAGCAGGTAAATGACAGCATGGGTCACCTGGAAGGCGACCTGGTGCTGGCGCGCATCGCACGATTGCTCGAACAGAAGTGCCGCCAGTCGAACGTGGTCGCCCGTTTCGGCGGGGATGAATTTGTCATTCTCATGCCGGAAACCAGCATGGACCAGGCGCAGATTCTCGCCGAACGCCTTCGCCTCTGGATCGCTACCGATCCCATGCTGAGCGAACATCAGATCACCGGCAGCTTCGGCGTGGCCACCTATCCGCTGCACGGATCGACCGTAGAAGACATCGTGCGTGTCGCCGATGCCGGCATGTATGTCTCGAAGCATGCAGGCGGCAACAAGGTCGCGACTGCCGATGAGTTTGTCGAAGGACAAAATTCATTGGTGCAGCGCCAGGTCATCAACGCTTACGTCGAAGGATTTCTACAGCGCGAACACTACGGGCCCGAATACACCGCGGAGCTGGTCGCCACGTTGAAGAATTTCGCGAAGAATGAGGCCGGTGGTCAGCGCGATGTGATGATGGACGCGATCCTCGCACTGAATCGCGCCAGCGAATCGCGCGAACTGTTCGCCTCCGGACACGGCGACCAGGTGGCACGCAACGTCGAGATGATTGCCCGCGAACTCGGCATTCAAGGCCCAGAGCTGCAGGACTTGGTCTTCGCCGCCCGGATTCACGACGTCGGCAAGATCGTGATCCCCGAAAAAATTCTCAACAAGCCGGCGATGTTGACCGAGGACGAACATTATCTCGTCGCCATGCACGCCAACGTTGGCGCTGAGATCGTCGACGCCATCCCCGACTCGCAACACATCCGCCAGATGGTTCGCCATCATCACGAATCGTTCGATGGCTCAGGCTATCCCGACGGATTGAAGGGTGAGCAAATCCCGCTTTATGCCCGCATCATCGCGGTCTCGGAGGCTTATACCTCGATGATGATCGATCGTGCCTACCGCGTGGCCCGAAGCCAGGCCGACGCCGTGCGCGAATTGGAAAGCCGCAGCGGCTCACAATTCGACGGCATGCTGGTACGTATCCTGATCCGCCAATTCAAAGCCGAGCGCGCCTCGCAAGGCACCGACTAGGCCTTCTCCAGCAACGCCACCACGTGCGCCACCGCGGTGTTGTCGAGGTTCAGACCTTCCGGCGTTTTTGCTTTGATCCCTACCGCCGACGTCTCGACCTTCAATAGCTTCGCAACGCGCTCCTGGATCGCCTTCGCGTGCGGACCAATCTTTGGCGCCGCGAGTACCAGGGTGCAATCCACGTTGCCGACTCTATAGCCTGCCTGCTCGATATGCCGCATTGCCTCTTCAATGAAGACCACCGAGTTCGCGCCCTTCCACTTCGGATCACTGGGTGGAAAGAAGGCGCCGATATCGCCTGCTGCCACCGCGCCTAGGAGAGCGTCGGTGATGGCGTGCAGCAGCACGTCGCCATCGCTGTGCCCGCATAGGCCGGGCTCGGCCTGCAATTTCACCCCGCCAATTTTCAACGGAATGCCAGGCTTGAATTCATGGGAGTCAAAACCAAAACCAATACGCATCATTTCCTTTTCTATTCAGTTTCGATGCAGCCTGCGAGGTTTCGACCCTCATCCAGCCAGGTTTGTCGCGCGGCTATCTTCCTGCGACATGAAGAATTCTGCCAATTCCATGTCGGACGGGTTGGTGATCTTGATGTTCTTCGGCGATCCCATCACCACCTGCACTGCGCCTCCATTGCGTTCGATCAGGCTCGCTTCGTCGGTGCCGCTGAACCCGTCGCGGATGGCCTCGTCGAAGGCTTTTTTCAGCACGTCGAACCGGAAGCCCTGCGGCGTTTGCGCCAGCACCACGCGTTCGCGCACGATGGTCGAAGTGATCACCGCGCCTTCCGAGGTGCGTTCCACCTGCTTCACCGTGTCGACCGCCGGAGTTCCGGCAATCGCCGCGCCATATTTCTCCGCCGCCGCGATCACCGCCGTAATCGTTTCCTGGTCTACGAAAGGCCGCACCGCATCGTGCACCAGGATAATGTCATCGTCGCTCGCCGAGATGGCGTTCAGCGCGTTGGCGACCGAGTCCTGGCGGTGCTCACCGCCTTCCACCAGCTTGATTTCTCGTTTCAGGCCTGACTTCTCAAGGTGTTTACGGAATCCCGACATTTCATTCTTGCGTAACGCAACCCAGATTTCCGTGACCTGTTTGCACTCCGCAAACTTGCGCAAGGTGTGAATGAGGATCGGCGTCCCGTTCAACTCAAAGAACTGTTTCGAGGTAACACCAGCTTTGCCGCGGGACATGCGGGTTCCAAGTCCGGCAGCGGGAATGATAACGATGACTTTCGACATAAGGGACAAAAAGTATAGTGCTCCGAAGGGGGCGAGTTCAAATCCCGGGCGCACAGGGCTGCGTGATTAACAGGGAAGGAACGCCCCGTCCTGCTCACGTGTAGTAGGACGGGGCATTCTTACTTCTTGAACGGCCGCTACTCGCTTCCGGTTCCGCCCGTACCTGACGATGACGCCGCCGGAATGCCCGGCGAACTCGGCGGATTTGCGGTGCCATTCGTAGCCGGGAAAGACGGCTGCGGATTATTTTTGCGCAGGTCCTGCCGCTCCGGTCTGGTCTCCGTTCCCGGTCGCGGCGCTGGCGCAGCCCGCTCGTCGAACTTACCGAAGATCATCTTGCCCGCCGTGGTCTGCAACACCGACGTGACCGAGATCTCGATGGTTTTGCCGATCACCTTACGTGCGTTGTCCACCACGACCATGGTTCCGTCGTCGAGATAAGCGACACCCTGGTTGTATTCCTTGCCTTCTTTCAAGATGAACACCCGCATCAACTCACCGGGCAGCACGATCGGCTTCAACGAATTCGCCAGTTCGTTGATGTTAAGCACGTCGACGCCCTGCAGTTGCGCGACCTTGTTCAGGTTGAAGTCGTTGGTCACGATCTTGCCTTCATACAGTTTGGCGAGTTCGATCAGCTTAAGATCAACTTCGCGCACCGCGGGAAAATCGTCTTCCACGATCTGCACATGCAAGCTGGTCAGTTTTTGGACCCGTTGCAGGATGTCGAGTCCGCGGCGTCCACGATTGCGTTTCAGCGAGTCAGCGGAGTCGGCTACGAGTTGCAGTTCGCGCAGCACGAACTGTGGAATAACAATCGTGCCGTCGAGGAAGCCTGTCTCGGCGATGTCCGCGATACGGCCATCGATGATGACACTGGTATCGAGAATCTTAAAGCTCTTGCGGGTCTGTTTCTCGCCGCCAAACAAGCCACCGAGTGCCGCAAGGTTAAGCAGGTCGCCCTTGCCCGCGCCGATGACCAGTCCTACGTAAGCCATCACCATCATGACGAACAGTTGGAGAAAGCTCTGGGTTGGACCCGGCCCGATGCTGTTGCGAATGACCAGGCTGAACAGGTAGGCGCCGAAGATTCCCGTAATGCTGCCGATCACTGCCCCGATCAGGCGTTTCAGGCTCGCATTGCGCAGGCGCATTTCAAAGAGGATGACGGCGGCCCCGATCGCCATACCTAAACCTGCGGCAGGCATTGCCTGCAATCCGAAGGGTTTCAGTACATAGCAAGCCAGGGCAATGACTATGACAAATACCAGCCGAATAATGACTAGATCCAAGCGCGACCTCCCCAAAGCAACAGCCCCATTCCGGTCCGCCACCGGGAACCTCTCTAGACCTGTTACTTGTCTGTCGAGGCTAGTCCCGCCTACAGCCAAAAAGGCGAACGGGAACAGAAGTAATAAAAGCAGCCTGACCATTGGCTGCGGATAATGAAAGAACAAATGGACGATAGAGCGCACTACCACTTAGTAAAAACTAAAGCCGTCGAAGCACACGCAGCGAACACAGGCGCGAACTCAGGACGGCGGTGCTTCCGAAGTAGCCGGAAGTATATACCAGAGTGACTCGTCCCGCCGCGGTGCGTCAAGTGCCGGCGGTTTTTCTTTGGATGCATCCTGCCGAATCAGGATCGATAACATCTGCCAAGTAAATAGCTAACTCCGCTTTTCCGGTTGCGCATCCAGAGCTGCTGCGCCATCTTCAATATGCGCCTGCAAAACGGCGTTACCAGGAATACACCAGGTACTGAGTTGGGCCGAACCCGAATAGGGAGATGAGCGGCCAAGGGCTCCCGGTCGTTTGGGAGAACCGAATAACCGGCGCAAAATCTCGGGGGAGAGTTAGCGCCGGTTTTTCATTGCACGATAACTCCAAAGGTTAGAAAGACCTGGCGGTACGCGGCATCCTGCTGCTCCCGTCTGGGAACGCGCTAAAATCATCCCCATGAAAGCCATCCTGGTCGAGCAGCTCGGCAAGTTCGAACATCTCCAGCCGAAGGAAGTTCCCGATCCCGCTCCCAAGTCCGATCAAGTCATCGTCCGGATCGAAGCCGCCGGCGTAAATTTTGCCGACATCAGCTCCGCCATGGGCAAGTACCCGGGCATAAAAGTCCCTTACATTGGCGGCCGCGAATTTGCCGGCACCGTGGAAGGCACCGGCGAACGCGTCATGGGTTACACCCAGACCGGCGCCTTTGCAGAGAAGATCGCGGTCCCTCGCGCGCTCGTCTGGCCGCAACCGCAGGGGTGGACGTCGGTGGAATCCGCGGCGTTCCCGGTCAATTTCTTTACCGCTTACCTGGTGTATTGGAAGGCCGGACTGACGAAAGATGCGTGGGAGCCCGCGGCACCCTCGAAAAGTTCACGGCGCGCCTTGATCCACGCAGTTGCCGGCGGCGTCGGCACCGCGGCGGTACAGGTCGGGCGCCTGCTCGGCATCGAGACGATCGGTACTTCCTCTTCCGATGAAAAGCTCGACCAGGTAAAGAAACTCGGTCTTAACCACGGCATCAATTATTCGCGCGAAGATTATCAGCAGCGGGTCATGGACCTGACCAACGGCGAAGGCGTGGATTGCGTTTTTGAAATGCTCGGAGGCGAACACACCAAACGGAGCACCCGTTGCACTCGCGACTTCGGACGCGTCATTTTGTACGGCACCGCCACGGGGGAACGCCCCGAGTTCGATACCCTCACTATGTATTCCAAAAGCGTGAGTGTTCATGGATTATGGCTGAGCACGTTGGCGGGGAACCGCGAAGTCATCGGAACCGCTTGGAAAACTCTCGCGCCGTGGACGAAATCCGGAGAACTCAAGCCGCAGGTCGGCCACGTCTTTCCGTTAGCAAAAGTGTCGGAAGCGTTCGCGCTCATGCTCGGACGCAAGAACTACGGCAAGATTATTTTGACGGTTTGAAGAACGTGCGTGCGCGACGAGGCGCGAAACTATTTCTGGAGCTTTACTTCTTCCGGCAAGAACCGCCGCTCTTCCAACGCCTGTCCCGCCAGCCGATAAAATGAGATCGCGGCAAATTTTCCTGCCCGCACGCTGACGATCGCATACACCGATCCCACCCACAACGCTTGCTCGAGATCAGTTGGCGAAGGCTCGGCCGGATGGTCGGGATGGGAGTGGACGAAGCCCAGGATCTGCAACTCATCTTCACGCGATTTGCGCTGCGCCACGATGACCGCCGCAGGCGAGATCGCGTACGCCCGGCGCGGGGTATCGTGGGTGTTCGGCGTCGGCAAAATCCGCGTCAGGCGGGTGGTCTCCCCATCGCGCGTGCCCAGTAAAATCGCGCAGAATTCTTCCGGATATGCCACTTCCGCCAGTAACTTCAGCTGTTCAAACTCGCGTTGTGCCAGCATGATCATGGGCTTTGGTCATTATCGAACATTCTGCGAGTTGCCGATGGCGGACTCAATGTGCGACATTGAGACGTTCCGTTTCTGCAGCAGGGCAACCGCATTGTCCGCCCCCGTTATCTGAAGCTGCAGGAGCGGTGTCGAGAAACAGCACTGGCTTCGCACGCCAGCAAGCAGGAAGAGAATGACAAAGAAGATCAAAGCAAGATCGTACGCGGACTCCAGTTCCTGGTTTCGCGATCATGGATTCGATATCCTCGAGGCGCCTGCCACCAGCAATCGTATCTTCCTCAAGAAGTACAACGTCTCGGCCGCCATCGAACAGGCTCCAGACGGCACCGCCAAGATCTTTGCTTATCCCGGTTACCTGGTAGGCAACGAGATATCGAAGCTCGTCGATAAGGGTTACCAGAAGTTCCTCAAGACCTCGAAGCTCGAGATGCCGGCGACCGCCGACCATCTAAAAGCCATGCACGATTTCTCCGAAGAACTCAAAGAGGGAATCGGCGCGACCAGCCTCTATAACGAATCGATGGGCACGGTCAGCGAGTCCTACCAATACGATCGTGTCAAGGACCGCGACAAGTCGGAAGCCGACCGCCCCAGACGTCCATGGCAAGCTAAAGAGAAAAAGAATCCCGCCTAGAAAACGGAATTCGCAAATCGCGCCTAGGGAACCGTCTCGCTCGTCTCCGACGATTTAGCGCTCTCGTTTCCTCGCGCATCTACCGCAGTGATCGAATAGAAATACCTTTTTCCCGCTGCGATCTGCTGATCGCGGAACGAAGGCGAAGTCACCAGCGCCGGGTTCACCCGCACCGGTTCTGCTCCTTCTTCATGACGGTAGAGGTTGTATCCCGCCAGGTCGGGCTCAACGTTAGGCGTCCACGAAAGATCGATAAACGCCTGTTGTCCGGGACCTGAAAATACTGCCTGCAACTCGGTTGGCGCTTTCGGTGGGAAGACGTCATGCGCAAAGATGCTCACCGCTTGCGAGTCATCGCCTTCGACCAGCGTCTGCTTGCCATCCGCAGTCTGGGTCAGTCCTGCGATGCGATATTCGGACTTCTTCTCCCACTCGATTCCCTGGTCCGTGTAACTCGTCTGCTCGACTGGCACCGTGGCGACCGCCACAAAATCGCCCGTCTCTCCCCGTCGCGAGACCCGGTATGCAAAAGAATCTTCCGGAACACTCGGCACATGGACTGCCTGCCATGTCAGCGTCACCCCGGCATCGCTCAAGTTTGCAGAGAGGTTCGTAGGGGGCGCCAACGCGGGGGCGGTAGAAATCTGCACCTGGTTTGAAATGCCGACTCCACGACCATTGCGATTCAGCACTTCTACACCGTAAGTCACGAAGCCAGTGGGCGATCCCTGCGACAAGCTCCGAGGCAACGTGTCTTGAAATTCCACGGCTACGCGTTCAACTTTCTTTTTCTTCGGAACGTCAGGAGGAGGAGGCAAGGTGCCAGCAACACTACAGGTGACTGCCGGCGTGCTTCCGGCGCTTCTACAGATCTGCGTCGGCCCCATTCGACGGATCATCCTACCATCGGTAAAGCGGTTCGGGGGCGTCCAGCGGAGGGTCACGTGATCCCCCTTACGGGATGCGGAAAGGTCATCCACTGCTCGCGGCAACTCTAACGACGGCGCAATCGGAGACCCCGGTTGCCCACACGAAGCGAGCAGCAGCAGCGCGCCCAATCCGGCTGAAATGTGAACCGCCCGCCAGCGTGTCATAAGAGAAGTAACAGGGTATCAGACACTCCCACACACGCCGGAAAGCTCGGCGATCACTCACCTTGCGCTAAATGACCTTACTGCGACAACCCGCAGCTCGGGAATCCCGTTCCTATCCAGCAGCTACTCTCTGTTCCCAGGACGGAGATTCACGATGCGCCGCTCGTTCTTGCTCGGCCCGTTGTTACTGTTCGCTCTCCCGCTGTTCGCCCAGACCACTTACAACTTCACGGCCTACGACACGGACCTGTTCGCGGGTTCCGCCGCGCTTGCAGATCTGGACCGCGACGGATATCCCGATATGGCCGTTTTGAGCTCGCCAGAGAATGGGGTTGGCGGTACTGTCGATGTTTTCTTCAATGATCACAATGGCGGTTTCGGCATTTATACGAGCTATGTTGTGCCGAGCTCCGGGAGGATCCTGGCGGTCGATGTGAATGGCGATGGCTGGCCGGACCTCGTGATCAGTAACGGAAATGAGAATGTCAACACGCTCCTGCTCAACAATGGGGACGGAACCTTTCACATGGGAACTCCGCCAACGACCAAAGCCTCGGTAAGATCGTTCCTCGCGGGCGACTTCAACAAGGACGGCAAAGTTGATCTGGCCGCCGTCGAGGGAAGCCAAATCGAAATTCTCCTCAATCGGGGCGACGGAACGTTTACTTCTGGTCAGCTCCTGCCGAGTGGCAGCGCGGTGGTTGGCGATTTTGATGGCGACGGCAATCTCGATATCGTGGAGGCGTCAGGCAGCAAAGCAGTCGTTTGGTGGGGAAAGGGCAATGGCACCTTCACCGCGTCAACCCAAATCTCCGCGCCCACGAGCGACGGGTTTTCTTCCGTTGCAGCCGCAGATTTCAACAACGATGGACGAGAGGACCTGGCGATAAGCTCCAACTATTTCAATGGTTGTACCAATCCGGAAGACGTCTGTGGCACGACCACCGCGCATATTTATAAGAATCTTGGAGGGCGAAAATTCAGTCTGGTTTCGTCGTATGTCATAGGCGACAACTTAGGCGGAATCCTCTACGCCGCCGACCTGAACGGCGACCTGAACCCGGATCTGGTGAATCTTATCGACGCAGCGGGCGTTTCGAGTGGGGATATCAGTTTCCGGCCCGGAAACGGTAACAACACCTTCGCAGCCGAGCAGGTCATCGACGGCGACTCCGCTTTTGAACTCGACTTCCGCGATCTGAATCTCGACTCGCGGACAGACATCATGATTCCGTCGTTCTTCCCCAGTGGCGAAGCTATCGTTGGCCTCGTCACCAACGGCTACAAGAACTGTGCAGGCCTCAGTTCCGCATCTCTCGCCGCCAAGATCTGTGCCCCGGCCAACAATGCTACCGTCAGCTCTCCCGTGCTGGTGCGCGCCTCCGGCAACTCGCCGATCGGCGTCAAGCGCCTGGAAATCTGGGTCGATGGTGTCAAGACCTACCAGAAGCTCGGCGATCAACTGAATAGGAAAATCGTCCTCAGCCCCGGCAAACATCGCGTCGCGGTCGTCGCCGTCGATAAATACATGGGAACCTCAACCACTGCCGAGAATGTCATCGTACAGTAAAGAATTCACGTTCTAAACTTCAATCCAGAGGCACTCCCGTGAGTGCCTCTTTTTCTTCGTCCCAAAATTTTCCCTGCCCTGTCGATTTTGTAACCCCTCCTTCGACATATAAACGTAGAACACAAAATCACCAGGAGAACGACCATGCGTTTCATGATGCTGATGATCCCCAAGGGATACGAGAAGGCCGCACCCAACACCACCCCTCCCGCCGCTGCGGTTGAAAAAATGATGAAGTACAACGCAGAGCTCCAAAAAGCCGGCGTGCTGCTCTCGCTGGATGGCCTGCACCCCCTCTCGTCCGGTGCGCGGGTTAGCTTTGCTGACGGTAAGCCAATCGTCACCGACGGCCCTTACATCGAGACCAAGGAAGTCCTCGGGGGTTACTGGATGATCAAGGTCAATTCCAGGCAGGAAGCCATCGACTGGGCGAAGCGCTGCCCGGCGGCACAGAATGAGACCATAGAAATCCGCCAGGTCTTCGAGATGGAAGACTTCCCGGCAGACGTTCAGAAGGCTGCCAAAGGTTTCCAGGAACTCCAGAAGAAGTAGCCGGATTTGTCTCGAATCGGCCGATTGATATAAATTCTCACTCCCGGGAAAAGGAGACTCCGTATGAGCAGTGTTCGCCTTCTGGTTGGCACGAAAAAAGGCGCATTCATCCTCACCTCTGACGGTAAGCGCGAAAAGTGGGACGTGGCCGGCCCGCACTTTGCCGGCTTCGAGCTTTATCATCTGAAAGGCTCGCCCGTTGATCCCAACCGCATCTATGCCTCGCAAACCAGCGGATGGTTCGGCCAACTTGTGCAGCGCTCCAACGACGGCGGCAAGACCTGGGAAGCCGTCGGCAATAAATTCATGTATGACGGCGTGCCCGGCACGCACCAGTGGTACGACGGCACCGCGCATCCGTGGGAATTCAAGCGAGTGTGGCACTTTGAACCCTCGCTTACCGATCCCGACACGGTGTATGCCGGCATTGAAGACGCCGCCATGTTCAAGACTGCCGACGGTGGTCAGAGCTGGACTGAGCTCTCGGGCTTGCGCAAGCATGGTTCCGGCCCGCATTGGCAGCCCGGTGCAGGCGGTATGTGTCTGCACACGATCATTCTCGACCCCAGCAACCCCAAGCGCATTTACATCGCAATTTCCGCCGCTGGCGCGTTCCGTAGCGACGATGGCGGCGAGACTTGGAAGCCGATCAATAAGGGGCTTATGTCGAACATGATGCCCGATCCCACCGCCGAGGTCGGTCACTGCGTCCACCACATCGCCATGCATCCGAAAAAGCCCGGCACGCTCTTCATGCAGAAACATTGGGACGTGATGCGCAGCGATAACGCTGGCGATCAGTGGACGGAAGTCAGCGGCAACCTGCCCACCGATTTCGGTTTCGTCATCGACGTCCACGCCCACGAACCGGAAACCGTCTACGTCGTCCCCATCAAGAGCGATGGCGAACACTATCCCCTTGACGGTGCATTGAAGGTCTATCGCAGCAAGAGCGGTGGTAACGACTGGGAGCCGCTCACCAAGGGCCTTCCGCAGCAGAATTGCTTTGTGAACGTCCTTCGCGACGCCATGTCGGTCGACTCGCTTGATAAATGCGGCATCTATTTCGGTACCACCGGCGGCCAGGTCTATGCTTCCTCGGACGCCGGCGAGAGCTGGAAGGCCATCGTTCACGATCTGCCCGGAGTGCTCTCCGTGGAGGCGCAAACCCTGCCATGATTCGCGTTGTCTTACCGGCGCATCTGCGAACCCTTGCAAAAGTGGATGGGGAAGTTTCGCTCGATCTCAGCGGTGAGGTCACGCAAGCCGCGATCCTTACCGCAATCGAACAGCGTTACCCCATGCTCGCCGGAACCATCCGCGACCACGGCACGCTCAAGCGCCGCCCCTTCATTCGCTTCTTTGCCTGCGGCGAAGACTTATCGCATGAATCCCCGGATTCGCCGGTTCCCGAGCAGGTGGTAAAAGGTACAGAACCTTTCATGGTGGTAGGTGCGATCGCGGGCGGATGAAGTGGATGTACTCTCATTTCTGGCTCAACGCCAATGAGCGAATTGGGACCGGATACACGAACTCGGCCATAATGTGGAAGTACGCTTCGATTGCCCAATGAGCCCGCTTACCCAACCCGAACTCCTTCGCTATGCCCGCCATCTCTCGCTTCCCGAGGTCGGCCCCGAAGGCCAGCAGCGCCTCAAGGCCGCGCGCGTACTCTGCATCGGAACCGGCGGACTCGGCTCGCCGCTGGCGCTCTATCTTGCTGCCGCCGGTGTTGGCACCCTCGGCCTGGTCGACTTCGATGTTGTGGACTACACCAACCTGCAGCGCCAGATCATTCACACCACCCCTGACGTCGGCCGCTCCAAAGTGCAATCGGCCACGGAGAAAATTGCCGCCATCAATCCCTTCGTGAAGGTCGACGCGGTGAACGTGAAACTCACCGGCGTCAACGCCCTCGAACTTTTCAAAAAGTACGATATCATCGCCGACGGGACGGACAACTTCGCTACCCGCTACCTTGTCAATGATGCTTGCGTTCTGACCGGCAAACCTAACGTCTTCGCGTCGGTCTTCCGCTTCGAAGGCCAGGCCAGCGTCTTTGCTACCGAAGCCGGCCCTTGCTATCGCTGCCTCTATCCCGAACCCCCGCCCCCTGGCATGGTCCCGTCGTGCGCGGAAGGCGGCGTCCTGGGCGTACTTCCCGGCCTGCTCGGCATGATCCAGGCCACGGAAGTCATCAAACTGATCTGCAAGATCGGCCAGCCGTTAATCGGCCGCATGTTGTTGGTCGACGCGTTGTCGATGAAGTTTCAGGAATTGAAACTCAAGAAGGATGCCGACTGTCCCGTCTGCGGGACGAATCGCACCGTCACCACGCTGATCGACTACGACCAGTTCTGCGGAATCCGCGGGCAGGAGACGGCAGCCGCCGGAGATATTCAGGTCGAAGAGCTCCAGCGTCGTCTCGACGCAGGAGAAGACCTCTACATTCTCGACGTGCGCGAACCCCACGAATACCAGATCGCAAATCTCGGCGGCCATCTCATCCCACTCGGCGATCTTCCCAGGCGTGTCAACGAACTCGATCCGAGTCGCGAAATCATCACCCACTGCAAAGCCGGCGGCCGCAGCGCCAAAGCCGTCGAATTCCTCCGCCAGCAAGGCTTCAAGAACGTGAAGAACTTGTCCGGCGGCATAACCGCCTGGTCCGAACGTATCGATCCGAAAATCCCAAAATATTGAGACCCTGTCCGAAGAAGCAGAGCACGGGGCGACAATGCCATTTGAGAATTGTCATGCTGAGCGAAGAATCCGCATATCGATGCGGATTCGCAGTCGAAGTACCTTGCGGTGGCTTGCCAGTGCAACGTTACAGCCCGCATCACCAACTCCCTCTCTTGCTGTCATTGGGAGGAGCGAAGCGACGTGGCAACCTGCTGTTCTCTTGACGCACCAGATCCGCATCGCTTCAGCGGCGAGTACCCCTTGAACCAGACACGTAATTCCACGACCCCCGACGCTACTCGGCACCGCGCGCACCCAGAAATTCCAGCGCGAAGCCCGTCTCGCCTTTAAAGCCCAGGGTGCAACCCTGGGTACCGTTCACCCGCTACACAAAGCCCGACGAGGGTTTAACCCGAGGAGGCCCGCTTGAGGGCCACTGGATCCCAACGAATCCACATCGCCTCAGCGTCGAGTGCCGCGGCGAGCCAACGCGGCCGGCATCACCAACGCTCGCTCTTGTTGTCATTGCGAGGAGCGCAGCGACGTGGCAATCCTCTGTTCGCTTAACGCAAAAAAAACGCGGATCGCTCCGCGCCTTTTTGCTACCTATGACCTCTACTCAATTCCGTGGATCCGCATCTCCACCAGCTTATCCACACTCAAATCTTTCAGCCCTTTTGCCTGCATGCTCGCGATGAACTCCGGCGTCACCCCGTGAATCCTCATCTCGACCAATTTTTCCGGCTCAGGATGCACATATCCCAACCCATGCAATTTCTCAATGAACTCCGGCGTTACTCCATGAATGCGGAACTCAATCAGCCTCTCGAGATCAATGTGTGGGTATCCTTCTTTCCCGATCTCGGCGATCCACTCCGGCGTGGCGCCATGAATCCGCATCTCCACCAGTTTCTCTTCGTCCGGCGCATAACCTTGCCGCCGCAATTCGCGCGCCATCTCCGGCGTCACGCCGTGGATACGGAACTCGACCAGTCGCGCGCTATCGTTCGCAGGCAGGCCCGCATCACGCATCTCATGAATGAACTTTGAATCGACATTGAAGATGCGGAACTCAATGAGCTTTTCGGTGTCCATCCCACGGAGATGCTCGCCCGCCATCGCCTGTGCGAACTGCAGGCTGACATCCAGAGCCGCCATCTCGTATTGTTTCTCCCCGTCGATCCCGCGAAATCCCAGCCTTTCCATCTCCTGCGTATATTTCGGATCCGCAGCGAAGTGAAAGATGCCCGCGCCTTCTCCATTCACGAGAAACCCGTCGCACTCGAATTTGCCCGCATCACGTGTCACCGTGAAATGCACGTCGTGTCGTGCTGCGGTTGTGTTGTCCAACCCTTGGAATGCACTGAGCGACCAGGCGGTAGAGTGTTGCGAATTATGTCCTCTGCTCGACTGCATTAGTGAAAACTGCACCTTGCCGGTTTCCTCGGACTTCCGCATCGTCCAGTCGCCGCTCTCCGGACCATTCGCCAAGAGCGCTATCGTACTTACAAGGACTATCGTTACAACAATAAAAACTGCGTTTTGCCGTTTCATGCGAATTCTCCTCGCTCCGCCTGCGCTACAGCACGTTTGCGTTTTTCAGTTCGATCAGCTTGTCGAGATCAAGATCTTTAAACCCATGGCTGCGCGCCTTCTCGATGAACTCTGGGGTGATTCCCATCACCTTCGCGCCCACGATTTCATCGGCGTCCAGGTTCGTAATCCCCGCCGATTTCAAGGCTGAAATATAGGCAGGGGTAACTCCCTGGATCTTCATCCCGATCAAAGCATCGGTATCGAAATTGATTCCGGTCGCGCGCATGTCACGGACGTATTCCGCCGTCACGCCTTGCACCTTCAGGCCCATCAGTTCGTCCGCATCGGCTTTCACGCCGAGCTTCGTGAACTCCGCCGCGTACTCCGGCGTCACCCCCTGCACCTTGAAGCCAATCATCGTATCGGCATCAATCCCTGGATATGCTGCGCGCATTTGCTTCGCATATTCCGGAGTGATCCCCTGGACTTTCATGCCCACGAGGTCGTCGGCATCGATCTTCAAACCGGTTTGTTTCATCTCGCGCACATATTCCGGCGTGATGCCCTGCACCTTCATCGCGACCAACTCATCCACATCCATGTCGCCCATGCCCGCCGACTTCATGCCGTCGATATACGACTGCGCCGGCTCGCCCTGCGGGTTCGCCGTTCCGTTTGCCTGCCCCATCATCTGGTGCAGCCGCATCGCGGGAATCGCGAAGTTCATCGGAGCCAGGTTCAGATGCAAGGAGGGCTGCGAAAAGTGCATCGCCGGAAGCTGTACGTGAACCGCGGCGACGGCCACACTTGTCGAAGGCATGTGCACATGCACCGCAGGCAGAGCCACGTTTACCGCGGGCACAGCCACACGTACCGCCTGCGTGTCGACCGCGACCGCAGGAGCGACTACGTTCACCTCCGGCGTCCGCACTGCGACGGGCGGCGTGGCTATGTTCACATCTGGCGCTTCAACCTGGGCCGGTTGGTTCGGAGCGACAGGCACTGTTGGCGCGGCGGCCGTTCTCGGCTGTACTGCGGGTGTCGGCTTGTCTGCCTGCACCTTCGCACCACTCACCAGCGAACTCGCCGCCAGCACGATGCCGGCGATTCCCATCACGCCCAGCAGCGACGCTCCGCTGCGCACCCCTTCTCGTTCTTCCGACATACCTAGCAATCTCCTCACTCGTGCCTTCAAAGGACTTCCATTGGCCGCCATCGCAAACTGCGGCGTAATGCGCGCCCGCTCCAGATGTGTCAGCGCGCGCACATATTCCAATCGGTTTCCGCATACCGCGATCGCCGTATCGTCACAGCAGTTCTCGCGCTCCACGCGAATCCGCTTGTTCACCCACCAGATCGCCGGGTGATAGAACAACACCGTTTCCGCGAACACCTGGAACAAGTTCACGAAATAGTCCAGCCGCTGGATATGCGCCAGTTCATGCGCCACGACGGCTTCGATCTGCGAATCCGATAGGCCGGTTAACGCCGAGATCGGTAGCAATACGATGGGACGAATCCCGCCGATCACCGCCGGAACCTGCAAGGCCGCCGACCGGCAGAACCACACCGCCTGCCGGATGCCCATCCGTTCCTGCACCGCCATGCAAAGCTGCAACCACTCGCCTGTCACGGGCACGGTTGCAATCCTTCGCAACCGTTGCACGAGCATGAATCCACCCGCGCTGCGCAGGCTGAACAGCACCACCCCGGCCATCCAGAGACGTACCAGCCACAACATCGTTTCCGGCTGGGTATTCTGCGTCTCCGGCGCAACGGAAACATGGTGCTTCACCGGCCCGAGCGTCGCCGACTTCAACGGCCGGGTAGACTCTTCCATGTTAGCGTTCGTCTGCGGCGTAGGATCCTGCATCGCGAAGAACGTCACGAAGGGAAGCGCCAGCATCAGCAACAGCGCGCCAACCGACAGTGCATATCGCACGGATGCGCTTCGGCAAACTGCCATCACCACGGCAAGCAGAGCGGCAATCGCGGCGCCCTGCCACACGAAATGCAGCAACGCCCAACCCATCATGCGGACGAACTCGGGTGAAAGGTGACTGCTCATGACAACTTCCTTTCGTACTCGTCCAGCATGCGCCGGATCTCTTCAATCTCTTCGTGCGAGGCCTTCTGCCCTGAAAGTGCGTGCAATACCAGTTCGCTCGCCGATCCGCCGAAGACTTTCTCGAGCATCTCGCCGGCCATCTGTCGCTTGGTGCGCTCCGCCGGAGCCCCAGCCACGTATACGTGCGCACGGTCCCGCTCGTTCCGCGTCACTGTCCCTTTGACGGTCATGATCTGCAGCAGTTTCAGGACGGTCGTGTACCCCACCTGCTTGTTCTCGCTCGCTGCGTTCAGCGTCTCGTGGACTTCTTTCACTGTGCTCGGCCCGCGCTTCCAGAGCACACGAAGAATTTCTAATTCCGAATCGGTGGGCGTTTTCGGGGTCTCACGTCTCATGGTTTCGAGACATTACTACGAAGGGGTTCGTACTGTCAACGAAATGTTTCGTACTTCCTCCGCAAGAAACATAGCGACGAAATCGCAAAAAAGGCAGTTTTTGCCCTGTTTTGCGTCAAAATTCGCGTGTTTTTGCTGGTCAAAAACCAAGTGAAAAAATGTCTGTTTACAGCGCTCCGTATACCGGAATCGCTGCGCCATGGATGACCTTGGCCTCGTCACTCAATAAAAACAGAATCACTTTTGCGATGTCTTCCGGCTTCGGCCACTTGTCGAAAGCCGCGCCCGGCATGGCTTTCCGGTTGGCTTCGGTGTCGATGATGCTCGGCAAAATCGAATTCACCCGCACCCCGCTGCCGCGCAAATCCTCCGCCAGGGAGTCCATCATCGCCAGCGCAGCTGCCTTCGAACTCGCATACGCCGACGCGCCCGCCGCATGATCGAAAGCTGCCTTAGCCGCGATGTTCACGATCGCGCCGCGCTTCTGCTTGAGCATCGTCGGCACAACCGCGCGCGCCATAACAAATCCCGCGCGCACATTCAACGCCAGCATTTTGTCGAACGTCTTATCATCCACTTCCCATAACTTGATGCCACCCGCGTACCCGCCGACGGTATTCACCAGCGCGTCCAAGTGCCCATGTTTACTGGTGATTTCCTCGACGAGTTTGCGCGCCGCCGCTTCGTCAGTTACATCGATGTGCTCGCCTTGGAGCGCATCCGACTTCGAGCCGGCCGCCTCGCGGAGTGCCGCAAACTCTTCCGAGATGATGTAAGTCACCGTGACCTTTGCGCCCTCAGCCAGCAGTGCCAGGCTCACCGCTTTTCCCAAGCCACCCGTTCCACCCGTTACCAGTGCCACTTGATTTGCAAATCGCATCGTCCTCTCCCTCGCGCTATTTCTGGCAATGCGGACAATAGTACGTCTTGCGCGCATTCACCCCTTGCCGTTTTACCTCGATCGCTGTCCCGCACTGTCGGCACGCCTCGCCTGCGCGTCCGTACACCCACAATCGCGCATACGGATCCGATCGTCCCGTCGTCCGCCGAAATCCGGTATAGGTCACGATCTTGTCGCCGGAGGTCTCCGTGATATTGGCGCTCATGTATTTCTGCGCCGTCTCCACCACGCGGCGCAGTTCCTCCTCATTCAGAGATGCGACCGCACGAAACGGACTCAACCGGCAAGCGAAACAAATCTCCGACTTGAAAACATTCCCCGGTCCCGCCAGCACCGACTGGTTTAATACCGCTTCCGCCAGTTCCAACTCCGGCCGCGACCGCAAACTCTCCATCGCCTTCCCGGCGTCAAATCTCTCGGCGAGGATGTCCGGCCCCAATCGGTTCAATCCCTGTCTGCGGCGCAGCGATTCCTCGGTATGGAACTCGGCGACGGGCACACGAAACGCCACCGCGATCATGTCCGCCGTCTCGATCACGATGCGCATATCGCGACGCGATGTCTTCCACGCCTCCCCTGGACGATAGATATGCCAGCTCCCGCTCATCAGCATGTGCGTCAGCAAAATCAGCCCGCCCGACAGGTGCATCAGCATCCACTTACCATGCGCCTCAACCTTCTCCACCGTGCGGCCCGCAATGGGGGTGTCTTCATCCACACGCCCGAGCTTCGGCAACATGGTTTCAAAGCGCGTTATGACTTTGCGGCCGATGGCGCGATCCAGCGTGCGCGCGGCGCGATAGATGGTATCTCCTTCGGGCATCTATGCCGGCCGCCGGTTTGGGCCTGCCTCCAACTCGATTTCGTCGGCGGGCTCTTCGTCCGGTTCTTCTTCTTCTTCCACCACGCTTCGCGAAGTTAGCGGACCACCCACGCGTCGCATCTGGTAGCCCTGCGAGGTTGCAACGAATCCCGCTTCCTGTAAGAACCGCGCCAGGAAGTGCTCTTTCGCGATTGTCCCATTGATCTCACCAACCAGCAGTCCCGATTTGTATTTCTGCCGTGCGATCGCAATCTCCGCCAGCTTTGCCGCCAGCGCCCGAGCGGTGCTCGACTGCTCCGGCTCCGCGTCCGGCAGAAACACGGTGAGTGCATCGCTGTTCCGCCGTAGATAGGCCGTCAGCCTGCCATCCACCAGCACCACGCTCGTCCCCACACTGCGTGACAGCATCGTCTTGGACTCTTCGTTCTCCACAGTCGGCCGACGCAAGATCGACCCATACGGGTTTGCCGGATCCACTGTCGCCAAGTGCAAAGTCTCCGGGATCTCGGGGGCCTTGCGCAGCGTGCGCAACATGTCCACTGCGGAATTCATCGCGAATTGTGCGCCGCCCAATCCGCCTACGAACATTCCACGGCGGACAAATCCGCTATCTTCCATCGTGCGCAACGTCGGATAGACAGCGCTGAACCCACCCGTGAGGTTCTCGGCTGCGACTGCTTCGCGAGTGACGATCCCATAGCGATTCAACAATTGCTGCGCTGTCGCCGCGCTCCACTCCGTAGTGCTCGATGGATTCACACGTCGCGTTTCCACCAGCGACCACCGCCCCTGTCCAGCGGGCGAACCGAGTCTGTTCCGCGCGCGCAGCAACGCTTCCGGCCGTCCGGTTTTCCGCTCCTCGTGCGATCGCTTGCCGTCTCCTCCGCCACTCACCAACGCTCGCAACGGCTGCAACGTGTCGTTCGTCACGAGTCCCGCCCACACCAACTCCCAGAGCGCGTCGAGCGTCTCGCCAAAGAATCCCGCGCCAGCCGCTTGCTGCAGGGCAGGGAAGAACGAGGCTCCTTGGGTTCGCAAGAATTCGAGCAACTTCTGCGCTAACTCTGAAAGTTCAACCGGAGGCCGCAACTCCGCCGACGGCAACAACCGCGCAAAATTCTGCGCCGTGTAGAGCGCGATACGTCCGTCCCGGCGTCCCAATCGCTCCACGCCCACCCACAGCACTTCGCCGGCAGCGATCAATGCATCGAGGTCTCCACGCTGGTATTCCTTCACTCGCGCCGGCAGAATTTCGCGCTCCAGCACACTTGCCGGCAGCGCCACCCCCTGCAGCAATTCCACCGCATCGAGTAGCGCATCCATCCCGCGACGTGGCGTTGCGACTCCCTGCCAGCGCGCGATCAACCGCGCATACACCGGCTCATCGACTGGCTCCACTTCTTTGCGCAGGCGCGCCAGCGTCTTGCGGCGCACAATGCGCAACACCTCCGGATCGCACCACTCACGACTGCTTCCTTGCGGATGGAATTCGCCCTCCAGCAACTTTCCCTGGGCATTGAGCGAAGTCAGCGCCTGTTCCACCGAAAGGTTTTCTACGCCAAACCGCGCTGCCGCTCGCGCCGTAGTGAAAGGTCCATGCGTGCGCGCATAACGGCGCAACAGCGACAGCAACGGGTCTTCCGTTTTGTTCAGCCAGATCTCCGGAAGCCCCGGCGGCAACGGTACGCCGAGCGCATCGCGATAACGCGCCGCGTCTTCCACCGCGATGTATCGCTTCTCCCCTGCTACGGTGGCTCTCACAATGCGCCGCTCGCGCTCCAGTTGCGCAATCAGCGCCGCCGGATCGACTTCTTCCGTTCGTTGCGCTATCTCCGCTGCGCTCAAATCGCCGATGCGACGCAACAGATCATGCAGGGCATCCGCGTTGCGAACCCCATACTCGGTTTCAAGCGCTTGCAACTGTGCTTCAACTTCATCCAGCACGCTCGCGTCGAGCAGCTCGCGGAAATCCGTGTCCCCCAACAACTCCTGTAGCTGCGCCTGGTCGATGGATAGGGCCTGCGCACGCCGTTCCGCCAGCGGCGCATCGCCCTCGTAAATGTAATTGGCGATATAGGAGAACAACAGCGACGAAGCAAACGGCGATGGCCGCTTCGATTCCACGCTGATCACTTTCACTTGCCCGTTCTGAATATTGCGCAGCAAACTTGCGGCGGCGGGCAGGTCGAACACATCGCGCATACATTCGCGATACGTCTCCAATAAAAGAGGGAAGCTCGAGAACCGTGCGGCTTCGCTCAACAAATCCGCGGCTCGTTTGCGCTGTTGCCACAATGCTGTGCGTTGCCCCGGACGACGTCGCGGCAACAACAGGGCCCGTCCAGCGGCCTCGCGAAATTTCGCCGCAAACAATGACGTTCCGCCCAGTTGATGTGTCACCAATGCGGTGAACTCCGCCACGCTCGGGAAGAGCATCTCGATGTCGAGCGGCTCATCGGAATCCGGCATGCGAATCACGAATCCGTCTTCCGACCACATGCTCTCCACTCCGCGTCCGTAATCCGCGCGCAATTTTGCGGTGATCGCGATACACCACGGCGCATGCACGCGACTGCCAAACGGGGTAAGCACACAAACGCGCCAATCGCCCAGTTCATCGCGGCAACGCTCGACCACGATGTTCTTGTCGGAGGGAACCTGCTCGGTAGCTTCGCGCTGATCTTCGAGATAGCGCATCAGGTTTTCTGCGGCATTGGCGTCGAGCTTGTGGGTTTCAATCAACGTCGCAATGGCCGCGCCTCGCGGCATATCGAGCAGTCGCCGCACCATCGCGCCGATGCGTTCGCCAAACTCTGCCGGCCGCCCCGCAGTATCGCCATGCCAGAAAGGCATCTTGCCCGGCTCTCCCGGCGCAGGCGATACCAGCACGCGGTCATGCGTGATCTGCTCGATGCGCCATGTCGAAGCGCCGAGGATAATCGTCTCTCCCGGCCGGCTCTCGAACACCATCTCCTCGTCGAGTTCGCCCAGACGCCCGCCCTTATCCGCGCCTGCGAGAAATACGCCGTAGAGGCCGCGGTCGGGGATGGTTCCACCATTCGCGATTGCAACACTCTTCGCGCCCTGCCGCGCGGTCAACGTATTCTCCAACCGATCCCATGTAATCCGTGGGCGTAAGTCCGCGAATTCATCCGAAGGGTAGCGCCCCGAGAGCATGTCGAGTACACCCTCGAATAGCGCGCGCGTCAGCGAAGCGAACGGAGCACTGCCGCGCATGAAGGTAAACAGCGCATCCACATTCCACGTCTCCATCGCGACCGCAGCCACGATCTGCTGCGCCAGCACGTCGAGCGCGTTGCGCGGATAGCGAATTGCTTCCACTTCGCCATCCTGCATTGCCTGCGTCACCGCAGCACACGCCACCAGATCGGCACGAAATTTCGGAAAGATCAGCCCTTTGCTGACCGCTCCAACCTGGTGGCTGGCGCGTCCAATGCGCTGCATCCCGCTGGCCACCGAAGGCGGCGCTTCGATCTGCACCACCAGGTCGACCGCTCCCATGTCGATGCCCAATTCTAAGGACGAGGTCGCCACCAGCCCGCGCAACTGCCCTGACTTCAGCAGTTCTTCAATCTCTTTACGCTGCCCGACGGAAACGCTTCCGTGATGTGCGCGCACCAGTGATTGTTCGGCAAGATCGTTGATCGCTCCCGAAATCCGTTCGGCGAGCCTTCGGCTGTTGACGAAGATCAACGTTGAGCGATGTTCGCGGACAAGTTTTAAGAGTGCCGGATGAATCGCACTCCAGATCGAGGCCCGCACCGGCCCCTGTGACGCGGGCCCGCTCGGTAGGGGCACGATCTCGTCCAGTTGTGCCATGTCTTCTACGGGGACTTCGACGCGCAGGTCCAGCCGCTTCGGCTCGCTGGCGTCGACAATCGTGACCGGGCGATAGCGAATCGTCTCCGCTTCAACTTCGAGTTCTTGCATCAACTCGGGCGTATCCGGCGCTGGAGCCGGCGGCGCACTCGAGGTATCCACACCTCCGAGAAAGTGCGACACCTCTTCCAGCGGACGCTGTGTCGCCGAAAGTCCGATTCGTTGCACTCTGCGACCGCACAAATGTTCCAGCCGCTCCAGCGACAGACTGAGGTGCGTCCCTCGCTTCGTCGGCACCAGCGCATGGATCTCGTCGAGGATAATCGTCTCCACCGACTTGAGCGCTTCGCTGGCATTCGACGTAAGCAGCAGGTAGAGCGACTCGGGGGTCGTGATCAGAATGTCGGAAGGCTGGCGCTGAAACCGGGCGCGCTCGCTCGCCGGAGTGTCTCCGGTGCGAACAGAAATCGTCGGTTCATGGAATGCCACTCCCAGTCGTCGTGCGGCATGAGCAATGCCCACCAACGGCGCGCGCAGGTTACGTTCTACATCCACCGCAAGCGCCTTGATCGGCGAGACGTACAGGATTCGGCACCGCTTTGCTTTATCGGGAACCGGCTCGAACATCAGCCGGTTGATCGCCCACATAAATGCCGCGAGGGTCTTACCGGTGCCGGTTGGCGCCAGTACCAGCGTCGAATCGCCTTTCGCAATCGCCGGCCACCCGAGTCTCTGCGGCCGCGTCGGCCCGTCGAACACGGCTTGGAACCAATCGCGTGCCGGCGCATGAAACAACGCCAACACATCTTCGAGTTCGGCTTTCGGGCGGCGCGGCTGCATGCGTCTTCTAGGATGCTGCTTAGCCCTGCGATGGTGCAACGCGTTTTTGGGGGAGAAAAATTGCTTAACAAATGACGATAGCGGCCAAGGCCACCGCGTCATCAGAAGAAAAACTGGCGCGCCCTGAGAGAGTCGAGTTCCGGACGCCGGTGAGTCCGTAACTCCGGCAACTCCCGCGCGAACCGAAAGAGTCCGCCTGATGAAGGCCTCGTACCCCGGTCACGTCCCCGAGAAGCTATCGCAGCGCGTGTCGAAAGAGGACTTTGCTCTGTTGACAATGTCGCGCCATGACAAAGTGGATATTCGGGAACAAGCTTTTTACGCAGTGCTGACACCTCT
>PLWX01000104.1 GCA_003151155.1 Acidobacteriaceae bacterium
GCAGGAGGCATGAAATGACTTCAGAGCCGCAGTCTCCCGATACTCTTTCACGTCTTCAGCAGGATTTGAAGGATGTGGTCGATGCTCTGACCCTCCTCGGAGTCAAGCGCTGCAGCACATGCCGAAAATTCTTTCGCGCCTCCGAGCCTGGATCTCTTTTCGACTACGGTGAATTCGTGTGTTATGGATGCATGCCGGATTGGTGGAGTTCCATCTCGCCACGACTTAGCGTCGCGGAACGCGAGAAAATGGAAGGCCGACTATCGTCGTGGCTGCGGAGGTATCATCGAGCGGAAATACTGAAGGGGGAAGACCGGGAGAAGAGAACCGGGCCCTCTCAGTCAGAGTTCCAAATTGTGGTCCAATGCACCGAGTGCCGCGGATCTGGAAAGCTTCTCGAAGGAGAGCGCTGCCGGTTCTGCGACGGATTAGGAACGGTATGCATCGCAGCACCGCGGTCAGTGCTGTCTCCAAAAGACAGAATACCGCCCTGGGAGCCGATGTCGTGAAGCGTTCAGATATTCGCATGCTGCAGCGCGGAAATTGCCTGGGCCTCGTGCTCCATACGTTGCTTTAACTCCGTGTCCGAGGAAAGATGCGAAGGCAGAACCTTGATCGCGACAGTGCGGTCGAGGCGGGAGTCCTTGGCGCGGTACACTTCGCCCATGCCGCCTGCTCCCAGCGAACCGACGATCTCATAGGGGCCTAGCCGGGTGCCCCGAATAATTGCCATTAGTCACCTTGTAGTTTCGGGCTGGATTGCGGGTGCCGACGATCTGGCTTTGTGCAGAACGGAACTCCTCTTTCATGTTAGAGACGCGCGAATCAAGATTCGTTGATTTGAGGACGATAGAGACGGGCTTGAACGGAGTCCAATTCATATTTCTTATTGAGCCGATCAAGCTTTCCGATGCCTCTCGACTCGATCTTCAACGTGAGGGCACAAGGTTTGTTCGCACTGGAGGGCCAACTGTCTCGTGACTCTTCTCTAGAACCATGTCACGAATCACCAGCCCAATTGCCGCCGCAAAGATTGCTGCGGTGGTCGCCCATCCTAGAATATTCATCGCTCTCGAGTTCACCCACGGCCCCATAATCTTCCGGTTGTTAGTAATTAGCATCACCAGCAGCATCAGGAACGGCGTGGAGAAGCCCTGCACGATGCCCGCCCACACCAGGGCCTTCATCGGATTAATACCAAAGAAGTTCAGCCCCATAGCGAGGAACGTGAACACCGTGATCGCGATGTAAAACTTCTTCGCCTCTTTGGGTTTAACGTGCAGCCCGTGCTTCCAGCCGAAGGTTTGCGAGAGATCGTACGCCGCGCCGATGGTCATCACCGGCACGGCCAGAAACCCCACGCCGATCACCCGATGGCAAACAGCAATCCAGCGGCGTTCCCCGCCAGCGGGCGAAGCGCCTGTGCGGCGTCGGCGGCCGTGTTGATGTCGGTCTTGCCCGCGTGGAACAACGTTGCCGCAGTTGAGAGAATTATGAAGTACATCACGATATTGGAAAAGAACATCCCGAACGTGACGTCGCGCGCCGAGTGGCGAAGTTCTTCTTTCGTGGTTCCCATGCGGTCGGTCAGTCGCCTCCGGCCCATCGAAATGTCCTCCTCCACATCCTGGTTCGACTGCCAGGTGTAGAGATAGGCCGACAATGTCGTTCCGATCACCGCGACCAACATCGACAAGAATTCTTTTGTGAAGTAGATGTGCGGAACGAACGTCCCTTTCAAAACTGGCCACAGCTCCGGCTTTGCGAGCACCGCCGAACCGACGTAGGCGAGCAGCGCCAGCGCCAGCCAGCGAAAGATATTGCGGATCAGCGTGTACGAGCCCCAAATCTGCAGCGCGAGAATCGTCAGTGTGACGCCGAAGACTATCCATCCGATTGACACGGGAACAATGACGTTGAGCGCAGCCGCCATGCCGCCAAGGTCCGCGCCGGCCTCAACGATGTTGCCAATCAACACTCCGATCAGCGACCCAAATAGCAGCCACCGTGGATAGTGCTCGCGAATCACTGCGAACAATCCCTTGCCCGCCACTTGCCCAAGCTTGGACGACAGGTATACGACCGCGAACATCATCGGAAACGTCACTGGCGCGGTCCACAAGAACGATGGCCCAAAGGTCGCGCCCGCTGCAGCATACGTGCCGATCGCCGAGGGATCGTCATCGGCCGCGCCGGTGATTAACCCAAGCCCGAGCGAACGAAAGACTCCATGTTTCACCGGTTTGTTCAGTCCCCTAAGGATTCGGTGCGCGAGTTCGGGGTCGTGCTTCCGCCGCTCCGGGCCGTCGTAGACAAATGTGGTTTCGACTTCCTGTTCCATTGGTTGATCAGATGGCAGAGCTGCGGAACTTGTTGCGCATATCGATCAGCGTCGAAGTGGATTTTATGAACTCTTTATAACTTTCTTCGCGCGCGCCTCAACCTCCAGCAGCAGCTCCGACTCCAATCTATTTTTGGATTGAGCACATGCTGCTACGAATATTCGCAATCTTCGCTGCACTGCTGTTCGTGTGTTCAAATGGCTACGGCCAGTCTGAATCGCTCGACGGGAATTTTTTCCAACGCCTATACGAAGCCTATAAGCAGGAGCTGCAAGAAACCGGCGACGGCGAACCTTCGCCACGCCGCATACCACCGCCACCGCTCGATTCGCCGCCCTTTCCCAATGCCGACTGGAACTACGGTGGCAGTTCCGTCATCGGTGCGACCAACACTACCAACTATCCGCTGATGCGCGCGTTGGATTCCGGCCCGAACGGCGATTGGTGGAAGAACAGCCGCATCCAACTCTACGGATGGATCAACCCCGGCTTCGATTTCAGCACCTCGAAGCACTCGAACCTGCCCGAGGGTTACAACTTTTATCCCAACCGCATTGAACTCGACCAACTCGTCACCTACATCGAGCGTGTGCCCGACACGGTACAGACCGATCACCTCGACTGGGGCTTCCGCATCGGCAATATGTATGGCATCGACTACCATTTCACCACCGCCAAGGGATGGTTCAGTCAACAACTCCTGCAACAACATCGCCAATATGGCGACGACCCGCTGATGGTCTACGCCGATCTCTACGATCCGTACATCGCTGACGGCTTTGACATTCGCGTTGGTCGATATATCTCGGTGCCCGACATTGAAGCCCAACTCGCGGTTAACAATTACACTTACAGCCACTCGCTTTTGTTCTCCTACGATCCCTTCACGCAAACCGGCGTCATCACCACCTTGAAGCTGAATGATCGCTGGCTGTTCAACCTCGGCATTTCCGCCGGGAATGACATCGCTCCGTGGGCACGCGGCGGCAAGCCATCACTCACCGCTTGCGTGAGCTACACGTTCAATCATGGCAGTGACAACCTCTATCCCTGCGCCAGCGGCATCAACAGCGGACGCTACACATACAACAATGTCCAGCTCTTCGTGAACACCTGGTACCACAAATTCAACCAGAGCTGGCACATGGCCACCGAAACTTACTACGAGTACATGCGCGACGTGCCCGCTGTTGGCGGCCCGCTGCCCACCGAACCCAACGCCAATGGTGCCATCTGCTCCGCCGGCCAGTTTCGCTGCTTTGCTCCTGTCGTTTCTGGCGTGAACTACCTGCAACGCGAATTCTCGAAGAAGAACTACATCTCCATCCGCAACGAAGTTTTCGACGACAAGGCTGGCCAGCGCACCGGCTACAAGTCCCTCTATACCGAGCACGCCATCACGTGGGGTCATTGGATCTCGGACGTCGTCACCATCCGCCCTGAACTGCGCTGGGAGCACGCCTACAACGCCGCTCCGTACGACAACGGCACCCGGCACAGCCAACTCACTTTTGCCATGGACGTAATCTGGCGCTACTAGGCGACCGCGGGTAAGAAGGTTATTCAATGGGATGGTCCGCCGCCTTCACCCAGGCAGCAGCTGAGGTATAAAAAGCGCACGGAGGAAGGCATCCCATGGAGCTACACACGATCGGTATCGATCTTGGCAAAACAGCGTTTCATCTGGTTGGGGTTAATCTGCATGGCGAGATCGTGGTGCGGAAGAAGTTTTCTCGCAAACAACTGCTCCACTTCACTGCAAACCTGCAAGTCGAATTGATCGGCATGGAGGCCTGTGGCGGCGCACACTTCCTGGGCCGGGCATTGCGCGAGCAGGGACATGAGGTCCGATTGATGCCGGCTCAGTATGTGAAGCCGTACGTAAAGACGAACAAGAACGACTTCATTGATGCCGAAGCGATCGCTGAGGCAGTCACCCGTCCGAGGATGCGCTTCGTGCCGATCAAAACCGATGATCAGTTGGATATGCAGTCGCTGCATCGGGTGCGCGAACGATGGGTGATGCGTCGCACGGCCATCGTCAACCAAGTTCGTGGGTTGCTGCTTGAGCGCGGCATCACCCTGCCCAAGGGACGGTCGCATTTAGATGCAGCCTTGCCCCGGATACTGGAAGATGCCGATCTGAAGTTATCCGGCGCACTCCGTACCCTGCTGGCGCAACTGAAGCTGGAACTCGATCAGATGACAATGCGGATCGGCGAGGCCGATGCCGTGCTCAACAAGACCGCTCGTGACAACGCAGACTGTCAACGGCTGATGACGATTCCCGGACTCGGGCCAGTTACAGCTACCGCACTGATCGCGGCGATCGGCAACGGAGCGGCCTTCCGCAATGGTCGGGGCTTCTCGGCTTGGATTGGGATAGTTCCAGGGGAATACTCAACTGGCGGAAAGCAGAAGCTGCTCGGTATCAGCAAGCGGGGAAATCCCTACTTGCGAAGGCTCTTTATTCAAGGTGCTCGCGCTGTCTTGCAACAACGCACAAAACAGCCGGCGGGTCTGAGGACGTGGCTGGAACTACTTTTCGCGCGCACTTACCCCAATGTCGCAGCCGTCGCACTAGCCAACAAGCTGGCCCGCATGGCCTGGGCTGTGCTCACAAAGGGGGAGCCATATCGGCCTCCGTTACAAGCCACCCCGGTCGCAGCTTGACTGGCCTGCAGATGGCGCCTGGCTGAAGCCAGGCTTGGAAATCGCATCCGCGATTCCCACATCCGCAACCCAGCGACGACTACGGAGTGTACAGTTTCCTGCCAGCTCTGCTGGCGAAGAATGAGATGGCTCAACGGTCGAACCCGGCGCTCTCCAAACCTGAGGAGCAAAAAAGTCCTCACAAGACTGCCTATTTAATGAGGAAGAGAGCGCAGCGCATTCCATCATGGCCGGAGTAATCCACTCCAATAAAGGCCGAATACATTCGCGCAGACCAACCCGCCACCCTCACTTTTCGCTTGCGACAAGGCGGCGGACCATACATTTACTCCGCTCCTCAATAGAAATCCAGAGCTACTCGTTTACGAACATTTTATGGACAGTTTATTCGGTTTTTAGGCCGCCCATTCTCTAATGATATTGAGGCGGGTGCGAGTGGTGAAGATTCGAGTTCACCGTTCGCCGGAGGCGGAGATGGTAGGAATCGCGGTTTTGGTTGGAGCATCGCTTCTAGCGATTGCCTTCCTTGGTGTGTTCCTCGCTGCGATATGCAAGGAGAGGCAGCACATCAAAA
>PLWX01000272.1:0-1438 GCA_003151155.1 Acidobacteriaceae bacterium
AGTCGCTCACGTAAACGGGACCCCGATTCCTTATGGTGCTTCTACAGCCGCGTCTCAATTTGAAAGTCTCTCAGAAACAGATCCTCACGCCGGGTCTGGTTCAGATGGTCAGCGTGCTTGCGCTCAACAAGATGGAGCTCAAGGACATGATCAATGAGGAGATGGTTGAGAACCCGGTGCTGGAGGAGCTCGATGAAAATGTGCCGATGCTGGACGATATTTCGGCCAAAGAAGAACAGCGGGAGCGTGATTCCGCGGTTGCGACCGCCGAAGAAGCACCTGTAGCCCCCGAAGCCAAAGACCCGTTTGAGGAGATCGATTTTGGGTCGTTCTTCCAGGAATATTTAGATCCGGGGTATCGGAGCAACAGCGAGATGGAGGACGTGGAACGTCCTTCGTTCGAGAATTTCCTTTCCAAGCCGACAACCCTGACCGATCACCTGATGTGGCAGCTGGGATCGATGCATTTGAAAACTGACGTGGTCGCGGCCGCGGAACTGGTCATCGGGAATCTGAACGATGAGGGCTACCTGACCGCGAGCGAAGACGAGTTGCTTGGCATCGTTGAGGAAGAGCCGGCTGATCCGGCGGAGGAAATTAGCAGCGTAGCGGCGACGGATGATCTCGTTGCCCAGGTCGATGAGCAGATTGCCGCGCTCGATATGGAAGTCTTTGCGAGTCCGGCAGTCGCGGATCCGATAGAAGCCGACGAGGTGGAAGCGGAGATTGAGGCTCCGGTGCAAGTGCAGACCGTGGTCGAGCCGCCGCGTCCTTCGTTGGTGCCTCCGCGGACCGCTCCGGCGCCGGTGCCATTCAGTCGTGACGCCCTGCAAGAGGCGATTCATATTCTGCAGAATCTGGACCCGATCGGAATCGCGGCTTCGGACCTGCGCGAGTGCCTGCTGATCCAGTTGCGCTATTTCGAGTCGATGCCGCACAAAAACGGCAACGGACATATTGCCCAGGCGATCGATGACGGGATCCAGATGATCACGCACCACATGCGCGAACTCCAGAACAAGCAATATAAGGAGATCGCCAAGGCTATCGGGAAGCCGCTCGAGGCGGTGACCGGAGCTCTCGACTTTATTCGTACCCTCGATCCGAAGCCGGGACTTCGCTACAACAAGCAGGAAACCCGGTTGATCGAACCTGACGTTGCGTTCGTGAAGCAGGGCGACGAGTTCATCGTGGTGATGAACGATGAGGAGATTCCGCAACTCCGGGTGAACCCTGGATATAAGCGCCTTCTGAATCGCGATGCGGCGGAGAAAGACGTCCGTAACTATGTGAAGGAACGCTATAAGTCAGCGATCCAACTCATTAAAAACATTGAACAACGTAAGCAGACGATTTTGAAGGTCTGCTACTCGATTATCAATCGGCAACGCGATTTCCTGGACCAGGGAATCGACCAGCTCAAGCCGATGATGATCAA
>PLWX01000272.1:1447-69350 GCA_003151155.1 Acidobacteriaceae bacterium
CCTCTGACCGACGAGCAGATCACCCGCATTCTGCAATCGCAGGGCATTCAAGTCACCCGGCGCACGGTGGCAAAGTATCGCGAAGATATGCGCATCCCCAGCACGCATCAGCGTCGCGTCCGCAATTAATTCAGTTTCTTACTAAAGCGCTTGACCGCCACCTGTGCGGCGTTGAATCCGCACATGCCATGCACGCCTCCGCCGGGCGGCGTTGAGGACGAACACAGATACACATTGGAAAGCGCGGTTGCATATTGCCGCCAGGTTGGACGCAGGAGGAGCTGGCGCCAGTCGGCTACACCGCCGTTGATGTCGCCGCCGACGAGGTTGGCGTCGCGGATTTCGAGGTCGGCGGGAGTCCAGGGGCGACGGGCGATTATGCAATCGTGGAAGCCGGGAGCGAAGCGTTCGATTTGTGCTTCAATGCGCGGCAACATGTCGATGGTTGAGCCGTTCGGAACATGACAGTAAGCCCAGGCGATGTGCTTTCCCGCCGGCGCGCGGCTGGTGTCGTAGAGAGTGGGCTGGGCTACCAGCAAGAAGGGCCGCTCGGCGTGGTTTCCCAATCGGACTGCTTTCTCCGATGCCGCAATTTCTTCCATGGATCCGCCGACGTGCACGGTCGAGGCTTCCGAGCAGGCGCGCGCCTTCCACGGAATTGGCGAGGATAGGGCGTAATCGACTTTGAACACTCCGGCACCGTAGCGATACTTCTGCAGCAAGCGGGTATAGGTATCAGGGAAGTTCGCGAGTTGTAAGACCTGGCGCGGCGTGACGTCACACAGAGCGAAGTTGAAATCGCCCAGCGAACTGAGCCGATCCACGCGATGCGAGGTTGTGACAGTTCCATCCAAGCTTTGCAGGTGGCCGGTGAGGGCTTTGGCGATCGCTCCCGCGCCACCGCGGGGAATCGGCCAGCCCACTGCGTGTGCGGTGGCCGCTAAAACCAGCGCCACGGCGGAACTCATGGGCTCATCGAGGGCGAGAAATGAATGTGCGGCCATTCCCGCAAAGAGCGCTTTGGTTCGTGGATCTTTGAAGTAGAAATTGGCGAACTTCGTAGCCGGTAGAAGCCCGCGCAATCCGAAGTGCGCCAGCAAGAAGGGATGTTTGGGAACATGCAGGATAGGCTGCAGGATTTCGGTAGCCAGGTCGTTCCATCGCGCTGCGAGCGGGCCGATCAGGTCTTTCCATGCGGTTCCATCCGGTCCGAGTTGTTCGGCGGCGGCGTTGAGATCGCGCTCGAGGGTGACCGCGGTGCCGTCGTCGAGCGGGTGAGCGAGCGGAGCGGGGAAATGAATCCACTCCAGGCCATGCGCTTGCAACGGAAGAGATTGGAAGAAGGGCGATGCTGCAGCCATGGGATGTACCGCGGAGCCAAAGTCATGAAGATAGCCGGGGAGGGTGAGCGGCAAGGTGCGCGCGGCGCCTCCGACCTCGGCTTCGGCCTCGAAGACTTCAACGGCGAAGCCTGCTTGCGCGGCGACGATTGCGGCAGCTAAGCCGTTCGGACCTGCGCCGACCACCACGACTCGGCCGCGAGAATTCATGGCTGCGGCCTATCTTCGTCGGGCATGGCGACGACACGAACTGTGCCATTCTCGCGCAATTCCAATGTCGGGGCGTATTGTCCGACTAACTCGCGTCGCCACCAGTTTCCTGTCCGTCGCTTTTCTTCCATGGAGGTGAACCAATACTGCCACAGGACGGCTTTGACCTGCCTGGGCGGCTGGGTTGGGAATGGATTGCCGGCGAATAATTTCAAGACGCTTGCATCGTTGGAGAGAAGCCGTATCTCGGCATTGGGCACGATCGCGTTGTCGCGCCAGGTGTCGAGGGAGGCGAACCAGAGGTTCCAGTCGAAGCGCGGCTGATAGGGAGCAAAGATTTTCGGCGATTCATTGAGCGCCTGAGGCTTGTAGCGGAAAGGATAGGGCGTCCAAGTGTTGCCGTCGTTGGAACCTTGGAATTCGATCTCGTAGCGGCCGCGCGTCATGACCGCGAAAAGACCGTATTGGTTGGCGATGCGGAGGGGCTCGAGAAGAAGGACCGGAGTTCCCGGCAAGGGAACGCGCCGCCACAGCAACCTCAGCAGCTCGGCGGAAGTCGCATAGAAAATCCAAGTGAGCATCACGACGGAGATCGCCAATTTCATCGCACGGAAATTACGAAGAACTAACGACGGGGCCGAGCCTTGTGTTTTTCCGAGTCTCGGCTCCTCCGAGGCAGGTGCTGTTTTGTGGGTGATGCGTGTCCACACAAAGTTTAGAAAATGGTCGTCCACCAGCAGAATGCCGAGCGATAAGACGAGGTAATTCAAGAACGCATAATTCGCCGTAGAGATCACCCCGATCTCCCAGACCGTTACCAGGCAGAAGAGCGCAATGCGGAAGCGGCGGGGGAACAGGATTATCCAGACAAGACCGAGTTCCAACACAAGGGTTGCTCCGACGGTGAAGGCGTGAAAGCTATGTGGCAGGTGCTGGACGTACCAGCCAATCCAGGTGGGGAGGGGGCCGTTCTGGTAGTACTCATCCATAGCGGTGTAATTGCGCCACTGGATATCGCCGCTGGCGAGCTTCACGATTCCTGACTCGAAGTAGATTCGAAGCCACTCCCATTGGAGAAGGAAAAGACTCGCGCGTGAGGGCGGATGAGACGCGCCTAGCCCGGGACGTATTCCGGGTGGCGCGAAGAACAAAGAAATGAACCCTGCTTCGAGCAACATCCCATCCGATTGGTAAGACGAGAAATCGCCGGCGGCACTGACGAAGGAGAGGAAACACAGGAAGCAAACGAACAACATGCCGCGAGGGCAGAGGTTCAGTACCAGGAGGATCGAGGCGACCAGGCCGATCCAGCAGAACGCGAGGATGGCGGGGGAACTGGAAGCGATCCAGTAGAGCGAAGGGGCATACCAGAAGCGTTCAATTCCCGGCGCATTGTGCGCGATCATCTGCAGATAGTCGCGTGCCGGGAGAATGCCGTCCGTACCGATCAGGCCTTGTACCTGACGGAGGAGGGAATAAAACGCTGAGGCGTAGATCAGGCCTAAGAGTCGGAGGAAGATCCAGCGCGGAAGGAGACGGTTGGCAGCGCCGAACTCCGAAGCGAATAGCATTCGGACGCCATTGCGCCACCAGGAAGCTTCCTGGACTTCGTTTTCACCGCCGCTGAAGAGTCCATCCATAACTGCTGGGATTAGATGAACACAATTCGCGATCCGGAGAAAAGCAATTTGCGAGTTGGCAAATGCCAAAGGTCCGGGCGATTACCGGGAAAGAACTCCCGGCGCAGGCACGGCCACGGCTTGAGGCGGTATCCAGCGCGCGCCCAAATTTAAGAAGCCCAGGTTGGAAAATAAAGGCGACTGGGTAACGAAACGTGTGCCGGAATAGCTGGCAAGAACAAGGAAGAGGTAAATCACCAAGCGGAAATTCATCAGGGCCCGACTTTCTAGTTCGGCGTGAAGGAGTCGAAGTCTCTCCAATTCGCTTAAAAGTTTGGATGGCTATCGCACCGCGCGGGTGGGCTTAAGCCACTTGGCTGAGAGCAGAGCCGGCATTCAACACACTGCTGATGCCTGCGCCCCCGTATGCGGAAGCGGCGGTGATCGCGAGATTCTTGAAGAGGCTTAACGGGTCGGTCGTCGCCGGGGTATCGGTGGGGTTGGATGTCGCGCTGGCTTGCTGGCCATGACGAGAGTGAACGAGGTGCTGCTGTAGCGCTCTTTGGATCGTGGCGTAGTCCTGCTGGGCGGCCGTGACATTGCCCGATTGCAGATCCTGCCCAAGCTACTGCATCGCCTTCGGCATGGAATTGTGGGTGGGGATGGTAGTCGAGGGGGAGGAGGTCAGGTTCGCAAAATCCTTCTGCGCCGCTGCGACATTACCCGATTGAAGGTCAGTTCCGAGCTACTGAAAGGTTGTACGCATCTGTTCAAACTGATTCGTCACTTGCGACCGGTATAGATTGCTGATGTTTCCCGTGACCATCGTTGTCACCTCCGGTTGGGATGATTTGCAGGAGATGTGCCAGAAGACATTATGGAAATTTTAGAAAAACCCGTGAATTTCGAGAGGGGAAGGCGGATTGCCGTCAAAAATGACTTAAGTTTTCGAATTTGCTATTGCCCGTAGGTTCATTTAAGGCGTCAAATAAATGTACGTTGGCAGGCATTTTGCAAACTGTTTTGCGCCTGCGCGTGAACAACCAGGAGGGGAGCAATGAACGTAGAAGTCATTGGCAGACAGTACAACATCACTCCCGCCGTTCGTAAGGAGGTGGAAGCTGGACTCGAAAAGCTCACCAAGATCCTCGGTGACAGTTTCAAGAGCAAGGTGATTCTCTCCGTCGAAAAACATCGCAATATTGCCGAAATCACGATCAAGCGTCGTGCGAACGATCTGGTGGGGCTGGCGGAATCGACCGACATGCGGACCGCGATCGGCGAAGCCCTCGACCATATCGAAAAGCAGGCGCTGAAGCACAACGGACGCCGTCGGAATATCAAGCGCAAAGGGAAAGCCGATTGGAAAGAAACCGGCGACGAGCAGGCACTCACCATAGCGGTGGGCGCGACTGCAACAACCGCTGTGCCGATCATCGTGCATAAGTTTCCGTCCATCACGCGCACCACGGAGGCACATCTGACGCGCTCGCAGGATGCGGTAGCACTTCGGCCGATGACGATCGAAGAAGCGGTGAAGGAATGTGAGTTCCGCGATCGTGAGGTCTTTGTGTTTCGTGACAAAAAGGGAAGAGTCAACGTGCTGCATCGCAGGAAAGATGGAAAAATAGAATTGATCGAAGCGTAACTTTCAATTCAAAGAGTAAAGCGAGGGGCACCGGCGAGTGCCCCTTCTGATTTGTTTCGAGAAAGGACACGAAATGAATTCCCCTGTTAGCCAGCCGGAACCCTGGTTGCGCGGCACCCATGCGGAGGTGCATGCGGTGCAGCGCGCCGTACTGCATGCCCTCGAGCTTGCAAAAGAAGACATACAACGCTGGTGTTCGGAGCTGAGCGACGAGGAGTTGAATGCCCGTCCCGGGGAGATTGCGCCGGTGGCGTTTCATTTGCGGCACATCGCGCGGAGCCTGGACCGGTTGTTGAGTTACGCGGAAGGGAAACAACTATCTCCAGAGCAATTGAACGTCTTGCGCACCGAATCCGCGCCGGATGCGGATCGCGCTTCAGTTCTTGCCGAACTGGAGGCCGCGCTGGCGGCTGCGGCGGCACGCGTACGAGCATTTGTTCCGTCGGAAATCGAGAAGGTGAGGTTAGTTGGTAAGAAACAATTGCCAACGACGGTCGGAGGGCTGCTGGTGCATGTCGCGGATCACACCCAGAGACATGTAGGACAGGCAATCACGACGGCAAAGATCGTGCAGTGGCAGCAAAGGTCCAAGGCATAGAAAGGCCCGGCGAAATGAATCGCCGGGCAGAGTCGAGCAGCGGCTTTACTGAATCATGGTGCCTGACGGTGTCCTCCCAGATTTCGAAGACGCCGGCGAATAGTGGTCGGCACCGTTTCCGTTCGAGGCGTGTCCCTCGTCAAACTTGAAGCGAGAGACCAGTTTCTTGACTTCGAGGGCCATGTGCTCCAGAGACCTCGCGCTCTGCTGGGTCTCGGCCGCTCCGGAGGTGGTGGTACGAGCAGCTTCGGCGACGCCGGTGACGTTGCGAGTGATGTCGATATTGCCCTTTGCAGCCTCGGCGAGGTTACGGCTGATTTCGTTGCTGGTGACGCTCTGTTCCTCAACTGCGCTGGCAATCGTGGTCTGAATGTCACTGATCTGGGTGATTACGGTGCCGATCTCACCGATCGCGGAGACCGCTCCGGTGGTATCGGACTGAATCGCTTCGATCTTGCGGCTGATATCCTCGGTCGCCTTTGCAGTTTCTTTGGCGAGCTCTTTCACTTCGTTGGCGACGACCGCGAAACCTTTGCCGGCTTCTCCGGCGCGTGCGGCCTCGATGGTGGCATTGAGGGCGAGCAGGTTGGTCTGTTGGGCGATCGAAGTGATGACCTTGATGACCTGGCCGATCTCGGCGCTGCTCTGTCCGAGTTTGCCGATGGTCTTGTTGGTTGACTCCGCAGTTTGCACCGCGGAATGCGCAACCCGGGTGGCTTCCGCCGTGTTCTTGGCAATCTCCTTGATGGAAGCACCCATCTGGTCGGCGCCGCTGGCAACTGTCTGCACGTTGCGGCTCACCTGTTCGGAAGCCGCGGAAACAACGTTGGCCTGGCTGGCAGTTTCGTCGGCGCTGGCTGTCATCTGCTGACTGACGTTGTTAAGGGCCTGAGCTGATTTCAGGAGTTCGTCGGTGGTGGCGTTAATTTCGAGCATCGCAGCACGGACGGACGATGCCGACTTGCGGACCGCCTCTCCGATATCTTCATAGGCTTTGCGAGCCGCGGCGGTGTCCTGGTCTCCGGCGTCCACCTGCACGGTGATTCCGAGATCTCCTTCGGCAAACTGCAGCAGGCTGGCCGAGAGCTTTTTCGCCTCGCGAGCCTGGTACTCGGAGACCTTCTCCGCCTGCCGGATTGCGGACTTCGTAGAACTTTCGTCGTCGAGCAATTCGAAGGCGCCGATAATCTTGCCTTCGCCGTCTTTCAAAGGAACGGCACAACAAGTGAAGTCGTAACGCTTTCCTTGAATGTTGGCACCGGTTTCGATTTTAATCAGGGTGTCTGACTTCATGGCTTGCGCGCAGGTACATTTCTCCGTGTTGCAAGCGACGGAATTGTAGCCG
The DNA here is from genome assembly GCA_003151155.1 of Acidobacteriaceae bacterium. GTDB lineage: Bacteria > Acidobacteriota > Terriglobia > Terriglobales > Acidobacteriaceae > Korobacter. Next base: position 8,208 of record PLWX01000272.1, read on the forward strand.
CATCTCGATCCGATCAGACTGTCATTGCTTTTGCCCAACAATTCCAAGCCGGCCCGGTTCATGTATTGGATTTTGTAATTGCTATCGATGAACTGAATCGGCTTGGGAATGGCATCAAATTTTCCGACGATGGTGTCGAGGGTGTAGTTGACCCCTTGGACGATCTTACGGAAATCGCCCTGCTGACGGTTCGCGTCGGCGCGGAAGCCCAAGCGGCCATGGATGGCGGCGTCGGAAAGGGTTTGGGTATCGGCGATCAGGCTCTTGAGATTGCCTCGAACTTGCTCAAAGGTTTCATTGATGAAGGCTTTCTTGCCGGGAAACTTTTCGAGGGGTGCTTCGAAGTTGCCTCGTCCAAATTCCGCCAGGCAGGCCATCGCCTTTTTCTTAACCGTGATGTGCCCGGCGACCATTTTATTGATGCCGGCAGCTACTTCGGTGTAGGCGCCCTGGAACTTGCGACTGTCAATCATGACGTCGATATCGCCGGCGTCATGCTGATCCGACATGAGCTTCATTTCCTGCATGAGGCACTTCAAGGTATCGAGGAGGGATTGGAAGCTCTTCGCGAGAACGTCGTTAGCGGAGGCGGGCTTGATCTCGACCTTCAGATCACCGGCCGCAATCTGCTCGGCTGCTCGTGCACGCTCTTTGGTCAGGGAGGCGAGGTCGGCTAAAGTTTGCACGAGCATTCCGACTTCGTCCTTGGAATCTGCCTTGATTTCGACGTTCACATCGCCGATCGCGAGTTTCGCGGCAAGTGCCTGCAACTGCTTGATGGGGGCGGCGATCAGGCGAGTCAAGAACCATCCAAGGCCAAATGAAGCGAGGATGCCCAGTGCGATAAACACGAGGATCGTGCGGGTGGCGGAAGCTGCGAGTGCGGTGTTGGAGTGCTCTTTGTCTTGGGCGAACTTGTCGTTGATCGCGAGGAGTTCCTCGAAATCGGTCGCCGTGGCGGAAGTGAGATCTTTCAGGGTATTTAAAAGGCGGCCCGCCTCTTTGTCTTTCATTTCGATGGCGAGAGAAAATCCGGGTTCGACACGACGCCGGTAGTCGACCAATTCTGACTGCAGTTTTGGCGCCAGGACTTTCTCGCGGTCGCTCAACGGGGTTGTGAGATAGGTTGCGAGATGCTGGTCGATCAACTGACTGTCAGCTTGAAACGCGGCATATTCCTTGCGGCGTTCGTCCGCCGTGGGAACGCTTACTGAGCTACGGGTACGCATCCTGGCGTCGAGAAATGCGCTTTGCGCAGCTGCCAGTTCGCGAATCGAGACAAATGCATTGGAGTACATCTCCTCGCTCGCAGCGGCCACTTTGTTGGTGCTGGAAACACCTTGATATCCAATGATGCCTGCAATGCCCGCTATCAAGAGAAAACTCAACAGCAGCTTGGTGGCTAGTTTCAGGTTATAAAACCATTTCATGGCACTCTCCTTCAGAGGCGTCTGCGGATCTCGCACTTTCCCGAACATCGGCAGGGCGGAGAGAGACTCAAGCGGAATGGGGGCGGTCACGGATGAAAACTCTCTAATGATTCCGCAGTTCTGGAAGTTCTGAGCGGCGAGGCCAACTTCAACCTTCCTTCTTGCCTCCTACAAGAAAAAGAACGAACCCACACGATTCAGATTGCGCCGGTGATGCCGGCACCCAACCAACTTGCGCTGGAGCGACTCGGGTCCAGCCTCACCCAAACGATTGCCGGCGGACGAGGCGTGAGTCTTTTCAATTCCGTGGGCGATGCCTGGACCGAGGATTACTTGAAGATCAGGGGCGACCTGGCGGTCGATCTGAGGAGCAACATCGCGGCTGAAGCGCGGGCCAAGATTGTTTACGAGCGTCTGATTTCTTTCACCGACGAAGGGGAAGGACTGAACGTCACGCTGTACGATCCGAAGCCGAATTCGGAGAAGACATCGAAGGTCGACTCTACGCCGGTGGGCGATCGAAAGATGATGAAGTCTAGTGATTCGACACGCAAACATAAAGTTGCGTAATGCGAACGACGGCGGCCTCGTAAACGGGGCCGCCTTTTAATTCGTGGTAAATCCGTTCAGCTGAAGGGTGCGTCGTGCAGCGTCGCTGCCGAGAAACTCCACGAAGTTGTTCGCCGCTTCTGCATTTTTTGCATTCTTCATCACCACGGCCGCTTGACGGATAGGCCGGTACTCTGTGGCCGGAACCTCGACAAAACGTCCTGCATTCTTCATGGTTGGACTCAGAGCCAGCGAGTACGCAATGATGCCGGCGTCAGCGTTGCCGCTCTGCACAAAGAGTGCGGCTTGCGAAATGTTTTCGCCGAATACCAGCTTGGTCGAGACCTGATCGTAAATTCCTTCTACTTTCAGTGCGGATGCTGCGGCCGTTCCGTAGGGCGCGTGTTGGGGATTAGCGATCGCTATTTTCTTCACCATTTCATTGGTTAACGCTTTGAGGCCTTGAGAAAGGTCGAGTTTGGATTCGCCGCGCACCCAGAGAACAATTTTTCCGGATGCATACTCGCGATACGTTCCTGGCGTAGTAAGGCCAGCATCCTGCAGATTCTGCGGATATTGTGTGTCGGCAGAAAGGAATATATCGAAGGGCGCACCGTTCTGCAGCTGTTGATAGAAGTTGCCCGACGAGCCGAACGACACGATGACCTTGCAATGAGTTTGTTTCTCAAATTGCTCCGCAAGGACGGGCATCGCCACGGTTAAATCCGAAGCAGCCGCAACGTGAATTTCCTGGGCGGCCGAAAAACTGCACAGCCCGGCAGTCAGAGCGAGACAGAGTGCGAGGACCTTGGTCATGGCACTAGGATAATCCGACAACTGATGCTATTGCGGCAGTGATTTGATGGCGGCTTCCAACTGGCCGGGTTTGAACCCGAAGGGTCCGGGCTTAGTTTTGAAAGCGACCTTCCCCTCGCGATCAATCAGGTATAGACGATCGGGCCATCCGGTGTAAGCCTGCTCGGTTCGATTGTCGATATTGTCGATGACCGCGGGAAACTTGATGCCCAGCTTCCGTATGCAGCTTCCTGCCACTGCCTCGCGTTCCTGAAGGGTTTTAGGACTGGCGAAGAGGACGTTGTCTTTCACGTTGCTCTGCATCTGCCAAATGTCAGTCGGATGGGCTTCCTGGATGTAAACGGCGTAGAAGGCGACCTTGCCATCGTAGGCGGCGGCAAGTTTGTTGAGAGCGGGAACCTCCCGCCGGAAGGGCGGTCAGGTGTAGCTGCCGAAGACGAGTACAACCGGCTGCTTGCCGCGGAATGAAGAAAGCTGGACGTGGCCGCTTTTGTCATAGGTTTCAAGATCGAAGTCGGGAGCGACAGAATTTACCTGCAGCGAGCCCTTTCGCGCGGAGGACCACATCGTCTCAAACGGGAATAGGAAGTACGCGGGCATGGGCATGCGCTTCATCACGCTGCCGAAGACTTCCGGAGGCTGCCGCATCGCCCAGCCGATGTAGGTGACGAAGCAGATCCAAATGACGAACAGCACCGCGCCCGATTGCACGAGGTGCCGGCGCCAGACTTTCGGTTTTGCGGGAACTGCGATTGCGGTTTCGCTCATGACTTGGACGAAGGGCTACAGATCGACGATCATCGATGTGAATCCAGCCGATCGCAATACTATAAAACCACTACGCCCTCATGGTTGTACCTTCACCATCACGACACCGTGGGAAGGCACGCCGGTGGAAAACTGATCTTTGAAGCTACCAAGATCTTTGTGACTCCAGAGGTCGCGAAGGTTGGCCGCGAGGTGACTGGGATATCCGAGATCGTTCCAGCGCAAGGTGATCATCTGCTCGGATGCTCCGCGGTTCAAAAGCACTGCAGCACGAGAGCCGTCGGCCATTTCCTTTGCCCAGACTTCAAGATCGCCATTCTGGCTGACGCGATGACCTTCTCGGCTCAGCGGATCCTGATCGACGGCGATGACTTCTTTGTTGATCAGAATGTCGCGAATCTCGGGTCGCATGCTGCGCACGTCGTTACCGGAAATCAGCGGCGCGGCAAGAATTGCCCATAGGCTGAAGTGTGAACGATATTCGGTATCGGTCATACCACCGTTGCCGACTTCCAGCATGTCAGGGTCGTTCCAGTGGCCGGGCCCGGCAAAACTCTCCAGGCCGACTTGTTGATCGACTATGGCCAGCATGCCGTTCGAACAGCAGCTGCCGTCGGGCCATTTCGTTTGACCTTCCCACTTGTCGCTGATGTCGCCGGTGGTACGCCAGAGATTGCCGACGCCATTTCCCCAGAGCCAGGGTTTGTTGGTGCCCCATTCGCAGAGGCTGAGCACGATGGGACGGCCCGCAGCATCGAGTGCGTCGCGCATGGTTTTGTAGGACGCGGGACCGTTTTGCGTGCCGGTGTTGCACCAGTCGAGCTTGAGGTAGTCCACTTCCCAAGCTGCGTATTGCAGCGCGTCCTGAAATTCGTGGCCGCGGCTGCCGGGGCGTCCAGCGCAGGTCTTGGTGCCAATGTCGGAATAGATACCGAACTTCAGACCTTTCGAATGGACGTAATCGGCAAGCGCCTTGATACCCGAGGGAAAGTGCTGCGGGTCAGCAACGATGTTTCCATTTTTGTCACGCGATACCTGCCAGCAGTCGTCGATGACGACGTACTGGTAGCCAGCGTCTTTCATGCCCGAGGACACCATGGCATCGGCGGTCTGGCGAATCAGATTTTCATCTACGTTGCATTGGAACTTGTTCCAGCTGTTCCATCCCATGGGCGGAGTGGGAGCGTACGCATTGATGTCCGGCTTGGGTGTCGATTGAGCAGGAGAAAGGGTGGAAAGGATGCCAAGCAGAATGAATGCAGTGGAAAGGGCAAAGTTCCTAGATGTCATTGCGGAAGTGCCTCCCGATGAAAGCGCATGGTGATGCGAGCGATGACGAGAAAGCCAGTGTTGCGAAGACTGTCTAGTATATTTCAGGTATTGTTCCTGCGTCGCATCCTCCGTAGAGTCTCGCTCGATTGCTGGTGCTCGCGAAAGTTTCTAACGAAAGGGCTGTAATCATCGGGGACGTTGCAAACTTACGTCGGGAACTGGGGCTTGGGTCGGCAATCGCCGCCGTGGTGGGCGAATCGATCGCCATCGGAATCTTCATGACACCGGCGGGAATGGCGAAGGCGCTTGGCTCGCCATTCTGGCTGCTTTTTGTATGGACGCTGATGGCAGCCATGGCGCTCAGCGGCGCGCTCTGTTTCGGCGAATTAGCAACACGATTTCCGGAAGACGGCGGTTTGTACGTCTACCTGCGCGAAGCGTACGGAAAGCGGATTGCGTTCTTGTACGGCTGGATGTGCCTGCTGGTAATGGATCCGGGAATCACGGCGGCCCTGGCTGTGGGCATGGCGACTTACGCCTCCTATGTCTTTGGATGGAGCAGCACCATCACGAAGTCTGCCGCGATTGCGACCCTGCTCGCGCTTGGACTGATCAACATCGTGAACCTGCGGATCAGCGCGGGACTGCTGCGGGTTGTTACCTGGCTCAAGTTTGGAATTCTCGGCGTAATCGTATTGCGAGGGCTGTTGTTTGGATTGGGAGCTTGGCGGAATTTTGTGCCCTTCGTTCATCAACGCTCGGGATCGATGCCGCTCTTCCCGGCACTCGCAGTCGCGGCCGTTGCAGCTTTCTTTTCATTTGGCGGCTGGTGGGATGTGAGCAAGATTGCCGGCGAAGTTAAGAATCCGGAACGTGTGCTGCCGCGTGCGCTGGTGGCAGGCGTGTTATGCGTGAGCGCTGTCTATATCTTTATTACTGGCGTCTTTTTATATCTTGTGCCCTTGGAGAGAGTCAGTTCTGATCAGGGTTTCGTCACGGTCGCGGGAGAAGTATTGTTCGGCGCAGCGGGCGCCAGGGTGTTGTCGGGGGCAGTGGTCGTCTGCGTATTGGGAAGCGTGGCGGTTCTGATCATGGTGGCGCCACGGGTCTATTACGCCATGTCGCGAGATGGCCTGTTCTTCTCGGCGATCGCAGTTCCACATCCCAAGTTTAGGACGCCCTCGCGCGCCATCCTCTTGCAAGTCGTAATGGCTTCGGTGTTGGTGGGCTTTGGCAGCTTCAACCAGATTATTTCGTATTTCATCTTTGCGGCGGTGGCGTTCCTGGGGTTGACGGTGAGCACGATCTTTCGCTTTCGCCGTCGGGGCTCGGACACCGCTACATACGTGGGCGCTGCAGGGTACCCGTACACGCCGATCTTTTTCATTGTTCTTGTCGTCGTGCTGCTCGGATTGATCGTGCTGCATAATCCGTGGCAGGCGCTGATCGGTGTAGCGGTCGTGGCTGCTGGTCTTCCGGTTTATGCGCTGGTGGACCGGTCGCACGGGGTTCCTGCCATCCGCGGGGAAGTCTATATAAAGGAATAATCCATGGCGGAAAAAGATTTGATCGACGAATCGCGAAACACCAAGATACGAATCACTGAAGACGCCGAAGCCACCGGCGAAACCGCTGCTGCCTACGACGCGTGGCGCGCTAGTTCCGGACGACAGCAAGTGCCTGGCATCATCAAGTGCTTTGGCGCACGTCCCGACTTCCTGAAGCAAGTGGTGGAGTTCTCGAATACGATCCACTTCTCGGAAGGACACTTGCCGCGGCGTCTCAAGGAGATGATCGCCAGCTATGTTTCTTACCTGAACCGGTGCCCGTATTGACTGGACAGCCATGCATACTTCCTGCGTGTCCAGGGAGCAGACGAACAATGTGTGCAAGCGATCTTTGAGGGAAAGCTTGATGAGGCCGGCCTCAGCGCAGCCGAACTTACGCTGATGCATTACACCGAGTTGATTACGAACTCAGCGAGCCGATCGACCGCCGAGGATGTTCAGAAACTCAGGGAGGTTGGGTTCAGCGAGGACCAGATCGCGGAGGCGGTTTACATCATCGCCATGTTCGCTTTTTTCAATCGCGTGGCCGATGCTTTCGGGGTGCCACCGCAGAATTATTTGATCACAGGTAAAGTCACGCCTTAATCGGTGCAGGTTTCGGAGTGAGCTGTCTGGCAGCCACTCTGGAGCCCGTATAATCGTGAGGAAACTCCGCCTCAGAGGTCTTATCTCGCGTGCAAAAATTCTGCAGCCTTTTTCTCTCCGTGCTTGCGCTGGCTGGCAGCGCCTTGGCGTCCTCGACCGATACAAAGCCTGATCCAGTCGCCGCCGTACGCTTGAACAATCTCGGCGTGGCGATGATGAACCAGCAGCGCATGGACAAGGCTGTGGAGAAATTCACGCAGGCGTTGGAACGCGATCCATCGCTGGCGACCGCGGAGATGAATAAAGGTATTGCGCTGCTGAACCTGCAGAAGCTTCCCGAGGCAGAAACGGCGCTGCAGCATGCCGCTACACTTAAGCCCGACGATCCGCGGGTGTGGTGCAACCTGGGGCTGCTTTATCGATCGCTGGGCAAATATAAAGAAGGCATTGAAGACTTCGAGCGGGTGGTGAAGATTGACCCAACCGACGCCGATTCGTACTACCTGATCGGCTCGTTGCATCTGCAGTTGCAGGAATATGACGCTGCGATCTCGGCGTTTGAAACCGCACTGAAGATCAATTCGTTACATGCGTCGTCCGAGTTCGGATTGGCGCGCGCTCTGCAACGCTCCGGCAAAACCGATCTGGCGCGCGAGCACCTGCACACCTTCGAACACCTTACCCACGACAAGATCTCCGCGGCGATGACGCTCTCGTATGGCGAGCAGGGCCGCTATTCGACCGTGGAAGACATTCGCACCAGCGAACCAGACGTGGCTCCGATGATCCCGGTAAGTTTCGTCGCGCAGTCGATCGCAAGCGCGAGCAAAGCCGAATCGTCCGGCGGGATGTGCATGCTCGACGTGAACGGAGATGGGAAAGCAGATCTCATCGTCCTGCAATCCGGTGCCAGCGCAGTTCGCGTCTTCCTGAATGAAGGCAAGGATCACTTCAAGGAAGCGGCGGCGTCGGATTTCGGAATCAGCCTGAAGGGCAAAGGCGTCTCCTGCGCCGTCGGCGATTTCGACAATGATGGGCACCCCGACCTGGTCGTCGCGCTCGAGGATCAAGTTGTGCTGTACAAGAATCTGGCGAACGGAAAATTTCAGGACGTAACGAAGACGGCGGGAATTACGGCGTTGAACCGTCCGGCGGGCATGACGTTCATCGACTACGATCACGACGGCGATCTCGACTTGTTCATTACGGGCAGTCCGCTGGCAGGTCGTTCCAACAGCAACGTTCTATGGCGCAATAATGGCAACGGCACCTTCACGGAGTGGACCGAGCAAACCGGCTTGCAAGGTTCTGGCGCGACGACTTCGGCAGTGCTTTCCGATCTAAATAATGACCGCGCCGTCGATCTGCTGGTGGCCGGAGGATCTGCGCCGATGTTCTACGCGAATCCGCGGGAAGGGAAGTTCAAGGCCTCGCCGATCTACGAAGAAAAACTCGCGCCGAGCGTAGGCGCTTACATTATCGATTTCAACAAAGACGGTTGGATGGACATCGTGCTGACGCACGCGGGAGCGCCGGGCATCTCGCTGTGGAAGAACGTCGACGGAAAGCGCTTTGAACGCGTGCCGCTGCCGATCGAAGACGCGACTCGCGGCTGGGGCGTGACTGCCATCGACTTTGATAACGATGGTTGGATCGACCTCGCAGCGGTTGTCGAGACTGCGCATGGTTCGGAGGTTCGCGTGTTGCGTAATACGGGAACAGCTGGCTTTGTTGACGTTTCGAAAAAGCTGGGGCTCGATAAAGTCCAACTCAAGAATCCTCGCGCGCTGGTGGCTGCCGATATCGATGGGGATGGTGCCGCTGATCTGCTCGTAACCCAGACCGATGCGGGTCCTGTCCTGCTTCACAATGAAGGCGGCGCGCGTAATCATTCGTTGCGCATTTCGCTGGCGGGACTTGCAGACAACAAATCCGGTATCGGAACGAAGCTCGAGGTTTTCGCCGAGGGACTCTGGCAGAAGTGGGAGACAATCGGCGGTTCGGGATATCTATCACAGGGGCCGAATGAAATTCTCGTCGGACTTGGCCAGCATTCCAGTGCTGACATCGTCCGCATGTTGTGGCCCACCGGCGTGCTGCAAGATGAGACCGAGGTCGCTCTCGAAAAGCCAATTTCATTCATGGAACTCGATCGCCGCGGTAGCTCCTGTCCGACGCTCTTCGCCTGGGACGGAGCAAAGTACAAATTTGTCACCGATGTAATCGGTGCGGCGGTTATAGGCCACTGGGTTTCACCGACGGAGAAGAACAACGCCGATCCCGATGAGTGGGTGAAGATCGATGGCTCGCAGATCAAAGCCCGTAATGGCAAACTCAGCCTGCGTTTCGGCGAGCCGATGGAAGAGGTGAATTTCGTTGACCAGGTGCGCATGATCGCCGTCGATCACCCGGCGAACAACGAGGTCTATCCGGACGAACGTTTCCTCAATGAGCCGCCGTTTGCCTCTGGCAAGGTGGTGGTCACTGGGCGACCACATCCACCAGTTGGTGCATGGGACAACGATGGGAAAGATGTTCGCGATTTATTGCGCGACCACGACCATCGGTTTGTGCGCGACTTCCACAACTTGAGTTACGCCGGATACGCAAACCTCCACTCGCTGACTCTCGACCTTGGCGAGTGGACGCCGCAAGCACCGCTGCGGTTGTTCCTCCAAGGATTCATTGAATATTTCTCCGCCAGTTCGATGTATGCCGCGTGGCAAGCGGGGATTTCGCCGATCGCTCCGTATGTCGAAGCGCAAATGCCGAACGGCGAGTGGAAGCGAGTGATCGACGACATGGGCTTCCCCGCGGGTCTGCCACGCATGATCACCGTGGACCTGACGGGCAAAGTTCCGGCGGGCACACGCAAGATCCGCCTCGTCACGAACCTGCAAATCTATTGGGACCAGATTCTAGTCGATAATTCAACGCCGGCCGCTGCTCCGCGGGTCACCGAGCTTCCGCTTGCAGCTTCGGATCTTGAGTTCCGTGGTTATCCGCAACAGGTGGACGGTAAGACCCCGGGTGATCTGAATTATCTATATGAAAACGTCAGCCAGACCGGACCGTTTGCACGCGAGCGCGGAGATTACACCCACTACGGGGATGTGACCGACCTGCTCAAACAAGTCGACGATCATTACGTGATCTTCGGCAGCGGGGAAGACATGGATCTGGAGTTCGACAGCGCCGCCTTGCCGATGCTGCCGGTCGGCTGGAAGCGTGACTATTTCTTCTATGCCAACGGATTCGTGAAGGACATGGACTTTTACGAAGCCGCTCCCTTCACGGTGGCGGATCTGCCGTTCCACCGGATGAGCACCTACCCTTACCCCGATCGCGAGCACTACCCGGATGATGCCGACTCCATCCGGTACCGGCTGGAATGGAATGACCGCTTCGATTCGGGTACGGAGACCAGCAGCCACTACGGATTCCACTATCAGAAGCGAAGTCAATAGTATTTTTCTACGATTGCAGAGATGTTTCCCTTAATGGAATGATGCCGTGGCCCATGCGAAGAGCCGGATTTGTGCTGCTTGCGATTCTCGTCGTTTCCGCAATTTACCTGGCCGCATGGCCGGCGCCGAACCTCGTGTATCCGGCAGTAGTGTTGGCGCATGCCGGGTTCGGCTTGTTGTTTGCGCTACTCGGAATCCGGCTCCTGCCGCGCGCGTTGAAGGAATCGATGCTCTGCAAGGTCGGCGGCGTGCTTCTCGCAATCGGCACTATCATCGGCATCGTCCTGATCTTTACGGGCACCTCTCGGCCCTCGCGCTACGCCTTGCTGGCCCACATCGTAATTTGCGTCCTTGCTGTCGTGATGCTCGCAGCGTGGTGGATGCAAAAACGCAACGCGGCCCCGGCTCGCTCCGCCTGGGGATTTGCCGCAGCCTTCCTCATCGTTGCAGTGGGCGTGAGCGCGGGCTCGTGGTACACGCGACAGTCATGGAGCAAGCAGTACATCATTCGGAATCCCTCGAGCGCGCCGCTTTCAATGGACGACGAAGGCGACGGCGCCAACGGGATGTTCTTCCCCAGTTCGGCGCAGGTCGCTGGGAAGCGCAAGATTCCGGCGAAATTCTTCATGGAATCCGATGCTTGCGCACGATGCCACCAGGACATTTACAACCAGTGGCAGAGGTCGGCCCACCACTTTTCGTCTTTCAATAATCAGTGGTATCGCAAGAGCATCGAGTACATGCAGGACGTGCGCGGAACCAAGCCTTCGAAATGGTGCGCGGGCTGCCACGATCCGGCGCTGATCTATAGCGGCATGATGGACACGCCGATCAGGCAGATCGTCCATCGCCCCGAAGCGCAAGCCGGGCTTGGCTGCATGATGTGCCACTCCATCACCAAGGTGAAGAGCACCATGGGCCAGGCGGACTTCATGCTGGAATACCCGGAACTGCATGAACTGGCTGCGACGAAGAATCCGGTGATGCGAGCGTTGCACGACTTCACGATCAAGCTGAATCCCGAGCCGCATCGTCGCGTTTTCCTCAAGCCCTTCATGAAAGATCAGACTGCCGAGTTCTGTTCTTCCTGTCACAAGGTGCACCTCGACGTGCCGGTCAACAATTACCGCTGGTTCCGCGGCTTCAATGAGTACGACAACTGGCAGGCCAGCGGCGTCTCGGGACTCGGTGCGCGTTCGTTCTACTATCCGCCCAAGCCGCAGCAGTGCGCCGATTGCCATATGCCGTCCGCGAAGTCAAAGGATTTCGCCAACGTGGATGGCTTCGTTCACTCGCATCAATTCCCCGGCGCGAACACCGCGCTGCCCACGGCGAACCAGGATGCCGACCAGATGAAATTGGTGGAGAACTTCCTGAAGTCGGGCGCGCTTACCGTCGACATTTTTGCGATCTCGCACGCAGCGGCCGCGAAGAGTGGCGGAACGGCGCAGAGCGAGAATTCGACGACCTTCGCAGTCGGAGAAGAGGCCGAAGTGAAGACGACGGCAGCACCGGATCTGCCGGTAACTCCGATCAGCGCGCCTATCGATCGGGTCGATCCGGGCTTGCGTCGTGGCGACAGTGTGCGTGTCGATGTCGTGGTACGCACCCGCAAAGTCGGGCACTTCTTCCCGGGCGGCACGGTCGATGCTTTCGATACCTGGCTGGAACTCAAGGCCGTGGATGATAAGGGCCAGACCATTTTCTGGAGCGGCAAAGTTGACGATGACGGTAAAGGCCCGGTCGAGAAGGGCGCGCACTTCTACCGTTCGTTGCAGATCGACGAGCATGGCAATCCGATCAATAAACGCAACGCCTGGTCGACGCGCTCGGTCGTCTATGTGCGATTGATTCCGCCCGGTGCGGCCGACACCGTGCACTTCCGCGTGAACGTTCCCGAGAACGCGGGTAACAAGATCACTTTCACCGCGCGCCTCTGCTATCGCAAGTTCTCGTGGTACAACACCCACTTTTCCTATGCCGGAGAATCCAAGGATTCAGCAGATGGAGCGCTCACAAAGGCCTCCTACGATGATCGCCAGTTCACTTTCGACGGCGGCGTGAAAGACGTCTCCGGAAAGCTGAAGACGATTCCCGATCTTCCGATCGAAGCCATCGCGCAGAAATCGATTGACGTGCGTGTGCTGCCGAAAGGTGCGCCAATCGATGATGCAAAGACGGTCGTGAAGCAAGACGACTGGACGCGGTGGAACGATTACGGCATCGGCCTGCTGCTGCAAGGCGATCTAAAAGCAGCGGCGGCGGCATTCCAAAAAGTGACTGAGGCAGATCCGACCAATCCCGATGGATGGGTGAATATCGGTCGCGTAGCGGTGCAGGAGGGCGACATGGAGCGCGCGCGCGAGGTGCTGACCCACGCCCTGCAACTTAGCCCAGCCCTGGCGAGAGCACATTATTTCTATGCTCGCGTGTTGCGTTCCGACGGAGATTACGACGGCGCCGCGCAACACTTACAGACGGTGTTGGCGCAGTATCCGAAAGACAGGGTAGTGCGCAACGACCTTGGCCGCGTTTTCTTCCTGCAGCGCAAGTACAACGAAGCGATCGCGCAACTGCAGGAGGTAATGGCGGTTGACCCCGAGGACCTGCAGGCCAATTACAACCTGATGCTCTGCTACCGAGGGCTGGGTCAAACCGATAAGGCATCGGAATACGAGAAGCTTTACACCCGCTTCAAAGCCGATGAATCCGCGCAAGCGTTGACCGGCGAGTACCGCCGTCAACACCCGGAAGACAACAACGAGCGCCAACTGGTGCACGAACATGTATCCGTCCAGCTCGTTCCAGTCGCGAAGAGCGCAGCTACGGTAACGCGTGCTCACGCACAGCCTCCACAACCTGCGAGTGCGGGAAAATAATCCTTCATGAGAAACCTGTTCAAGTTCATCTCTGCCGGAGCGTGGGCCTGTGCTGCGCTTGCGACCTGTGCGCACGCGCAGATCACCTTTCGCGACATCACTCAGCAAGCAGGAATCCATTTCACGCATAACAATGGTGCAACCGGGAAAAAATACCTGCCGGAAACCATGGGTTCGGGTTGCGCCTTCATCGACTACGACAACGATGGCTATCCCGACATCCTGCTCATTAACGGCAATAATCTCGTCGGTGCTGCGGTCGGAAGCACGATGCAGCTGTACCACAACAACCACAACGGCACCTTCACGGATGTGACTGCGAAGTCCGGCCTGGCAGTGCCGCTGTTCGGGATGGGCGTCGCAGTCGGCGATTACGACAATGACGGCTTCGACGACATCTTCGTCACCGCACTCGGCCAGAGCCACCTTTTTCATAACAACGGCAATGGCACTTTTACCGATGTCACCAAGGCCGCAGGATTGTGGGGCCCGAACGAATTCAGCACCAGCGCAGCGTGGGTCGATTACGATCGCGACGGCAAACTCGATCTTGTTATCGCGAATTACGTGCAGTGGACGCCACAGACCGACATCTTCTGCACGCTGGACGGAAGCCGGAAGTCCTATTGCACTCCCGAAGCCTACAAGGGCGCGTCGGTGCGGCTCTGGCACAACCTTGGTAACGGCAAGTTTGAAGATGCGACGGTGAAGGCCGGGCTCTTCGACAGGACGGCCAAGTCCCTGGGGATCGCGGTAGCTGACGTGAATGGCGATGGCTGGCCTGACCTGATCATTGCGAACGATACGCAACCGAACAAGCTTTACGTAAACAAAACCAATGGCACGTTCAGTGAGAACGGCGTTTCGTCCGGGATTGCGTTCAGTGAAGACGGTGTGGCGCGCGCCGGCATGGGCGTGGATGCGGTCGATTACGATCGCTCCGGGCGGCCCAGCATTTTGATCGGAAATTTCTCCAACCAGATGATGGCGCTGTATCACAACGAAGGTAACACGCTGTTCGTAGACGAGGCGCCCCGTTCCGAGGTCGGACGCAAGAGCCTGTTGACGCTCGGCTTCTCCTGTTTCTTTTTTGATTATGACAACGATGGCTGGCCCGATATTTTCGTCGCCAACGGTCACATCGAAAACGAAATCGAGAAAATTCAGAAGCGTGTGAAGTACGCACAGCCTTCGCACCTCTTCCATAACCAGGGCAAAGGGCAGTTCACCGAAGTGACGGGAGATGTGGGTACAGCGTTGGGTACGCCACGAGTAGCGCGTGGCGCAGCCTATGCCGACATCGATAATGATGGCGACCTCGATCTGTTGATCACGTCGAATCACAGTCCTGCGATCCTGCTGCGCAACGACGGCGGAACGAACAAAAGCCTGCGCATCAAACTCGTCGGAACCAAATCCAATCGTGACGGGATCGGGGCTGTCGTCAGTCTGAGCGCGGGCAGCGATAAGCAGACGCAAATGCTGCGCAGCGGTTCGGGCTACCTGTCGGCGAGCGAGTTGGTGTTGACCTTTGGACTCGCGCAACACACGCAAGCCGATGAGATCGAAATTCGCTGGCCGAGTGGACAAGTGGACCACCTCAAGAACGTAGCTGCGGGCGAAACGATTGCGGTGAAGGAGGGCGCGGGTATCGCACAGAGCCGCCCGTATAATTCTCCTGCATCTGCGACCCCATCTCCCACGTCGAGGGCGAAGGCTGGAAAGTGAAGGACATCACCACTCGCCCGGCGGTAGAAATTCTCAAGCTGCTGCGGGAGAAGAAAGTCTCTGCCGTTGAGGTTGCTGACGAGCACATTCGCGTCATCGAAGAGTTTAATCCGAAATTGAACGCGATTGTCGACTTCGATCCCGAGCGGGTGCGCGCGCAAGCACGACGGGCGATGCAGCACCAAGGCGCGCTGGCCGGGCTGCCTATCACGGTCAAATCTTCGATCTCGACTGCCGGCTACAAGTGCGAGCTGGGGAGCGATTTCTATCGAGGCAACGTACCGAAGGAAGATGCGACGGTCGTTGCACGATTGCGCGAGGCTGGGGCGGTCATCCTAGGCACGACCAACGCGCCTGAGCTGCTCATGGCTTACGAGACCGATAATCTTCTCTACGGACGAACCTCGAATCCCTGGAACCTGGAATACTCTGCCGGCGGATCGAGCGGCGGAGAGGCGGCCGCTATTTCCGCGGGGCTTTCTGCCGGTGGACTGGGCAGCGACAGTGGCGGTTCCGTCCGTCAACCCGCGCACGCGACAGGCATCTGTTCTTTAAAGTCGACGCCGGGACGCATCCCTGCAGCCGGCCACATTCCGCCGTGCATCGGTCCGTTTACTACGCTCGGTGCGATTGGTCCGATGGCGCGGACGATCGAAGATGTTACGCTGCTGTTCCGCGTGCTCTCGGGACAAGATCCAACTGATCCCGCGGGCGTTCCGGTCAGCTTCCGAACTCCCTCGATTGACGATCTTAAGCGACTACCTATCGGCTACTTCGAGGATGATGGAATTGTTCCGGTCACCCCGGAAACGCGGACTGCCGTGCGGGACGCGGTCGCGGTTTTGCGACGAGCCGGCTTCAACCTGCAGCCCTTCCGTCCTGCGACGCTCGAAGCGGCACACAAACTGTGGTGGACGTTCTTCGTGCAGTGTGGCGCGATGTTTGACGAAGCCATCATCAAGGGTCGCTACGAAAGTCTAAGCCCCGTCTTCAGGGAATTCCTGGGAATAGCGAATGCCGAGCCGCCGCTCTCCGCGGAGCAACTCTTATTCGCCTGGGCGGAGAGCGACTTGATCCGCAGCAAAATGCTGGCCGAGATGGAACGATTTCCTTTGTGGCTCTGTCCGGTGTGCTCGATCCCCGCATTCAAGCATGGCGAGCGCTCGTGGATGGTGGAAGGCAGGGAAGTGAAGTATCTCGATGCGATGCGTTACACGCAGTGGTTCAACACGCTGGGTGCACCGGCCGCGGTGGTTCCTGTGGGATCAAGCCCCGAGGGCATGCCGATTGGCGTGCAGATTGCTGCAAGGCCTTTCGAAGACGAGATCGCTCTGGCAGTTGCCGGTGTAATAGATCGTGAGTTCGGTTACCGCGTGCCGCCTATTTTGAAGCGACAACCGGCTCGCCGGTAGATTGAAAGCCGCCACTCGCCGCGAGCGCAGAACGAATCTTAGAACGATTCGGACCGGCCTTCGACATCGCACCTTCGAGCGTCGTCAGCGCTTGTTGCAATGACGTGCCCTCGGGTTCGCGGAAGATCCATGCAATGTTGGTTGACGTGAGCGAGCGATCGTACGAAACCGCGATCACCGGCACGAACGCCTTCACAGCGAGTTGTTCGGCAAGATGACTGGATGCCCGGTCGAGTGCGATGACGCCCAGCACCTGGTCGTCATAGATTGCTTTCACGAGCGCGTCGGAGGCCTTGCCCCACGGCAGTTCCGAAGGAATCGCCACCAGCGAGAGATTCGCTTTTCTGGCAAAAGCAACGATCGATTCGGATCGTACCTGCTCGTCGGCATGAGGGCCGAAGACGGCAACTTTCTTCGCTACCGTCGTGTCGGGAGTCTCCGGTCCAACGAAGGGCACTCCCTCTTCGCCGACGCGCGCGTAGGCCTTTTCCATCGACGCCTGCCGGTAGGTGATCGCCCCGTTGTGCACCGTTCCCAGGAACAACGGACGAATGTCTTTATCATTCGTGTCGAATATCATGTCGCCGGTGACACCGGTGTACGTCTGGGTGCCATACAGCACGTCGCGAATATTGGCCCGATTTAATCCGCCTTCACAGATGGCGTGCAGCAGGATCTGCATCTGGTCATAAGCGAGCGCCGAGAAGTGCTCGGGCGTCTCGTGGAAGCGCGCCGTGTAACGCGTATTAAAGTTGTGCCAAGCCGCGGCTCGGCTGTTGGGATCGTAGGGATAGACCGCCTCAAAACCTTCCGCCGCCGGTCCCGCCTGCGCCACGAGCTCATCGCCGATGGTGCGATGACTGCCAAATACGCGCTGATGCATGCCCAGTTCCTGCATCTGTTTCAGGATGAGCGCGGCCTTCAGTTGATCGGTCCAGAGAACGATGCCATCGACACGCGAATCCTGAATGACCTTCAGCTGTCGCCGAAAATCTGTTTCGTAGGGCAAGAATTTCTGTTCGATCACGACCGGATGGCCGAGGCGTCGCGAGGCATCGCGGAACTTCGGAACCCCGAATCTTCCATAACGATCGTTGACTCGCAGGATCGCCATCCGCTTCAGTCCAAGGTCGGTGTAGATTCGTCGCGCCAGCGTGTAGGACTGCACGCGATCATCTTGAATGACCGTGAAATACCAAGGGATGAGCGTCTCGGGAATCGTTGGGTCGGTCGAAGCGCTGTTGACGATTGGCACCTCCGCCCGCAGGGCAACACGCAAAGCAATGTGCGTGGTGTCGCCGCTGATCGAACCGAAGATCGCCCAGACCTTATCGTCGTAAACCATCTTGACGACTTCGTTGCTGGATGCGCCCCAGATCGCGGAGTCGTTGTGCAGCATCAGCTTGAACGGCTTGCCGCCGTAGCCACCGGCTGCATTGGCCTCTTCGATGGCGAGGGTCGCGCCGTTCAACATGCGCTTGCCCAACGCCAGGTCAGGATGATTTTCGAGGGGCGCAATGAAGCCGATGCGCACCTCGTCCACATTCGTTGCGACCGGCGTACTGCGAGCGGCGCCGTTGTATTCCACCTGGTCCACGTAATGCTGGTAGTAGGGAACCGTGAACTTCGAGAAGGGACGCAGGTCCTCGGGCTCCTGGGCGTACGGCTTCAAGGTGCGAGCCGCGGGACGTCCCGGCGGATTCGCTCCGCAGGAACATCCGGTGAAGGTTTGTGCCCATGCACAGCAGCTCAAAGCGAACATCCATCCCACTACCAGCACACGCCGCATTGCGCTACTCCTGGGTCTTCGGAAGACGGAACATGGCAATTGCTTCAATCTCAACCAACAGCTCAGGGCGGCAGAGTTTTGCCTGGATGCCCGTGGAAGCCGGCAGTGGATCCAGAGCCTGCTCTTTGAAGAACGCCGTCCGCTCCTCGTTGAACTCTGCGTAGTCGCGATCGATGTCGCGCAGGTAGCAGCTGGTGCGGACGATGTCTTTCCAGGTCGCGCCCTCGGCTTTCAAGAGCTGCGTGATGTTGTAGAAGGTGCGGCGGCACTGCGCGCGGAAGTCGCCGATGTGAATGCTCTTGCCTTCTTCATCGATGCTGGCGGTGCCGGAGATCAGCAGGATCACCAGGCCGTTAAGATCGATCCGCATGCCACGCGAGAAAGAGCTTGGCTTGGCATAGGCGTACGCTTCGTTGAGTACGTTGAGGTTCGTGATGGCGCGCTTCTGCACCGGGGCTGTGCCCACTTCTTTTAAAAGTTCCTGGACGGTCATAACAATCTCCTTAAGATGTCGTTCCTACTTGTTGCGAATTCCGTGACTCAGGCCCTTGGCGGTTGCGACCCAAATATCGTTTCCCTGGAAATCCACGGCCAGCACGTAGTTGTGCGCTGGTGCGCTATCGACGGCAATATTGGTGATTTGTCCATCGGCGTCGCGTACGTACATCTCCGGCTTGCCGGTATCCAGCGCCGGACGATAGATCGCCCAGTTCGTGCCGTCGTAATAGGCAAGACCTTTGTCGGTAGAGAACCAGGCGCGGTTCGCGTCGAGGGCCTTCACCTGGTTAGTGAAATTGCTCGGCAACCCGCTGTCCTTGGCCATGAAGTTGTGCCAGTTGCGGCCGTCGTAGCGGCTGTCGCCAAAATACGTCGCCACCCACAGCACCTTGTCGATGTAACTCACCGACGTGGTGATCTCGTGGATCAGGCCCTGGTCTTTGAAGAGCACGATCTCGGTTTCGCCGTCGGGATCGTTGTAATCCTTCCAGCGTTCCGTCTTGATGTCGTATTCGAGCACGCCGCCGCCCCACACCGCGTAGTACACCTTGTCGGGCCCAACCGAGATACCGTAGGTCCAGATCTCGTACATCGGAGTGTTGCGTTCGTTGAACAGGCTCCACTGCCCGGTGCGAGTGTTTAAGCGGCTTGCGCCCGCGGCGGTGGCGGTCCAGATGTAATCGCCTTGCACTGCGACGCCGTACACAACGTCGTTGCTCAATCCGGAATTCAGCTGGTTGTAGGTGTCGATACGCCCGGCGGAGACGTGGCTCAATCCGCCCATCGTGCCCACCCAGAGATCGCCCGAACGCTTATCGAGCGCCAGGGAAAGGACCGCGCGATGTGCGAGACCGTCAGCGGTGCCGAAGACCTTCCACTTGCCGCCCTCGTAAAGTGCAAGACCGTTTTCCGTGCCTGCCCAAATGCGTTCGCCATCGACGAGCACGCAAAACACGTGATCGTTCGGCAGCCCGTTTGCGACGGTGAAGCTCTGCCACTGAAAACGTGGCATATCCGGCGTCGCGGCCAACAGCGGCGCGGCGATCGCCAGCAATAAAGCCAACCACCAGGAACGCGATTTCATAGAGTCCTCAGGTATTCGATCAAATCGTTTAGCTCATCTTTGGTCAGGTCGTTAGAAACACCATGGGTATCTTTCGGGTTGAAGACCGTCCAGATCTCTTCCATTGACCGTGCCGATCCGTCATGCAGATAAGGCGCGGAGTACGCAACGTTGGGAAGGTGCGGCACGTCGATCTTCGGTGAACGGTCAGTCGCCTTGCCGGTGCCCACATCGAATAACTGGTTGTTGCTGTATTTCGGGCCACTGTGGCAGTAGGCGCACTGATTCTCTTTCGGAATTGGCCGACCATCTTTGTAAGCAGCGCGGTTGAAGATAGTTTTGCCGCGTTCCTGCGATGCCGTCATTTCTCCCGCAGGCAAGCGGTACCGGTTCGGACGCACCGGCAGAGCCATCACGAACGTCACCAGGTTCGCAAGTTCTTCCGCGCTGTAACTTTGGGAACGGTAGAAAAACTTCTCGGTGCGCGGTCCGCATTCCGTCGCCATATTTGGATTGCCGCCATTCCACTTGAAAGGCTCGGTGCCGCTGAGGTCTTCGATCGAGCGGTTATCGACAATGTCTTTGCCGAAGCCGTCGGGCTCCAAGTCCCACTGTATGCCGTCGAAGGTCGCGTCGATATGACAGTTGGCGCAGCTAAACGCGCCCTGAAAGGAATACTTCGTCGCATAAAAGATGCGTTCGCCCTGGCGCAGTGCGTTGTAATCCTTGCGTCCGCCGAGATCGATTGTCGAAACCACCTTGTCGGTGCGCGTGCTGATTACGTCAATCGTGTCATCCATGCGATTGGTGACGTAGAGAGTCTTTCCGTCGGGCGAGAGCAGCAGGTTGCGCGGATTGGCACCAACCGGGATGCGCGACGTGACGTAGTTGGCGGACGCCGAAAGATCGTTGCCGATATCCCTGGGTGCAGAGCGAACGAAGCTGAGCAACTTCGGCAAACTGATCGCGGTGACCGATCCCGATCCACCCGTGCTGACGTAAAGCTTCGACTGGTCGCTGGTCATCGCAACCGAATAAGGCATTGCGAAGTAGCGATCCAGTTCGTCGAGTGGCACCTGCACTACACCACTAACTGCCGGTCCGAAGAGCGCAAGCGAATTTCCAAATACCGATCCATGCTCGACATGTGCCAGGGGAATGAGGTTCTTGGGACGCAGTTGCGCCGCCACTCCGAGCTTTCCATCCGGCGATAGCGCCATCTGAAACACGCCGCCCACGTTATGCAGCGGGATACGATCGACGACGATCTGCCGGTCGGTATCGATAACCGTAATCTCCGACTGCGGGAGGGTGCGGCTCCCGGTGATCTTGGGATAGACATGCGTGCAATACACCCGCTTGCCGTCGGCGGAGAGCGCAAGATAACTCGCACCGCGTCCGGCCATGAGTCGCTTGATCTCCTGTCCGGAAGCGACATCGATCAGCGAGACGTCATCGCTCAGCCGGTTGGCAACGTAGAGTGTCTTTCCGTCACGTGTGATCACCACGCCCGTCGGTTCCGCTCCGGTGACAAGCGTTTGCACCGCCGCCAGCGATTTCGTGTCGATGACGGAAACCGTGTCGTCCCAGGAGTTCGTGACATACAGCCGTGTTCCGTCGGGAGAGATAGCGAGTCCGCGTGGAGCGTGCCCCACGGCGATGCGAGCGCTCACGGTCTGCGCCTTCGCGTCCAAAATCAGCAATTGATCGCCGCGCTCCGCCACCACGTACATACGGCGTCCGTCGGGAGAGAAAAGCATTGCTCCCGGCGACAAGTAGCGCGCCTCAGCAGCGTCGGCATTCGCCATCGGCGCACGAACGACCGAACATGTGATCACCAACATTGCTGCGATCAGAGCAACCAGCCCGGAGCGCAAGATCGTGGTGGAACCAAGCCTCATTTCGGCTCCTCCACCGTCAGCACGCGATCGACGGCAACGTTCTCCAAAACCTGGGTTCGCCCGCTCGGCCACTGGATGGTGATCTTCTCGATCAATGAGGCTGCCCCGAACCCGAAGTGCAAACGTCCATCGTCTTGGGACAGGTAACTCGATCCTGCCACGCGCTGTGCGATCTGCTTGCGTCCCGCGGCCACCACTTCCACCGCGGCACCGATGCCATCCCGATTGCTCTTTGTGCCCTTCAGCTGCAGGGCGATCCAATGCCCGGTGTTGGTGGACGTGTTGTGGATCAGTGTCGCAGGTGCGCCCAGGTTCACCAGGAACGCATCGACCCGTCCATCGTTGTCGTAGTCGGCGAAACACGATCCGCGCGCCACGGTCTTCACGTCCAGCACTGCCCCCGCGGTGCGCGAAACGTCGGAAAACTTACCCCCACCCAAGCCGCGGAACACGGAGTGCTCTTCCGGCACGAGGTGAATCAGCCCGCCGTGGAAGGTGAGGATGTCGAGCAGCCCATCGTTATCGAAATCGTAGATTCCCGATCCCCAACTGACGTATTGCGCTGTCTGCGGGGCGATGCCTGAAACCGCCCCGATATCGTCGAACTGTTTCTTGCCGTTGTTCCGCATCAGGCGGTTGTACTTGGAGTCGGTAACCCAAAGGTCCATCCGTCCGTCGCCATCGATATCGGCGAATATTGGGCCCATTGCGGAAGTTGACTCGCCATTCT
This sequence comes from Acidobacteriaceae bacterium, assembly GCA_003151155.1. Classification (GTDB taxonomy): domain Bacteria; phylum Acidobacteriota; class Terriglobia; order Terriglobales; family Acidobacteriaceae; genus Korobacter. Next base: position 30,663 of record PLWX01000272.1, read on the forward strand.
GCCCGTAAGCGACGCCCGCTTCCTCGGCAATCTCTTCGAAGGTTCCATCGTGTTTATTGCGGAAGAGGAAGTTTTCCGTCTTATCGTTGGCGACGTAAATATCGGGATATCCGTCGCCATCGAAATCGGCTGCCGTGGCGCCCATCGTTCGCCCCTTGTAGGCGCCGATGCCCGATTTGTCGGTGACATCGGTGAACGTGCCGTTGCAATTGTTGTGATAAAGCCGGTTGGTGTTGGCTTCGTAATCCAGCGGCCCCGGATAATTGTCAGCGGGATAGAACGCACGATATTTCGGATCGAACTTTACGTAGCGTCCGACGAAAAGATCGACGCAGCCATCGCGGTCATAGTCCAGCCACGCCGAGCCGATCGACCAGCCATCCACCTTGATTCCGGCCTTCTCCGTCACATCTTCAAAGGTCCCGTCGCCACGGTTGTGAAACAGGATCGCTTTTCCATAGCCGGTGACGAAGAGATCGACGAAGCCATCGTTGTCGAAATCCGCAGCAATCGCGGCCATACCGTAGATATTGGCGGCGACTCCTGCAGTTTCGGTCACGTCCGTGAACTTGCCGTGGCCATCGTTACGGTAGAGATGGTTATGGGGAAGCTCCGCGGGCATCTTCTTCAGCGGATAGGGGTGGATACCTGCTTCCAACGGTCGTCCATTGGTGACGTAGAGATCAGGCAGCCCATCGTTGTTGTAATCGAACCAGACGCAGCCCGCGCCAGTGCTCTCCAGCAACGAGCCGAGTTTCTCCGCGCCAAAACTATGCGTGAACTGAATTCCGGAGACCGGGGTGGCATCTTCAAAACGAATCGTGGAGGCGGTCGGCGTCTGCGCGACCAGGGCGGCAGCTATCGCAAGAAAAGGGAAGATCTGCAGTCGCACTATTGCACTCCTTGTTGGTGCGTGGCGCTCTTCGTCATGTCTACCGGATCGGTCGAGCGCAACAGAACCGCGGGCACCGCGTTTTCCGGAGCGCGTTCCGGCCCTGCATGGCAGCCCACGCAGACACGCTGTTCCCCGCGCTTCATCCAGAACCATCCATGTTCCCGTTGCAGGGTCGCCCCGGCGTGATCGAGCAGTTCCATCTGCAGAGGGTGATCCGCCGGCACATGCAGAAAGAATGAACCGTCTTTTTCCACCGGCGAATTTCCGAGCAGCACGGCCTCGCCTTGAGAAGAGCGGGTGTACAGGCGCATGGTTGCTATCGATCCGGGCGCAATGTTGTGCCTGGAGGTGTATGCATTCAGGCAAAGCAGATTGGCGCCATCCCAGTCGTGCAAAGCCGATGGATGTCGATTGGGAACCGGCCGTGGAGCGAGGAATAACGGCTGTACGACATCGTTGCCGGACACGGCAACCACGGTTGACTGTGCTCCAGAGGCCACGTTCCGGCGTTGCAGTTCGAAGGCCGCCCTCGGACCAGGACGTGTTGACACCAGCCAATCGGCGTTCGGATACTCGATTACATCTCCCGCGTATTCACCGGGCGCAACTTTTACTTCTGCTTGATGTGCGAGCGCAGAGGTGAACCGGCCCAGTCCATGTTCGTTCGCAAACACAATGTCGCCGGAAACTAATTGTTTGCCTGAATGGCGAGCATTGCCGTGATCGCAGCGGTACGATTCGACGCCGCTTCCATCCGAATACACGGTGTAAATCTCAGCCGCAGTATCACTGCCCAGGGGATCGCCTGCTTCGAGCAGGATCCGTCCATCGCGCAGCACGTCGGTAGGGAACACATTGCCCGGAATCGAAGTGAGGCGATTGACCTTTCGATCGCGGGTCGAAACCTCCAGCACGAACTTGTCGCCCACCCGTCGGGCATACACGAAACGATCTTCCGGCAGATAGAAGGGACGCACACAGTCGTCATCGCAAGCGGTGATCTGGAATGGCTCTCCGCCAGTTAAAGCGGCTTCCCATATTTGCCATTTGTCGGTCGTTGTTCGTTTTCCGGCGAAGAGGATGTGCGTCGCATCGAATGACGTTGCCGGATCGGCGGTTGCGAAGAAGCTTGGAACTAACGGTCGGGCGCTCGATCCGGTGCCGAGGAGAATCCGAGCACCTTGGGGAAAGCGATCGGCCCCACGCAGCCAGGCGTTCCCGTTATAGCGAGCGGCAACGGTATAAACAAGATTGGTTTCGGAGGAAATTGCGGATCTCGCTGCGCTGCGCGCCAGCATTGCTACACATCCCAGGGACAAAACGACGAGTAAAACTCTTCGGATCAACATTCCAGCGCAGCCCCCTGCACTACCGGAATGGTTGCATCGAGCGCTGGACGAATCGCCGCGTAGGCACGTAGATCGCTCATCATGGCTTCAAACTGTGGCAAGGTGAGCGACTGATCGCCATCGCACAGTGCCGCTTCCGGTTGCGGATGCACCTCCACCAGCAATCCGTCAGCGCCTACGACGACAGCGGCGCGAGCCAGGATTGGCACCAGGCTGCGAACTCCGGCTGCATGGCTCGGGTCGACGATCACCGGCAACCGGCATACTGCCTTCAATACTGGTACCGCAGCTACGTCGAAGACGTTGCGGGTCGCCGTGTCGAAACTTCGTATTCCGCGTTCGCACAGGATGATGTCGGGATTGCCGAAGCTGGCGATACATTGCGCCGACTTAAGAAGATCCGAAAGCGTGGCGCTCATTCCGCGTTTCAATAGGACCGCACGGCCACATGTGCCAAGGCGTTCGAGGAGCGAGAAATTTTCCATGCTGCGCGCGCCCACCTGCAGGATGTCGGCATACTCCGCGATCTGCTCAACGTCGGTCTCCGACATCACCTCGGTCACGATCGCCATGCCCGTCTCACGCCGAGCTTTCGCCAGGATCTTCAGTCCATCGATTCCGAGTCCTTGAAACGCGTAGGGGGAAGATCGCGGCTTATAGGCTCCGCCACGCAGGATGCGCACTCCACGGGCAGCGAGGAATTCGGCGGTCCGTAGTACCTGGCTTTCTGTTTCCACCGCGCAGGGGCCGGCCATCATCGTCAGGCCGCCATCGCCGATTGCGACGTCGCCTACGCGCACCACGTGACGGGGCTGGCTGTCACACTTGGCAACCAGGTCGTAACAGGAGAATTGTCCGTTCCAATGGGGATTCACGAATGTCTATTTGTCCGCTAAAGACACTAGCGGCCATAACAAACATTCGTCGGTGACGTATGTCCGTCGGGGTTGTGACGTAACGCTTCTAATCTATTTATACTATTGATCTTGGCGGTCGAGGTATGGGTCGAAAACCGGCGCTTAAGAAGTTTTCCGGGACCGGCTCTGTAAGCTTTTTGCCGGCCCTGTGGATCGCCGAATCACAAACTCAGGCTCTACCTTCACGTTATCGGCCAGGCCCTCTTTTCCGTCTATCTGGCTGACGATCATCTCTGCTGCGATCTCGCCCATCCTGCGCAGCGGTTGTCGCACCGTGGTCAGGGCAGGAGAGTAAAACGACGCTTCACGTACATCGTCGAAGCCCACGACCGACACATCTTCTGGAACCTGCAAGCCGGCGTCCTTGAGTGCCTGCATCGCTCCGATCGCCGACATATCGTTATAAGCGAACACTGCCGTGTACTTCGCTCCCCGTGCTCGCAGCTTCTGAATGGCTTCATAGCCGGGTTGCGGCGATGCGTGATCTCCCGCCAATTCCACGACTAATCCGCTCTCGATCGGCGCACCCAACTCCATAGCTACTTCGCGAATCGAATTCCACCGTTCAGCGGAATCGGCGCTCAAGGCCTGTCCGCGAAACACCGCAATCTTCCGATGCCCCAGGCGGATCAAGTGTTCCAGCGCCATCTTTGCCGCCCGGCGATGATCCAGCACGATGTTGTGTACCCCCGGCAGGCTGGAATATCCCGGAATCGCGACGAGTGGAAGCCTGGGAGCCACGTTCAGCACGGTGTCAATCGTGATGATGCCCTCCACGCCGCGCACCCGTAGAGTGTCGAGATACTGCTGCAGCAATTGCGGATTGTGTCGATGCACGACGGTGAGGAAAATATATTTTCGCAGGCTCAAAACGGATTCGATACCGCTGATCAGCACGCTGCTATAAGGATCTCCTATTTCTTCCACCACGATGCCGATGCTGAAGCTGCGTTTCTGTCGTAACGAACGAGCGAGGAAGTTGGGCTTGTAATTGAGCTCCGCCGCGGCTGCGAGAATGCGGTCCTTGGTGCGCTGGGGAATCGACCGCGCATACGGCGAATCATTCAGCACGGCCGAGATCGTCCCCTTGGTCAGGCTGAGAAACTCCGCCAAGTCGGCGATCGTCACTTGCCCGTCGCGGAGATTCTTGGATTCCGGCAATCCCCTTTCAACAGGGAGGTCCGTTTTCTTGCGCTTCAAAGGCTTAGTCCACTTTTCGTGAGCAGCGATAACACACTATTATGTGCGGCAAACACTTCGGAGGCAACGTACCCATCTATTCCTATCGGCTACGGCCGCGGAGCTAAGTTTTCTTTTGCGACCTCTGCCGAGAGTAAGATGTTTTCCCGGCTTGCAGGAGGATTCATGTCGCAGTCTCGCCGTCAGTGGTTCAGTGCAATCCCCGGCGCTTTAGGATTTCTCGCTTTCGCAGATTTCGCGATGGCCCAGAGGCCATCGGCGCAGCCTATGCCTTCGCCCAACGCTCCCAACGAACACGCGCCCGCCGGACTCGACCGGCCTCCCATCGGCTCTTCTGCCGACAAGCGCGGTCTCGATCCGCAACTGGAGCTGCAGATTAAGAACGACGTCGAACAGCTGTTCGTGCTCGCTTCCGATCTGAAGAAGCAGGTCGAATCCACGGATCTCAACTCAGTCTTATCGCTGGGTATTGTGAGCAAAGCGAAGCAGATCGAGAAATTGGCCAAGCACATCCGCGAACACGCGAAGGGATAGTGCTCACCGCGGTGCTGCATCCACCGTCGGCAAGTCGGTGGCTTCCCGTGGACCTTCATAAGCCTGGTTGCCGGTGTGGCTGCGCTGCTGCTCTGCCGCTTCATTCAGTTCTTTGAAGATCGCACGCTCCGCCTCTGCTTTTTCCGGAAGCTTGGCACGCGCGTAGGCCTTGGCCAGGTTGAAATGGATCTCCGCACTTTTCGGCGAAATCTTGCTGGCGCTCTCCAACTCACGGACTGCATTCTCGATCTGGCCCATTTCGAGCGCGGCGCGTCCCAGCAAATAGTGGGCCTCCGCAGAACCCGGCGCTAGTTTCAGTGCTTCTTGAGCGGGTGCGAGCACATCCGCCGGATGACGCTGGCGCAACGCGATCGAAGCCAGTCGCACATAGGGCAATTCACTCTTCGGAGAGATCTTCAACTCCGCCCGCATCTCCGTCTCGGCCTCTTCGAAGCGAGAGATCGCAATCAGCGCCGTTCCGTATGCATAGTGCAAGAACGGCATGTTCGGCGCCTGCTTTAACATCGCCTGGAAATTCGCAAATGCCTGTTCGTATTGGCTGGATTGCAACAACCCAGCCGTCTCTCCCGCCTTATCCACAATGGATCTTCGTTCATCAGCAACCTGCTCTGGGAAGAGCGGAATGCGCAGCAGTGTCATTCCCATCACGAATTTCACTTTTTTGGCCAGAGGTCCCGTGGTCATCGTCGTCGAGGCTTCAAGCGCCGAAGCCCGCTCGAATTGGGCGCTGCGATTCAGCAGCATCGCCAGCCGATAGTTCGCCTGCTGCACCGATTCCGCGGTTCCTCCGAATCCCAATTCACGTCCGCGTTGCAGATGGATCAGCGCATTGTCGTAATCCTTCATCTCGAACTCAGAAAGACCCAATACAGCCCATGCGGTGCCATCGTTGGGCTTGCCTTGCAGCCAGGCCTTCAGGGCTGCAATGGCCTCGGGAAAGCGGTTGCTCGTGTACTCCACCATCGCGTCGCGCCATCCCGCACCTTCGATGTCGCCGGCGGTCGCATTTCTGCCGAAACGATTTGCATAGAGCCGGGCGAGCGCAGCATTGACTTCAGGTGCCTTCGGTGCAAGCTGTGCCGCTTTGGCCGAGGCCTGTCGCGCCGCATCGGTTCGCTTCAAGCGAGCTTCCAGCGAACTGATCTCCGCCAGTGGCAACGCGCTCTCCGGAGAGATCTTTGTCTCCATCCGTTGTTGTTGCAGAGCATCTTCGAGTCGGCCGCCACTCGCCAACGCCCTCCCCAGCGCATAGTGCACGAAGGGAGTGTTCGGGTAGCTTTTTGCCAGCGCGGCGAGAGATTCGATTGACTTGAACGCGTCACCCTTCGCCATGAGCGCGGCCGCTTCACCCGCCGCATGCAATAACGCATCTTGTGAAGGGTCAATCTCCATCGGGAGTAACGGCACCCGCAGCATCGCCATGCCCAGCGCGTTGCGTACTTGTTCCGGAATTTGTGCTTCCGTGAACGAAGCGGCGAGCAGTGTCGAGGCGGAATCGAACTCACCCGCCTTGATGCGTAGCAATCCAAGGTGATAGGTCGCGACCCGAGCGATCTCCGGATCATCGGCACCGCCGAGTGCCTGGCCCTTTTCCAGATGGGTTCGCGAATCCGCGTAATCCTTTATTTCGAAGTCGCACAGCCCGAGGAAATTCCACGCCGCCCCCATCCCTGGAAGCAATTCCACAACTTTCTGAAAACTGGGGCGCGCTTCGGCAAAATGTTTTTCTTCGTAACGTAGGGTGCCGAGATACCACCAGCCTTCTGCCCAATCCGGACGGGCCTGTACTGCACCCTGGTAGCCTCGAATGGCCTCATCGGTCTTTCCGGCTTCGCGCGCCGCTGCCGCGGCCGTCGCCAACGGCTGAAAGTCGGTGGCAGCAGGTGGTGCGTCCTGTGCGAACGCAGCGAATACACTCCCGCACACCACAACGAGGATCCAAAGCTGCTTGAGCGCGGAGAGGCCGATCCGGTGCGTGGTCATGTAAGAATTCGCGGGTTACGTTCGAAAATTAGCATAAACCAACCTCACCACAAGCCGGGGCTTTTCGCAGCATGGTATTGTTTTCAAGATGGCGCGGCAGAAGCATTCACATCCTCTGAATTGGCGGCCGACAGCCATTTCCCGTCGCGCATTCCTGCAAGGTGCATCGCTGCTCGCCGGTGGACTTACTTTCGGAAACCTGCCTCTCTTCGCAGCCGGCGCGCCACCAACCTTCGAGGAAATCTCTCCCGCGGCCAGTGGTGTTCAATGGGTGCACACCGCCGGAAAGTCTTCCGAACGATTCTTACCGGAGACCAGCGGCGCCGGTTGTGCCTTTCTCGACTACGACAACGATGGCTGGATGGACCTCTACCTTATTAATAGCGGGAAGTGCGATTTCTGGACCCCTCCGCAACCGATTCGCAACGCGCTTTATCGCAACAATCGTGATGGCACCTTTACCGACGTAACCGAGAAGGCCGGCGTTGCCGGCTACGGCTATGGGATGGGCGTAGCGGTTGGGGATTACGACGGCGACGGCTTTCCTGATATCTACATCACGTCGTACGGCCGCAACATTCTCTATCACAACAACGGTAATGGCACCTTTACCGACGTCACCGATAAAGCCGGTGTCGCGCTGCCGGGCTGGAGTTCCAGCGCCGTCTGGTTCGACTACGACAACGATGGCCGTCTCGATCTCTTCGTCTGCGGCTTTGTCGAGTTCAACAAAACGCTAAGCTGCGGCGTCGATAAAGATAACGTTCACCACTACTGCATCCCGCGCATCTTCAAACCGCTCCGCAGTACGCTCTTCCACAACAACGGTGACGGCACCTTTACCGATGTCAGCAAAGAAACCGGCATTGCGGAACATCTCTGCAAAGCCTGGGGCGTGGTCGCGACCGATATCAATAACGACGGTCGTATGGATCTCTTCGTCTCGAACGACACGGTTGCGAACCTGCTCTTAGTCAATCGCGGTGGCCGCTTCGAAGACATCGGTCTGTCCTCAGACGTTGCCTACAGCGCCGATGGCCGCGCGCGCTCCGGCATGGGCGTGGATTCCGCCGACTATGACGAAGATGGCTGGATGGATATCTTCCTTGCGAATATTGACGAAGAGGTCTTCTCCCTCTATCACAACAATCACGACGAAACGTTTGAGGACGTTGCCACTCCGGCCGGCATTGGTATGGCGACGCGCTGGATGAGCGGATGGGGGCTGAAGTTCTTCGACTACGACAACGACGGCGACCTGGATCTCATCTTATCGAACGGCTTTCCCGACGACCTGGTCGATGAGCTTTCACAACAAGTCACCTACAAAGAACCGCTCCTGCTTTTTCGTCACGAAGGCAAGACTTTTAAGAACGTGAGCGCGCAGAGTGGTCCCGTATTTTCCAAAACTTTCGCCGCCCGTGGCCTGGCGCTCGGCGATTTCAATAACGATGGCGCTGTCGACGTGCTAATCAGCAACAACGATGCGCCGCCCATCCTCCTGCGCAACAATGTCGGCAGTCAGAACCATTGGCTCGGTGTGAGGTTGATAGGGAAGAAGTGCAACGCCGATGCCGTGGGTGCGCGCATCACCTGGCAGGCTGGGGATCTGAAACGCTCGCGTATGAAAGTCGGCGGGGGGAGTTTCTTATCGGCACACGATCCTCGGGTCGTGCTCGGCATCGGCAAGCGTGCAAAGATCGATTGGCTGGAAGTGAAATGGCCGCTGCCGAGCGGCGCCGTCGAGCGCTTTACCGACCTTCCTCTCGATCGCTACATCACGATCGTTGAAGGTACAGGGAAGTGGAAGTAGTCAGCCGCGTACAAAAAGATACTCCGAGTAGCTATCGAAACCCCTTATCCCCGGTCTATAGTGTCGCTGGGTGAACATCGAATGCGCACTGCAGGTTGGGGTTTTTCGCTGAGCGTCTTGCTGACCGGCGCAATCCTCGCAGCGCAAACCGCGCCCCCATCTTCGAGCGCGACCGACCAGCCCACTACCGTGATCCGCTCTAACACGCGCTTGGTTCAAGTGAGCGTGGTAGTTCGAGACAAGTCGGGAAAGCCCGTCACTCATCTGACGAAAGAAGACTTCACAGTCTTTGACGAAGGACGCCCGCAGCACATCGCTTTTTTCGGAAGCGAAGCGCCGGCTGTTCCGGCTCCAGTCACTCCCGGGCATCTGCCTCCGAACTTCTTCACGAATCGCTTCGATCTCAAGGGACAGGATCCTGGCCAGGTCACCATCGTTCTCTTCGATACCCTCAACACTTCTTTCGAAGATCAGGCGTGGGTGCGCGGACAAATCATCCGATTCCTTCAGCACGTCAGTCCCGAAGACCACGTCGCGCTTTATGGACTCAATACCCTGCTGATCGTCCTTCAGGATTTCACCCAGGATTCTTCCGCGCTTCTCAATGCCGTGAAGAGTTTTACTCCGAAGGAGCTTGCCGCTTTCGATGTGTCCCACCCGGGCGACTTTGACGTTCCCGCGCTCCACGACGATCCTGCGTGGATGAAATTCCAGGCTCGTGTGAATGAGGCCAACCAGATGATCTCGGATCAATACAAGGTCAATCGGGTGAACGCCACTATTGCGGCCATCGAATCCATCGCGAACCATGTCGCCGGTATTCCCGGCCGCAAAAACCTGGTGTGGGTTTCGGGAGGGTTCCCAATGGAGATTGGGATGGGCGTCATTGCTCCCGATCGCGACACACGGCTGTTGAATCCCAATGCGGCCAAGGCGTTGAGCAGCGTCAGTATGGCGATCTATCCGATCGATGCCCATGGTATTGAGAATCCCGGGATGGGACCATCCATGCAAAGTCCCGGTAAGGCGAACGAATCCTTTTTCGAGCGACAGTCAAACCGGGATTCCTTCCGCCTGCTTGCCGATGCCACCGGTGGCAAAGCGTTTTATGGGAGCAACGATGTTGCTGACGCCGCGCGGCGTGCCTTCGACGATGGCCGCTATTCCTACACCCTGGGTTTTTATCCAGACCACGGAAAATGGGATGGAAAATATCGCAAGATCAAGGTCACGCTCAAAACGCCCGCAGCCCAGGTTCGCTATCGCAAAGGATATTTTTCTTATCCCGACCGCCCCGCCGACGAAGAGAAAATCAAGGCCGAGTTGCTGGATGTTGCAGTCAGTCCACTGGACGCGACCAATCTTGCCATGCTCATCAGCGTCAAGCCGGTCGCGCCGCCGGAAAAACGCGATCTTGACTTGCGCATCGAGATGGATCCCAAACAATTCCTGCTCTCGTTTGCAGACGGGCACGACACCGGAGCGCTCGATATGTACTACCTGCAGCGCGACGCGCAAGGCAAAATCCTGGCCGCCGACAAACATCGTTTGGGATTGAGCTTTGAACCGAAGCAGTATGAATTTCTAGCGAAGGCAGGAATTATCTTCGAGAGCCACTTAACCATGCAGGCGGATACCAGCGAGATTCGCGTCGTCATCCGCGATGCCGGCTCCGGCGCCATGGGGTCGGTCACCATGCCGGTGAAGTCCTTCGCTCCACCCACTCCCGCTGCCAACTAACTTCTATTCCGGATACGCCCCACCCGCGCGCACCACGCGTATGCGATGGTCCGTAAATGCGTAATGCATTTCCGGCACGTTGACCTTCGGCATGTGGCAGCTCGAACATTCCTTCGTTGCTACCTGGCACACCGCGCCCGCATGGTCGTCTGTCTTCTTCATTCCCGCCGCGTGGCAGTTCACGCAGAATCGGTCGTAAGCCGCAGCTTCCGTCACAAGTTGCTGGTGCGGATCGTGACACGCGGGGCAGGTCAGTCGCGCATCGCCATTTCCCCAACACTTGCTTTGCTCCAGGCGATACGGTTGCGATTTCGCCGTCGCGACACCCTTCGCTTCCGTAATCTTCACATCCCAGAACGTGGCATGGCATGCTCCGCAGAAGTCCACCGTGTCCGGCGGATCGAGTTGTGCCGCGTTGAAGATTGTCCCGCGTGCCGCATCCGGAGTTCCCGCTACGTTTGCCATCTGCGCTGCTGCCACATGCTTCGCGCCCGGCCCATGGCACGCTTCGCAGGTCACGCCGAGCATCAACTTTTGTTCGTCGAAGTGTGTGCCCATCGTGGCCGCGGTGGTATGGCACGCAAAACATCGCTCGATTTCTTCTGCGGGAACTTTGCGTTCCATGGCTTCTTGCAAATCCTTCGGAGCATCCAACTCGCGCCCCGGCGTGAAGTGCAGGTTTTTCAGCGTGTCGAAGTAGGTGACTCGCGCTTCATAGAATTTCCCGTCATCTTTTTTGAAGAGATACGACTGTCCGACCCGTCCCGTGCCAAACGCCCATACCAGGGGGAACGAAAGCGAGTGGGTACCATCGGAAACCGTATAGACACTCTTCGATCCCTCGCTTCGGATCTCATAAGCGAATTGCCCGACGTTGAAATTCAGCTTCGCAGTTGCGCGCAGAATGTCGGCGTCTCCCGCATGCGCGGCTGTCTTCGCCATCGAAGTATTTTTCTGTGCCGCAACTTTGCCGGCATGACACGACGCACACACCTGCGACCCGACATACTCTTCTCTGGAGGTGACGTTCCGGGTAGGCCAGAATCCCGGTTCAGCGAGGTGGTCGGGCGTCGATAGCTGTGCAAAGAGGGAAGGCAGGGCGAGAACGTGAAACGCAACGATCAGGATCGCGCGCAGCAAAGAATGGACAATAAGCTTTGATCCCACCCAGATACTCCCGTGCCGATTTTAGCGTCTGCTTATCGTTCAAGCACGAGCATCTCGCCAAAGCGTTTTACTGTCGACGCGATGTAGATCCGCGCACCACGAACTCAGGGTCAACCACGATCTCGGCCACGTATTTCGCTTTGCCCTCAATCTGGTCGATCACAGTCTTCGCTGCAATTTGTCCCATGTGTTTTAGCGGTTGGCGCACCGTCGTGAGCCCCGGATGGGTAAACGCGGCCACCGGTATATCGTCGAATCCCACCACCGACACATCTTCCGGAACACGCAGCCCTGCCTCGCGAAACGCCCAGATGGCGCCGATCGCCGAAAGATCGTTGTAGGCGAATAGCGCCGTGAACGGCTGCTTGCGTGCGAGCAGTTGCTTGGCAAACGGATATCCCAAATCCGGTGTCGACGCGTTGCTGTCGATCTGAACCGTCAATTCAGGATGAATCGTTAACCCCAGTTCCACGGCCACTTCCAGAATTGCGGCCCACCGGGCGCCCGAGTCGGAACTCACCGGATCGCCAATCAGAAACGCGATGCGTTCATGCCCAAGTTCCATGAGATGGGTCAGTGCCAGTCGGACGGCAAGCTTGTGATCGAGGATGATGTTGGTTACCCCTTTCACCCGCTCGTGTCCGGAGACAGCCACCGTCGGCAGGCCCGGCTCTTCGAGAATGGAAGTGTCTGTCGTGATGAAACCCTCCACCCCGCGCGTGATCAGCATTTTCGAATAACTCTGCAATACTTCGCGATCGTGGCGATGACTGACCGCGAGGAAGAAATAATTGTTCTTCCTTAAATATTCTTCGACGCCGCTGATGATCATCCCGCCGTACGGGTCGCCAATCTCTTCCGCGATCACCCCGATGGTGTAGGCCCGTTGCAGGCGCAGCGAACGCGCGAAATAATTCGGGCTGTATCCCATGTCGCGAGCGGTTGCCAGAATGCGTTGCTTAGTCGGTTCAGGAATCGACCGCGACGCTGCGGAGTTGTTGAGAACCGCCGACACCGTTCCTGAAGTCAGTCCGAGCCGCTGCGCAATCGTCTTCAGCGTAACTCTCGGTTCACTACCAGACGTCGTTTTCGTTCTGTTCATTTACGGGAAGCCTGGGAATCAAAGTGCTATACCGCTCGGCTCATCCTACACGGACGCACCAAGGAGTTAACGTTTGGCGACATCCTTTGACTGCCTGTGAGGGGGCACGGGCAGGGAAGAGCTTGAGTTTGTATAGATTACAAAGCGCGAATCGCCTATCACACTAAGCCTTAATTCAGAAAGTCGGCAAGCAATTCGTTCATCCGGCGGACTGATACGGGAATGTGCTTGCTGTTCATAATATGTCTAAACCTCGTTATTTCCGCTTTAGAATAACATTATTCTGTTGACAGCCACTCTCCCTTGGGATTAAAAGTCGATAGACCCTAATAGAAATCTATTAGCGGTTATTGGATAGAAACGTCAACGAAACGTTCTTTACCTGGTCCCGCATTGAGTTTGGGCTCCGCGTCGATCAGGCTTCTATCAGTGCCACGAAACTGAGGGTGGAGCATGCGTATATCTCAAGTACTGCGTCCTGCAGGCGAAGCCGCGAGTAAATTCCGCACTTTAATCTGCACAACACTTCTCGTCCTGCTGGCGTTTACTGTCGCCGTGCAGGCGCAAAACTATGCTGGTTCCGTTACCGGAACCGTTACCGATTCCTCTGGCGCCGCTATCGCCGGAGCGGCGGTAACCGTCATCAACACCGCGACCAACTCGACATCCAACGCCACTAGCAGCGGTACTGGCGGATTTTCCGTCCAGCAGTTGCCGGTCGGAACCTATGAAATTCACGTCACGCAACAGGGCTTCAAAGAGTCTGTTACGAAGGGCGTCGAAATTCACGTTTCCACCAATACCGAAGTCAACGCCAAGCTTGACGTTGGCAATGTGAGCGAGAAAGTTACCGTCGAAGCCGACCTCGTCGAAGTTCAGACCGTAGGCGCAACGCTCGGTGAAGTCGTGCAGGGGACGCAGGTTCGCGAGCTTCCTTTGAACGGCGAAAACTTTGTCGGCCTTACCCAGCTCTCTCCCGGCGTCTCTGCCGCGAATACCTTCAACGGCCGCGATAAGGGCCTGGCCGGCGGCGTCGACTTCTCCGTCAACGGCAACCCCTACACCAATAACCTGTTCCTGGTGGACGGCGTCAACAACAACGACGTGGGTTCCAACCGAACGATTCTCGTCTATCCCTCGGTCGATACCATCGCCGAGTTCAAGATGATTCGTAACTCCTACGGTCCGGAATACGGGCAGGCTTCGGGCGCGATCATCAGCATCACCACCAAGTCTGGCGGCAACCAGTTCCACGGCGGATTGTTCTACGCTGGCCGTAACGACGCCCTTGACGCCAACAACTGGTTCTCCAATCACCAGGCCAATCCGTTGAAGGCGGAACTTCGTCGCAATGACTACGGCTACAATTTCAGCGGTCCTATCATTAAGAACAAGTTGTTCTTCTGGTGGAACCAGGAATGGAACAAGGAAATTCGTGGCGTTTCCGAAAGTGCCTGCGTACCGACCGCTGCAGAGCGCGCCGGCGACTTCAGCACCGTAAGCTGCGGCGCGACCGCCCCTGTCATTCCCGCGCAGTTCCAGGATCCAACCAACCCGCTTAAGATCGCAAGTCCCGACGCGGCTGGTCTCTTGTATGCGCAGTTCTACCCGTTGCCGAACGTTCCCGGGGCCACCGGCTCCACGAACAACTGGGCACAGCCTGTCAACAACAAACTGAACTGGAGCGAATGGAACGTTCGCGCCGACTACGACATCACGAAGTCGCAGCGTGCGACCTTCCGCTGGACCCAGGACTCCTGGGATAACCCAGCCCCCAATCCAGGCACTTTCTGGGGCGACTCGATCTTCCCCACGGTCGCTGCCAACTGGAGCCAGCCATCGAAGAGCGTCATGGCCAAGTTGAGCTCGACGATCAGCAACTCGATGGTGAACGATGTGGAGTTCGGCTACGGCCACAACGCCATCATCACTTCCCTCGGTGGCACCAGCGCCGGGCTCGTTTCGCAGATTAATGCAGCGATCCCGACTTCGTGGCCAGCTTCCCTCAAGCTCCCTGGATCTCTTCCAGAATCAGCTTGGGGCGGATTGCAACCCTACGGCAGCACCCAGACTATTTGGGATATCGCTCCGTATGCCAACCATGAAGACCTCTACACGGTTCAGGACAACCTGAGCTACGTGCGCGGCAACCACTCCTTCAAAGTCGGCGCTTTCTACAGCACCAACGCGAAGATCGAAAACAACAATGGTGGTACCGATCAACCGGGGATCAATGCCGGTAGCGGACTCGCCTATAGCACGGGAAATCAGCTCGCCAACCTGCTTCTTCCTGGAACTGGTCCCGCTCCACAAACCTTCACGATGAGCGAAAACAGCATCAACGCCACTGCCTACGTTCACTGGCATGACTTTGAATGGTATGTTGGCGATTCGTGGAAAGTACGCCGCAATTTGACGGTCGATTATGGCTTCCGCTGGTCGTTCTATCGTGAGCCGTACGCTGCCGACAATCACTGGGCTTCGTTCAGCCTGGCTGACTACAATCCAGCCGGTGCCCCGAGCGACGCTTGCAACGGCGTTATCATTGTGCCGGGAACCACTCCTTGCCAGAACGCAGTCTCGTCACTGAATGCTCTCGGCATCTCTTTGCCGTTGTCGAACGGCACACCGGGACCAAACCGCTCACTCGTCAACCAGAACAATCACGACATCGCGCCTCGCATTGGTATCGCGTGGGACGTGTTCAGCAACGGCAAAACGGCTGTGCGCCTCGGCGGCGGTCAGTTCTTCCAGCGCGAACTCGTTGGCATGGATGAAAGTCTTGCCCGCACCGCTCCGTTTGTAATCAACGCGACGTCTGTTCGTCCGTTGGATACAGCGACCGCGCTTTCCAACCCGCAGGTTTCCCCGAACGCCGCAAAAGACCCACGCGGTGTGACGCCGAACAGCTGGCAGTGGAACATCAGCGTCGAACAGGAACTGGCTAAGAACACCACCATGGAATTGGCGTATGTCGGCAACACCGGCATCCACCTCACTTCCGTGCAGGATCTCAACCAGATCGCGCCCGCAGATTGGGTACAGGCTACTTTCTTGAGTGGCGGAGCACAAAACGCTCTTCGCCCCGCAGGAAACTTCGGTACGATCACGGACTTCACCCGCCAGGGACATTCAAGCTACAACGCCCTGCAGGCATTGTTCCGTTCGCAAACCGGAAGCTGGGGCAATTTCCAGGCTGCCTACACCTACTCGCACTCCATCGCGAACGTCGACCTCGACAATTCGTCGGGTGGCATCAGTTCGGAAGCATGGTTGTTTAACGGAAATCCGAACCTGAATCGCGGTAACTCCAACATCAACCGTCCCAACATCTTCGTGGCGAACGAAGTGTTGTACCTGCCGAAACTGGCGGGCCGCAGCAACTTCCTGAAACAAACTGCGGGCGGATGGGAAATGAACAGCATCGTTACCTTGGAGCAGGGCAACTCACTGACGGTCTATACAAGCGGAGCAAACGACGCTACGCCTGGTGGAACGCTCGGTTCCTTGATCGGCTCCGGCTATGCTACTGCTCAGCGGCCACTGGCTACAGGCGTTGGCTGTGACTCTGGCGTGAGCGGCGACCAAATCCTCAACCCTGCCGCGTTTACGCTGGTAGGTTATGCGTTGGGTACCATCCCCTCGAACATCGCGGGACGTGGTATTTGCCGTGGACCGGGCACCAAGAACTTTGATGTTCAGTTCGGTAAGAGCTGGTATATCCGCGAGCGCGTCCGAATCAAGTTCAGCCTGGATGCGTTTAACATCTTCAACCACGCTAACTTCTCCGGCAACGGAATGGCGACCGGCTTCTCCGGCGGCAGCCTGACCTGCGGCACGGCCAATTGCAGCGCGACCAATAATGTCGTTACCAGCCAGTCTGCTGGGGCGATTGGTAACTTCGGTCAGGCTACCCAAGTGCAACCTGGACGCGAGCTTCAGTACGGTATGAAGATAACGTTCTAACCTCAAACTCAACCAACTGCTGTAACCTCCGAAGGCGGGGCTTGATTCCTCAAGCCCCGCCAATTTACTTTGGGACGTAGTGCCGAGAATCGTTATCCCAGTCATACCGCAATCCCGTAGATCGCACCCCTTCCAGTGGCGAACTCCAGTTTCATGGCTTGGCGCACTTTGTCTGGGGTTCCTGTTCCTTTCATCCAGCCCGATCGTTTTCTCACAAGCCGTCGCCCCAAAGAAAACGCCGCCGAAAAATACGCCTAACGTTGCTCCGGCCGAGGCCGCACTCAATAGTCGCATCCAGGAAGCCGCCGCCGCTCGCAAAAGCGGCGATCCCGAGGCCATTGCCCAAGCCAACCGCCACCTCTCCGCTCTCGCGCTGCGGGAACTGGGACAGCTGCGTCTCCTTGAACTTGCCTATCCCCAAGCTATCGAGCTCTATCAAAATTCTCTTGAACTTGACGACGTCCCAGACACCCGGGTAGATCTTGCGCTCGCCGATCTCAATGCCCGCCAACTCGACGATGCAGAGGTCGAGGCGATCAAGGCGCTCGCTGCTGCTCCCGACGACGTCCGCGCCAACACCGTTCTCGGTCGCGTCTTCCTGCGTAAGCACGATTACCCAGCAGCCGCCCAGGCATTCTCGAAAGCGGTCCGGAGCAAGCCTGACGTCGAGAACATGTATTCCCTGGGAATCTGCCTGCTGGCCTCGAAAGACCCTAAGGATAAGGATCGTGCCGCCGTCGTCTTCCAGCAGATGGTCCAGTACGCCGGCGAAACTGGCTCGATCCACGTGCTCTTCGGACGCGCCTATCGCGACGCCGAAGACCTTCCGAGCGCGATCCGCGAGTTGGAGCGTGCCATCCAACTCGATCCGAAAACCCCCCACGCTCACTATTTCCTCGGCTTGGCCCGCCTTTCGCTCAACGAGTGGAAGCCCACTCCCGAGGCCAAAGCGGAATTGCACAAGGAGGCCGACAATTATCCGCACGACTTTCTGGCGAATTACATGTTGGGCTTCATCGCCTCCGAAGAGCGCGAATACGACGTCTCCGAAAAATATCTGAAGATTGCATCCGAGGTCGGTCCCACCTGGCCTGAACCATGGCTCTATATGGGATTGAATGCTTACTCGCAAGGCAACATGAAGCGCGCCGAAGAAACTTTGCGCAAAGCCGTCGACCTTACCGGGAAAGACGAGTCACGTTCGAATTACCAGATCCGCCGAGCCTACGTTGATCTCGCTCGAATCCTCTCCACCTCCGGCCGCAAAGACGAGGCCCAGATCTACAGCGCGAAGGCCCGCGAGTTACAGAACAAGACGATGGCGATGACCCAACAGAGCGTCGCGCAGAACGCCGCCGCCGCCGGTGCCGGCGATTCCGCCGCGATCGTTGCGCTCACTCCAGAAACCGAAAACGAGGCCGCTCCCTTGCTGCCCACCAACACCGATCCGTTTGGTCCGGTCGATGCTTCCGCGCTGGCCCGCGCCAACCTCACGCCTCAGCAACGCACTGCCGCCGACTCGCAGGAGTCCCGCCTGCGGTCCATCCTCGGTGAAGGTCTCAAGGATCTCGCAACCTCCGAAGCCATTCGCGGTCAATACGCCGTCGCGCTCACCCATTTCCAGCAGGCAGAGCACTGGAGTCCCGCAACTCCCGGACTCGCGAAAAACCTCGGCCTCTGCGCCTATAAGGCTACGAATTACCCTGAAGCCATTCGCGGTTTCACTCGTGCGCTCGACGAAAAGCCCGATGATCCGCCGGTCCGCGCGTTGCTCGGAATGTCCTACTTCGCTACCGACCAATTTGCCAATGCGGTAAAAGCCTTCACGCCGCTCGGCACGCGGGGCATGCAGGACCCCACCGTCGGTTACGCCTGGGCAACCTCGCTCGCCCGCACCGCCGACTTGAAGAAGGCCTCCGAAGTCCTTACCCAATTTGAAAACGCCGCGCTCTCCAACGACACGCTCCTCCTCGTCGGTCAGCTCTGGACCGAGATTGGCGATTATCGTCGCGCCGTCGATACCCTGCATCGCGCCTCGCAAGCCGATCCGTCGCTCCTGAAAGCTCACTATTTTGCCGGGCTCGCGAATCTTCGTTGGGAACACTGGCCTGACGCCGCCACCGAATTTCAGGCCGAACTGGCACTCGCGCCCGCTGATCCCGACGCCAAATATAACCTTGGCTACGTCTATCTCCAGCAGGCAAAGGTCCCGGAAGCATTCGATCTCTTTCAGAAGGTGATCGCTGCCCAGCCCAATTACCCCAACGCCCAATATCAGGTCGGCAAAATCTTGCTCGACCGCGGTCAGTTCGGCGAGGCCATCGCTCATCTGGAAGTCGCCGCGCGCCTCATTCCGCAGGTAGACTATGTGCACTACCAATTGCAGGCCGCGTATCGCAAGCAGTCGCGTAATGCGGACGCCGATCGGGAACTGGAAATTTATAAGCAGCTCAAGGCGAAGTCGCGCGCCCAGGCAACGGTGCCGAACCAAACTCCTTAGCATTTATCGAATGGAAGTCTATTGAATTCTCAAAGCCGTGCCCGCTTCTTAGCCCCATTTCTTGCGATCCTGCTATTCGCGACATCTTCTTCCGCGCAGATGGGGCACAACGCTGCTGCCCCGCCTCCCCCGGGCGCCAAGTCCGCCACGTGCACTGGCCGCCCCATTCCGCAACTTGAAGACATCACCGCATCCACCGGTATTCATTTCACTCATACCTCCGACCCCTCGAAGAAGTACATCGTGGAATCCATGAGCGGCGGTGTCATTCTCATCGACTACGACCGCGACGGTTGGCTAGACATCTATTTCACCAACGCCCCGACGGTTGAAATGGCGATGAAAGGTGAGCAGAGTCGCGGCATGCTTTACCATAACAACCATGACGGCACTTTCACCGACGTCACTGCCAAGTCCGGCCTGAATTCTCCATGCTTCGCCATGGGCGGCGCGGTCGGCGACTACGATAACGACGGCTGGCCTGACCTCTACGTCACCTGCCTCGGCGGAAATGTTCTCTACCACAACAACGGCGACGGCAGCTTCACTGACGTGACCAAGAAAGCCGGCGTAGCCGACGGCCGCTGGTCTGCCGGCGCATCCTTCGGCGATTACGATGGCGATGGCTTCGTCGACCTCATGGTCGTCAACTACGTTGACTTCCATCTCAACGATCTTCCCGGCTTCGGTCGCTTTCCTAACTGCAAGTACCGCGGCATCGATGTGCAATGTGGCCCCCGCGGTCTAAAAGGCGCTGGCGACTCGCTCTTTCACAACAATGGCGACGGCACCTTCACCGATGTCTCCAAGGCCGCCGGCGTCGACGATCCTAACGGTTACTATGGCCTCGGCGTCATCTGGGCCGATTTCAATAATTCCGGACGCCCCGACATTTACGTCACCAACGATTCCACCCCCAAGTTCCTCTACAAGAACGAAGGCAACGGCAAGTTCAAGGAGATCGGTCTCGAGTCCGGCACCGCGGTCAGCGAAGATGGCTCCGAAGAAGCCTCCATGGGCATCGGTGTCGGCGACTATAACCACACCGGCCGCCCTTCGCTCTTCATCACTAATTTCGAAGACGAAGATGACCTTCTCTATCGCAATGACGGCAACTACGATTTCACCGACGTCTCTTATAAGTCCGGCGTCGCTCTGCCTTCGCTGCCTTGGGTGAAATGGGGCGCGGCTTTCGCCGACTTCGACAACGATGGCTGGCTCGACCTCATCGCCGTCGGAGGCCACGTCTATCCGCAGGTCGATAGTCTCCCTTCTGGTGGAGGCTATCGCGAGCCCAAGCTTCTGCACTTCAATCAGAAAGACGGTACTTTCTGCGACGCCAGCGAGCAGGCTGGCCCCGCTCTCAAAGAGAAACGCGTCTCCCGAGGCTTAGCCATCGGCGATCTCTTCAATGACGGAAACATCGATGTCGTGGTTAGCGATATTGACGGTGGTCCCATGATCCTCAAGAATCATGGCGTGCCCGGACAGCACTGGGTGAGCTTTGAGCTTGCCGGAACCAAAAGCAATCGTCTCGCGCTCAACGCCAGGCTCAAGGTCGTTGCCGGCGGAATGACCCAGACGGATGAAGTTCATAGCGGCGGAAGCTATCTATCGCAGAACGATCTACGCGAACACTTCGGTCTCGGCGTCGCCACTAAGATCGATTCTGTTGAGATCCGCTGGCCTTCCGGCAAGGTTGAAACCCTTACCAACCTGGGAGCCGACCATTACTATTCGGTCCTCGAGGGGCTGGGAATCGTTCCCGCCGAGCGCATCAAGCCCGGACCCGCGAAAAAGCCCTGAAATGATCCAAAATATCGATGGGAAAGATCGCTATTTCTTTGCAAGAATAACGATCTTCTACTAGTATCAACACGGCTCTACCAGGGCCGCGTTTTCCTGTTTCTCAGCAGGAGTCCCCATGTCGAAATGGCACGTGCCATCGAAGTTCTTACTGCTCGTTTTCATCCTCATCACAGTAAATTGTTCTTTCGCGGGTGATGAAATTCCCGCCGCCGCATGGCGTCGTCCCATCGGTGCTCCGCTGCAAAATCCGGGTGGACGCAAGCCCGGCCTTGGCATCATCGACGACGGTTATTGGCAAGGCGCCCCCGTCGGCGGGTTCGGCGCCGGAACTTTCTCTCGCACCTATCGCGGTAACTTCGAACGCTGGCATGTGAAGGCCGGCATTCACAAATATCAGAACGTCCCCGCCAACCAGTTTGCGGTCTTTGCTCAATCCGAAGGCGAAGCTCCCATCGCACAGGTGCTCTCTACCCAAAAGCCCGAAGGCAATGATCTCTCGGCTTGGAACTGGTCTTATCCGGTGGGCGCCGGCGAATATGCTGCGCTCTATCCGAAATCCTGGTTCGCCTACAAATCGCAGCAGCTTCCCGTTACTCTAACCGTCGAACAGTATTCGCCGATCATTCCTGATAACTACAAAGAATCCAGCTATCCCGTCGCCGTTTACAACTGGTATGTCACCAACCCTAGCCAAAAGCGCGTAACCGTTTCGATCCTCTTCTCCTGGACAAACATGCTTGGCTGGTTCCGCGACAGTACCACCACTTTCGCCGCCGGGCTCAATGCGCAGAACATCAATCACTACAAGTCGGAAGCCCTCAAGAACGGCGAGATGCAGGGCATTGTCTTCGATCGCCTGCGCAGCAATCCCGTCTCCGACGAGTGGGACGGCCAGATGGCCATTGCCGCTCTCGCCGGCAAAGATGCACAGGTTTCCTACCTCACCACCTATCGCCCCGCCGATTCGGGCGCGGATGTCTGGAAGCCCTTCGCGAAAGACGGCACGCTTCCCAATCAAAATGCCGAACTAGCCAGTAGCGGCGACGTTCTCGCCGGCGCCATCGCGGTGAAGTTCACCCTCGCTCCGGGCGAGAAACGAATGGTCCCCATGTCGCTCTCGTGGGACCTCCCCTACATTCAGTTCGGCTCCGGACGCAAGTGGGTCCGTCACTACACGCGCTTTTTCGATCGCTCTGGAACCAATGCCTGGAAACTCGCGCGCGTTGCCCTTGAGCAAGGACAGGACTGGAGCCGCCAGATCGATGCCTGGCAGAAGCCCTACATCGAGAATAATAACGAGCCTGCGTGGTATCGCGGCATGCTTTTCAACGAGCTTTACGATTTAGCCGATGGTGGGACGATGTGGGCGCACGAGGCCTCCGCTCCTGGTAATCCGCATCATCCCTCCGCGGTTAAAGAAGACAGCTTCAGTTATCTCGAGTGCTTCGATTACCCCTATTACGGCACCCTCGACGTTTTGTTCTATGGTTCGTTTCCACTCGCCAGATTCTGGCCCGAGCTCGACAAGCAGCAGATGCGTGAATACGCTGACACCATACCCGAAACCATCAAGCAGAATTACGTCTGGGCGTGGAAATCCGACAAGGATCACTCGCTCGTACAGACGCAGCGCAAGGTCGCCGGTTCCGCGCCGCACGATCTCGGCAGTCCGACCGAAGACGCGTTCATCCTTCCCAACCAGTACAACTTCCAGAACGTCTCCGATTGGAAAGACCTCAACAGCAAGTACGTTCTCATGGTCTGGCGCGACTACGTCATGTCGGGCAGCAAAGACAAGGCTTTCGTGCAATACAACTTCAGCGCCGTCAAGCAGGCCATGCAGTTCCTGCGCCAGTTCGACAAAGACAATGACGGCCTGATTGAGAATGATGGCTATCCCGATCAGACCTACGACAACTGGTCCGCCCGTGGCGAAAGCGCCTACAGCGGAAGTCTCTATCTCGGCGCTCTCCGTGCCACTGAGGAGATGGCCAAAGTTCTTGGCGATACTCACACCGCCAACGAAACCGGTGATCTCTTTAAGCGTGCCCAGGCCAGCTTCATCAAGAAACTTTGGAATGGCAAGTACTTCAATTACGACGTGGGCAGTTCCTACAAAGACAGCATCATGGCCGATCAGCTCGCCGGCCAGTGGTACGCCAGTCTCACCGGTCTCGGCGATCTCGTCCCGCCCGAGATGCAGCGCTCCGCGATGAAGCACGTGTACGATTTCAACGTGATGAAGCTAAAGGACGGCACTATGGGCGCGCTCAACGGCATCAGCGCCAATGGTGATCTGCTGAAAGACGACGAACAGACCGAGGAAGTCTGGGTCGGCGTCACCTTCGGCGCCGCGTCAACCATGCTCAACTCTGGCTTGCACGACGAAGCTTTCGCGACCGCGAAAGGCATCTACAACGTCGTGTACGAGGAGAAGGGTTACTGGTTCCGCACTCCGGAAGCGTGGGATACGACCGGCTTCTACCGCGCCGGTATGTATATGCGTCCCGGTGCCATCTGGTCGATGGAAATGAAACCCATCGCCGTACCCAACGCCGCTGCTACCGCCGCGGCAAAATAGCTGAACGATCCACAAACGGCCTCATGCAAAGTGCATGGGGCCGATTTCTTGGCATCAGTCATCGCACTGCAAAGGACTCTCATGCGCCGACTAATTCTAATCCTTCTCGCTCTCACTCTCTCTGCCGTCGCGCAAGATTCCCCGGCCGTCCATCGTGCTCAACATCTCCGCCATGGCGTTAACGCCAGCGAGTGGTTCGCGCAATCTTCCGACTACTCCCCGCAACGACTCCGCACCTACACCAAGCTCGACGACATTGACCGTATCAAGAAGATGGGCTTCGATCACATCCGCATCAGTGTCGATCCTGAGGTCTTCGATTGCTTCCGCTCCCGCGCAAATTGCGATCGCGTGCAGGTGCTTGACGATGTCGTAAACCGCGCCCTGGGCCAGGATCTCGCCGTAATCCTCGATCTCCATCCCAGCAGCGAGTACAAGCGTCAAATCGCCACCAGCCAGGATGCCGTTGAGCGCGCCGCACTCCTGTGGTCTCGGATAGCCGATCACTATGCGGAGTCCGATCCCGAACGCTTCTTTTTCGAAGTGATGAACGAACCCGAACTCTCCGACCCCTTCCGCTGGAATGGCGTCCAGGAATTACTTGTCAAAGCCATCCGGCAATCCGCGCCCAACCACACCATCGTCGTTGCCGGGGCGCGCTATTCCGACATCGAAGACCTTATTCGCCTTCCAGAGTTCAGCGACCACAACCTGATCTTCAATTTCCACTATTACGAGCCGCACACCTTCACGCACCAGGGCGCCTCATGGGGTTCGGCCTACTGGCTACGCCTGCACGATCTCCCATTTCCTGCGACGCCGGAAAACATGGCGGCCGTCGAGAGCCAGCAGACCGACGACTCCGCCCGCTGGCAGCTCACGGAATATGCCTTAAGCCATTGGGATCCCGCGCGCATCGACGCAGAGATGGCCTTCGCCGCCGATTGGGCGAAGCGCCGAAATGTACCGCTGATTTGCAACGAGTTCGGCGCCTACCGCGAGCACACTAAGCCCGAAGACCGCATGCGCTGGCTTACCGCCGTCCGCTCGGCGCTGGAGAAAAACAAGATTGGCTGGACGATGTGGGACTATCGCGGTGGCTTCGGCGTCGTCCGCGTGAACGGCGACCAGGTCACCGAAGACTCGCAGGTATTACAAGCTCTTGGTCTCGCCCATCCTTGAACTATGCTCGTGCTCGCTTGGGATAACTCCCGGTGATCTTGCGAACGAATCCGTGGAACCGGTGCACCGCATGTTCGCCTTTCAGGAACATCAGCGGACACTCTCCCGGCACCACCGTTATCCCGTGCGACTGGCAGAAGTCGATCGCTTTCTCGCTCACGGCACCCTTGCCTCCCGCGCGATACATCCAAACCCGCGGAATGCCGGCCGCCGCGCAGTCCGCCACCGCCTCATCCGTGCCCTCCGGCGAGGTCATCAACAACGCTCCGGTAACCGGAGGTCGAACATCCTGAACCCGCGCAAAACACCGTCGCTCTAAAATCTCCGTCGCATGCGGATTGACTGGAACCACGTCAATCCCGTGACGCAAAAGCGCCCGGAACAAATCGGCGCTGAAGCTCTTCGCATCGCGCGAAACCCCAATCATCGCAATCCGTTTCTGCGCCAGGAAATCATCGATCGTCTCGATCGACACACTTCGAACACCCATAGAGTTCCCCTTCTTCCGCCCGCATTTTCGCGTAGTTCTCACAAGAAGTCAGTGACGCACGCACACGAAGAGCGCAAATCGCCTGGCTTTCTGGCCCGGCGGAGATGCTCAAGCGTTCTGCGGACGCAATAATTCGAGGGAAGGTATCGAGTGGGACGTAGTAGAGGAATGTTCAGGCGGCTGGCTCCCGTCCTCAATCACCTTTGCAAGCATCTCCATCGCCTGTCCCGTCAGCGGTGGAATGTGAATCGTCGCCGTGAGCGATCTTTCCCGAACCCAAGCTTGCCCCGTTGCCAGCTGACCGTCGCAGCCGGTAAATGGTAGGCTCAGCCATCGCGACAGCTCTGCTTCGCTGGCAATCTCATGGAACGCCTTGCGGGCTCCCATCGCCATCGAGTCATCCTGCGCACCCACCAGGTCAATCGATGCGCTCAGTGAGGTGGCCATCTTTAACCACGCCCGCACCGCCACCGTCGCACTTTCTTCCGTCCACTGTGCCTTCAGCTTTCTCACGTGGATATTCGACGCTTTCGTCTCCATCATCCCGGTGGTGCGTGCTTGGGCGGAGGAACTCTGTGAAGGTCCTTCGATGTACAGAACCGAGCCGCCCTTTGGCAGCAACGCCGTGAATTGTCGTCCTTGAATCCGTCCAATCTCGAGGTTGTCGGAGCTGATCGCAAAAATGGGAGCGGTACCCTTCCTGCGAAGATCTGGTAAGTACTCCGGCCGGCGGTTCAGGACCGCCCATCCGATCCCGGCGGCGCAGGCGGCCTGCGCCACCTGAGGCAGTGCCGTGGCACCCACTGGTTCGACCACAATCGCATCGGGCCGGAACTCAACCCGGCTCTGAATCGCCTTGAGAAGTTGCAGGCTCTGATTCACTGCATCGTTATCGGCGAATAGGATCTCCACCTCGCCGCCCAGTTTGTGTGCCGTCTCTTTCGCCGTTTCGGCTTGGGCCATCTGGAAATCATTCTCAAGCGAATGAAGGGATATAAGGAAGCGGAGTTTTTCCCTCATCCCACAAGTCTACCCCTCTCATGAAAGGAGTACAGAGGATTCTGGGCGACAGCCCGGCCACTATGGGATTACTAGCGCGATCGCGATTTCTCAACAGCTATCGCGACCCAAGCAGACATACGGGGCGAATAAGGGTGATTAGTGATGCCTGACAAGGATGACGATCAAGTGCGGATTTGCTAGGTTCAGCGGAGTGCCATCCTTGATGAATTTCACTTCAACCGAATACTTCTTTCCAGCTTCGCCCCTGAACTCGCCTACGAATTTGAACAGGTACTTATTCTCGTATATTCACCATCGTATTCCCCGGTGCTCGAACCTTGGGCGACGAGACGCTCTCCGTCTAACACGGTCCAATTGGCTTGAAGCGATAATTCCTTGTTCGCCCTCCTGCAGTCCTCAAGCTCCGATGGCCCCATCGTGATCCCCAGCATGCACACCATATCGAAAAATGGGAGACGCTTCTCTGCTTGAATCATGATGAAATATGCCTCACGCCTAACGGAGAACTGAGGCGTTCGCACCACATTACCAATCGACAGCGATACCGGAATATCGATGTCGGAATGCCTGTACCTCGGATGCTGTGCGCTCCCCGCATCCGATCCCTGATTGGCGAAAGCGCAGGTAAGCTGCATGAACAAGAGAGCGGATAAGAACTTTTTCATAACGAGCAGCTTATTCCGAAGAACGATACATTTGTAGGGTCAGTGTCAATAACGGCCCTCACCACTAGTAATCAGCCACTTGCGCTAACGCGGCGATTTATCACAGCAATCTGGAATTTGCAGAAAAGAGTCTGCAATCGGACGTACGCAATCATTATCGGCGGGTGACAAACAATCCACCAAGCGCACTTCCAAGGGCCAGCAAAGCGGCTCCCGGATTGGTGGTGACGATGTAGCGCCGTTGGTTCTCCGTTGCGGAAGGCAATGCGAACCAGTGCGGCATCAACCAGAGCTGATCAAAACCCGGATGGGGTAGTTTCTAGGAATGGTCCATCGCAACGCAGCCCTTGCCTTCGGTGCACAAGTAGCCCTTGCCAGTTTGCAAACTCTTGTACTCCTCGCTCCGCCCGCTGGGCCACGCGATTGTCACCCGGTCGATCTTGTCGCGCTGTCCCACGCCAAACGTCAGCGCCAATTCCGACTGCGACAAATAGCTCGATCCACTGTGCACAATGCGCATCTGCGAACCGCCTGCATGATAAATACGCACCACCGCGCCGATCGCGTCCCGGTTCGATTTCGTGCCGACCAGGTGGAAGCGAATGCTGCGGCTCCCATTCGCGAGGTCGTTGCGATAGAGATACGCCGGCCCATTATTGGTCGTCAGCAGGATGTCGAGATCGCCGTCGCGGTCGAAGTCGCCGTAGGCTAGTCCTCGACCAACCTTTGGGGTTGCGAACCCGCCGCCAATCGAACTGGCGACATCCTGGAAATTCCCGCGTCCGTTATTGAGAAATAATTGCGGCGACTGCTCGTAAGCCACGTCGCGCCGCACCGCCCGCACCGTGTCGTCGATGTGTCCGTTCACTGCGATCAGGTCGAGCGAGCCATTCAAATTCAGATCTGCGAAGACGCAGCCAAATCCGAGCATCCGCCGCGATGGCCCGCCGATCCCCGCCGTCACCGCGACATCGTTGAACTCGCCCGCGGCATTCGCGCGATACAGCCCGATCATCTCGTTGTCGAAATTCGTAACTGCAATTCCCAGCCGGCCGGAGTTATCGAAATCTCCAACATCGATGCCCATGCCGGCACGGGCTTTGCCATCCATGCTGAATGCCAGCCCGGCTTCTACCCCCACATCCTGGAAAGTCCCATTCTTCAGGTTGCGATAGAGCTTGTTGGGTTGCGTGTCGTTCGCGACCACAAGGTCGGGCCAGCCGTCCTCATTGCTGTCGAGCACCGCCACACCCAGTGACTTCGAACTGGAGTCGAAGACGCCGCTTTTCGCGGTTACATCTTCAAAGGTCCCATCGCCGCGATTGTGGAACAGCCAGCAGGTCTGCCCGCGATACGCTTCCGGGGTGCAATACGACTTGTGTTTCCCATCGATGCTGCACGTAATGTCCGTCTCCGCCGACCACTTCACATAATTACAGACGAACAGATCGAGGAACCCATCCCGATCGAAGTCGAACCAGATCGCCGACGTGCTCAGCGCATGACGTCCATCCAATCCGCTCGCCTTCGTTACATCGACAAACGTGCCTTTGCCGGTATTTTTGAAGAGCCGGTTCTGTCCCACGCAAGTGACGAGAATATCCGGGAAGCCGTCATTGTTATAGTCAGCCACCGCAACGCCCAATCCGTACATCTCGACATCGAGTCCCGCACGCTTGGTCACGTCGGTGAACGTGCCATTGCGATTGTTGCGGTAAAGCTTAAGTGTCGTGCGCTGCTTCGAATGTCCCGGCCAATCCATGCCGTTGATCAGCAGGATGTCCAGCCAGCCNNTTGAAATCGATCCCCGCATCCCGCGTCACATCGACCAGCCGAAACCCCGCCGCAGGCTGAGCTTCCGCGAACAGCTCGTGCGGCGCGAACGCCAGACCCAGCAGACTCATGCCATAGAGGAAGTCACGACGATTCAAGACAGCGTCACCAGCCCATTCTTGATCGCATAGACGACGAGCTCGGCGGTGTTGTGAATGCCCAGCGTTTCCATGATGTTCGCCCGGTGCACCGAAACCGTGTTGACGCTGAGCGATAGATCGCTGGCAATCTCTTTGTTCGATTTGCCGCTGACGATCAGTTGCAGGATCTCCAGCTCACGATGCGTCAGTCCGAGACTCTTGTCTCCCTTGAGGGCCGCAGGTTTCGCGACCTTCGGGTCCAGCACGGTCTCGCCTTCCGCCACTTTGCGTACCGCTTCAATGAGATCGAGATCCACCGCACTCTTCAAGATGTACCCATTCGCCCCAGCTTCAAGCGCCAGCCGCACCCATGTGTCTTCTGAATGCATGGTCAGCATGAGCACTGCAATGTCAGGCCACTGCTGTCGGATCTGCTTCGTAGCGTCCATGCCGCTCATGCCAGGTAGCGCGCAATCCATTACCACCACGCGTGGCCGCAACTCACGGGCGAGTTTCACAGCGTCCGCTCCATCGCCAGCCTCGGCCACGATCGTAATTTCCGGATCATCCTCCAGCATCAGGCGAAAGCCGCGACGCACCAATGCGTGATCATCGACGAGGAGAACAGTAATCTTAGATTTCTTCATGCGCTCAAGCGCTCCTGGGGTACTTCAAGCCGGACCAGTGTGCCCCCGCCTGTCGCAGGCAGCCACTGGATATTTCCGTGTAAGAGTTCGGCGCGTTCTCGCATCGCTACTACCCCGATGCCGCGTCTCGCCGGGTCAGGTTGCATTCCCTTACCGTGGTCTTCCACTTCCAGGGAAAGTGTCCGCTCGCGAAATGCAAGGCGCACCCACGCCTCCGATGCCCCAGAATGTCGCACCACGTTATTCAGTGCTTCCTGAAGGATTCGGTAAATGTGGATCCCAGCCGAGTTCTCAATCGGAGTAGGCGTTCCCGTCTTGTCATAGTGTATGGCAATTTGATTCTGACGCTCCAGCATCGGTAGATACCAATCGATTGCATTGACCACTCCCGCTTCGTCAAGAATCACCGGATGTAGAGCCTGCGACAAGCTCCGTACGCTGTCGAGCGTCGTCTGTGCCATGTCCCGCACTTCGTGAAGATCGCGCGCCCAGGTGCTCCCTGGCGGCGCCTGTTTCTCCGCTCGCCCCAGCAGAGAACCGATCGCGGTGAGGATCTGTCCAAACTCATCATGTAGTTCTCGCGAGATGAACTGCAGCGTCGATTCCTGCGTAGCGATCAGCTTATGCGCCAGTTCGCTGCGTTGCTCCGAGAGCGAAGCCAATTGTGCGAACAGTTGCCGGTTCGAAAAGGTAATCAGTACTCCTGTCAGAATGATGGCCGCCAGCGTCGCCGCGAGGAAGAGCACCACGTTGCGATCGACCTTGCTATACGTCGCCTCAATCTCCTTCGCGGCCTCTTCCTCGTTCTGGTTGTTCTCGACTAACTGCCGCGCCACCGTCGACGTCAGCCCGGCTTCACGCGTCTGCAGCGCCGGAATGAGGGCCCGCGCGTCTTTCTCCTTGCCGGATTGCGCCACCTCGAATACGTGATCGACGTCCCCCCAGAATTGCGAGACGGATGTGGCAAGGTATTGTCTCTGTTCCGGTGTCCGATGCGCCGCAGCCAGTTGATCTTCCTTGCGCAACGCATCGTCGAGATCGACTCGCAGCCGCCGGAACTGGCTCTGCCACGCGCTCAGCGGATAAGGATCGTCGCCCTGCAGAATGTCCCGCATCGCCAGTGCGAGAGCATTCAAGTTGTTCTGGATACGCAGCAGTTGCAGCGAATCGCGACGGTTGCGATCCACCAGGTCGCTCTGCACCTGGCGCAGATGCGTGATCTGGATGCGGATATATCGCGAATACACCAGCACCGAGCACAGGATCACCACCAGGGCGAGAAGCAGTCCCCGGGTCGGAGTGCGGCGTTGCGCCAGGTTGCGAGTCACTCGACCAGCATACAACGGCGTGCTTACTTCGCCTTGATCGTGACGTACTTCTTCCCGGCGTATAACCGGTAGCCGTCGCCGTCGGCCACAATCTTCAGTGGCACAGGGCGCTTCAGCGTCTCATCCGTCTGATATGTCGTGTGAAGCACTTCGTCTGCCGCTACGTTCAGCACAAGAAACTTGCCTTCGGCGACGAAGCCGAATCCATATTCTCCTGGCTCCAGTTCTGCATCTCCGATCGAGACCTTCGTCTCCACGATCAGCAGTCCCTGGTACTTGCGAGAAATGTCCGCGGAATATCCCGAGTTATCGACGAAAGCGGCGACCAGCATCTTGCCGTTTCCGAAGCGCGCCGCTCCGGAATTCCGGCTTTGCACGGATGCGACCAGGCTATCGAAAAAGTAGTTCGTGGGAACGACCGTTTTCAGGTCCGCAGCTTCAATCACGCCGGGCTTTTTGGGCGCCGCTGCGGCTGCTTGTTGCGCAAAGGAACTACCTGCAAGTAAAGCGATGCATAGAAGGGTACGTACCAAGGCTTTCATCAGCAATCTCCGCATAATGTGAGTGGCCAACCAGTTTACGCCGCCGCCTGCTCCCGTGCCAGACATTTAGTTTCGAAACCGCTCGCCGAAGCGGATCGAGTGCACTAGAATATCGTTCATCTATGGTGGCCCTTGCGAAGCAGTTGACTGTGCTCGCTCTCCTCTGGTTGGCCGTTTCATCGTCCGTGCTTTCGCAATCCAATCCGCCGGTACCGCGTCCGCGCGTCACGGGGTTTTCTCACGTCGCGATCTACGTGAATGATCTCGACAAGGCCGCGCAGTTTTACGGCAACGTCTTGGGCTATGCCAAGGAGTCTCCGACGCTGTTCGTGGTAAACGCGCAACAGTCCATCGAACTTGAAAAAGGGCCGCAGGACTCGCAAGACCGCATCGCTCACGTCGCCTTCCTCACCGACTCCGCAGAAACCCTGCGGCAATATCTGAAAGCCCAGGGCGTAAAGGTTCCGGACGCCGTCAGCGACGGCCGCAATGGCGCTCACTGGTTCGCCATGACCGATCCCGCCGGCCAGTCGATCGAGTTCATCGATGAAAAGCCTCGCATCGCGACCAATAAAACGAAGGTTCTCCCTCCCGCCTCCGATCAGATCATTCACGTCGGTTTCCTGGTTCATGATCGTGCGGCGGAAGAGCATTTTTACAAAGATATTCTCGGCTTCCGGCCTTACTGGCACGGCGGCATGGTTCCCGATCGCACCGACTGGGTCGCGCTGCAGGTGCCCGATGGCACTGTCTGGATTGAAGAGATGCTGGGCGCTGATGCTCATCCCGACGCCCATGAATTGGGCGTACTGAATCACTTCTCGCTCGGCGTCGATAAGATCGATACGGTGGTTCCCAACCTCAAACAACATGGCTGGACGCCCTTGGGCAGCGATCAGAAGTCGACGCAACTCGGCAAAGATGGAAAGTGGCAGTTCAACATCTACGATCCTGACCTGACGCGTGTCGAATACATGGAGTTTCGTCCGGCCCAGAAGCCCTGTTGCTCCGACTTTACCGGGCCGCATCCGCACGAATAGTCTTCCGAAGAGGGAACTGAATGGTTACGCGCCGCGCCTTTGTTAAGACCTCGCTTGCCACCCTTGCTCTCTCCGCAGTGCCTCGTTCGGCATGGGCCGCGGGCCCTCCGTCCATCGGCCTGCAACTCTATAGTGTTCGAAAACAGGCCCAGGCGGAACTCCCAAGCGTTCTCGCGAAAATCAAACAGATCGGTTATGACGAGGTCGAGACTTACTGGAACCTCTACTCGCATCCGGCGCCGGAATTGCGTCGCATGATCAGCGATGCCGGTCTTCGCGTTCCCAGCGGCCATTTCGATTACGAGAAGGTCGAAAGCTCCTTCGACTACGCCCACCAGTTGGGCGTCTCCTACATGGTGTGCCCCATGCTCCCCGACAACATGCAGGCTTCTTCGCTCGACGCCTTCAAACAAGCCGCCGATAAATTCAATCATTGGGGTGAGCAGGCGCAAAAAGCCGGATTTCGCTTCGCTTTCCACAACCACAACTACGAGTTCCGAAAATTCGGGAGCGCGACCGGCTACGAAACTCTCATCGCGCAAACCGATCCCAAGCTGGTTTGGTTTGAGTTGGACTGTTATTGGGTAACGCAGGCTGGTCTCAATCCCGTTGACATGCTTAAGTCACTCGGCAATCGCGTGCGTATGCTGCATATCAAGGATCGGCTGCCCGGCGTGGCAACCTCGCAGAAACTCGACAAGACCGCCGAACATTTCACCGAGGTCGGCACCGGCACGCTGGATTTCAAGGCGATCGCAGCGGCGGCCCGTTCGATAGGAGTGGAACATTATTTCGTGGAGCAGGATGAGATCAGCAAGCCGGTCTATGAAAGCCTTACGATTAGTTTGAAGAATGCTAAACGCTTGCTCGCTGCATAAAAATGGCCCGGTGGTTAGCCGGGCCGCCCGATAACGGCGAAGTAAAAATCCGTCTTCGGTGGTCGAGTGAGATTGTCTTTCACACAAGCGGATGTGCTTGTAGAAAATGATGATTCATCAGACTCTTTTTTGCCTCCGAAGTCAAAGCAAAAATCGTTAGAGAACCGGTTTTTTAGAGGGTTTTGTGACTTTTAGATCGCGGTGCGTAGAATGGACAGGTTTGTTCAAGCCTGCCAACGGAATATGGCTGTTGCAACCAGCCTTTGAAAGGGATCTATGCGTGGTTTTGGGAACAGTATGCGGTTGATTCTTCCGGCAGTCATGGTATTTGTGCTTTCTTGTTTTGTGGTGATGCCTTTGCAAGCTTCCGTTCGCGCAACCAACCTTCATTCCGGGTGGCAGTTCCGCGCCATGGGAACCCCGCCGCTTCCCGCCGCGCTGGAGTGGCATCCCGCTGCCGTTCCCGGCGTTGTGCAGACCGACCTTCTCCAGAACAAACTCATCCCCGATCCGTTCTACGGCACTAATGAGGCTCAATTGCAGTGGATCGGCCTCACCGATTGGGAATACCAAACCAAGTTTCCCGTTGACGCCGCCCCCCTCGCGCAGGAGCACGTCGAACTCGTCTTCGAAGGCCTCGATACCTACGCCGAAGTCTTCGTCAACGACCAGAAGGTCCTGGAAGCCGGCAACATGTTTCGCACCTGGCGTGCCGACGTGAAGAAAAACGTGAAAGCCGGAGACAACACGCTCCGCGTCGTCTTCCATTCGCCGGTCACGACGTGGCTCCCGAAGTTGCGTAATTTACCGTTCCACCTGCTCTCCGTAAATACCGCGCAGAGTGGCGCAGAAGAGGGAATCCCCACCGATCCCTACACTCGCAAAGCGCCTTATCACTACGGATGGGATTGGGGTCCGCGTTTCGTCACCGAGGGAATTTGGCGCGCTGTCCGGCTTGAAAGTTGGGATGGCGTTCGCATCCGCGATTTTCATATTGCCCAACCTTCCGTAAACAAAGATGTCGCGCGTTTGACCGGCGAGGTTGAGATCGAAGCCACCGCCGAGACTATGGCAGACATCACCGTGACCGGCACCTTCCATGGAAAGCCCGCCGTCAGCGAGACTCGCAAGGAGCGCCTCTATCCCGGCCTCAATCACGTGTCTGTTGCACTCAAAGTCGATCATCCCAACCTCTGGTATCCCGCCGACTACGGTCCACAGGATCGCTATCAATTCGCTGCGTCCGTGAAACAAGCGAAGATCGAAGATCACGTGCAGATCACTACTGGCCTGCGCTCCATCGAGTTGCGGCGTCAGGCCGACCAGTGGGGAAAGAGCTTCGAATTTGTCGTGAATGGAATCGTGGTTTATGCCAAGGGCGCGAACCTCATTCCCTTCGACAGCTTCCTGCCGCGAGTTACCCGCGACACTCACCGCCAAATGCTGCTCGACGCGCGTGCTGCCCACATGAACATGGTCCGCGAGTGGGGCGGCGGTGCCTATGAGAGCGACGACTTCTACGATCTCTGCGATGAACTGGGCATCCTCGTCTGGCAGGAATTCATGTTTGGCGGCGCCATGGTTCCCGGCGACACCGGTTTCCAGGAAAACGTTCGCCAGGAAGCCATCGATAACGTAAAGCGTCTTCGCAACCACCCCAGCGTCGTGCTCTTCTGCGGCAACAACGAAATGGAAACCGGATGGAAGCACTGGGGCGATCGCCAATCCTTTAAGGATTCGGTGCCTCCCGACGTTCGTGAAAAACTTTGGCAGGATTACGTCGTCCTCTTCCACGACGTGCTCAAGAGCGTAGTCCACGACTATGCGCCCGAAACCCCCTACTGGCCCAGTTCTCCGAGTGCCAACTTCGAAGATCCTCCGGATGGGCAGACCAACGGCGACATGCATTATTGGGCGGTATGGCACGCCCAGAATCCCATCGAGGATTACACCAAGCAGGCTCCACGGTTCATGTCGGAATACGGTTTTCAGTCGTTTCCCGAGATGAGCACCATCAAACGCTTCGCACAGCCAGCGGATTACGACATCAACTCCGCGGTCATGCGCAACCATCAAAAAAATACCGGCGGCAACGAACGCATACTCACCTATATGCTGCGCGAATATCGTGAGCCGAAGGACTTCGAATCCTTCGTCTACATGAGCCAGGTGCAGCAGGCCGAGGCAATCAAGGTTGGCGCCGAGCATTTCCGCCGCATGAAGCCTCGCACCATGGGTCAATTTTACTGGCAGCTCAACGACTGCTGGCCCGTTGCATCGTGGGCGAGCATTGACTACTTCGGCCGCTGGAAAGCCCTTCAATACTATGCAGTCCGCTTCTTCGACGACGTCCTCGTCTCGCCGTGGTACCACGACGGTAAGGTCGAGACCTACGTCATCTCCGACAAACTGCAGCCTCTGAAAGCCACCTTGAAAGTCCGCCTGATGGACTTCTCCGGCAAGGTCATCTCCGAGAAATCGACCGATATCGATGTGCCCGCGCAGTCCAGCGCCATCTATTCCACCCAAACCGAGCAGGAACTGTTGGGCACGGCGGACCCGAAAGCCGTCTTCGCCGCCTACGAACTACAGCAGGATGGCAAGGTCATCAGCCGCAACGAAGTCTTCTTCACCCGTACGCGCGATCTCAACCTGCCCGCGCCGAATGTCGATGTTAAAGTATCTTCCCAAGACGACAAAGTCGTGGTGACTCTAAAATCGTCAAACCTCGCCCGGCACGTTGCATTGTTCTTCGGCGATCTCGAAGTCCAGGCGTCGGACAACTATTTCGACCTCTACCCAGGGAACGAAGTAACGATCAGCCTGACCGGTAAGGCGACCGCCGACCAGGTGCGTCAGGCGCTGAAAGTCGTTACCATCGTGGACGCGGAGCGCGATTCAGGGAAAACCGTCGCGCAAGTTGCGCAATGAGGTAGTCGTGGAACTGCTCGTCTTCGATGTCGGCGGAAGTCATATCACCGGGGCGCTCTGCAACGCGGAAGCATTGCGCCTCTCTGCTCGTGAGTCGGTACCCCTCGACGCGCAGGGAACCGAAGACGACTTCTATTCCGCAATCCACAGTCTGTCCTCGCAGATCCTGCGTAACCAGGGGATGGAGGTCGGCAACGTTGATGGCATGAGTTTCGCGTTTCCCGGCCCCTTCGATTACGACGAAGGCATCAGCCTGGTGAAGCATAAGTTCGCCGCGCTCTACGGCAAGAGCCTCCGCACAGCACTTGCGTCGCGCTTCGGACCTCAACCCGCACAGATTCAATTCGTCAATGATGCCGACGCCTTTCTCCTTGGCGAGTTGAGTCAACTGCCCCACGCCCGGCAGGGTAAGACGATCGGCATCACCCTCGGAACCGGCGTCGGCTCTGCATTCGCGATTGAGGGCAAAATCGTTCACCGCGGCCCCGGTATTCCGCTGCAAGGGGAGATATGGAACCTGCCTTGGAGTGGCGGCATCCTCGAAGGTGCGATCTCTACCCGCGCCATTCAATCGGCCTACGAAAAGCGTACCCGGCAGCAGCGCTCCGTTCGTGAAATCGCCGAACGCTCTCAGGCCGACACCGATGCTGCCACCGTTTTAAAGAATTTTGGTATCACCCTTGGCGATGCGTTGCGCTCAGTCGCGGCGCCCTTCCAGCCCAAAACTATCATCTTCGGCGGAGCCATCTCGCGCAGCGCGGAACTCTTCCTACCGCACACCGCGGAACGCTTCGGCGAAGGCAGCAGGCTTCTCGTTTCCACGCTCTTCGAAGACGCAGCGCTCTATGGGGCGGCGGTGCACTGGAAACAAGCGAGCCCGCGAGCAATGAAGATTTAGATCCCAGGAGACCCCCGAAATGTCCTTCTTCACGAAGCTCTTTCGATTCGTGTTGTTCTCTATCGCCCTGTGTTCGGCAACGTCGGCTCTCGCCAATATCACGCTGCCGGTTGTTCTCTCGGATGGCGTAGTGTTGCAGCGCGGAATGCCCATTCACATCTGGGGAAAAGCCGCGCCCGGCGAGGCCGTACAGGTCTCATTCAACAAACAGTCGAAGAGCAGCAGCGCGGATTTCGCCGGCCGTTGGCACATCTATCTCATGCCTGAAGCGGCGGGTGGCCCCTTCGAACTTCGCGTGACCGGTCAGAACGAAATCGTATTGCACGATGTCCTCGTAGGTGATGTTTGGGTCGCCTCCGGCCAGTCGAATATGGAATATCCGATGGTCGGTTGGAACGGGACGTCGAAAGAGGCGGCCGACGAAATCCCCAGGGCCAATCATCCCACCATCCATCTGCTGAAAGTCGCTCATACGTATTCCGAGCACCCGCTCGACGATCTCACTCCCACCAAGTGGATGGCCTGCACTCCTGACAGTGTGCGCGAATTCTCGGCGGTCGCCTACTTCTTCGCCAAAGAAATCGCGAGTCACGAAAAAATTCCCATCGGCGTCATCGAATCCAGTTGGGGTGGAACCGTAGCCGAGGCCTGGACGAGCCTCGACGGTCTCTCCAGTAATCCGGCGCTCATGCCGATCTTCGCCCACCGTGCTCACATGATGGATCACCAGATCGAAACCGATCTCGTGCAGCCACACGAGCAGGAACTGAAGCGCCAGGCACGTGAAAAAGGCCTGCCAGAGCCGCTCTTCGCGTGGCATCCCGACCCTCATAGCTGGGAGCCTGCGGCCCTCTATAACGCGATGATTGCTCCTCTCACCCCCCTCGCGATTCGCGGCGTCATCTGGTACCAGGGCGAGAGCAACTCACCGCTCGAGCGTGCGCCGCACTATGGAACGCTCTTTGAGACCCTGGTTCGCGACTGGCGCAATCATTGGGCGATCGGCGATTTTCCCTTCCTCTACGTGCAGATCGCAAATTTCAAATCGGATGAACTCGAGAACTGGGCGACCGTGCGCGAAGGACAACGTCAAGCCCTTGCCGTGGCAAATACTGCGATGGCTGTAACCATCGACATCGGCAATCCCAACGATGTTCATCCCACCGACAAACTCACCGTGGGATCGCGTCTCAGTCTCGCGGCCCGCGCGCTGAGCTACGGGGAGCGCATCGAATATTCTGGTCCCATGTTCCGAGAGGTCACCCGAGAAGGGCACGGCCTGCGGCTCTGGTTCGATCACGCGGCCACCCTCCAGACGGGCCCCCGCGGGCTCTGCGGATTTGAAGTCGCAGCCGAGGACGACAAATTCGTCCCGGCCCAAGTCAAGATCGACGGTTCGACAATCGTCGTATCGAATGCAGCCGTCGATCTCCCCATCCACGTTCGCTATGCGTGGGAAAACAGTCCCGAGTGTCCCTTCTTCAATCAGATCGGGCTCCCGGCCTCGCCTTTCACCGCGAGTCTTGCGCTCTTTCACTAGCGGCGTGCGAACAAAAAATACCCACCCGACTGAA
>PLWX01000113.1 GCA_003151155.1 Acidobacteriaceae bacterium
CGTCCTGAATCAGCAGAACATGCGCTGGGAGTGCGAAGCCGACAACTCTGATGTGTGATGGCTCCGACTTGACCTTGCACGCCCTGCGGTCGGATCACGCCAAATGTGTCAGGTGTGCTACGCCACGTTTATAACTTCCGGTATGCCCGTCATCCGGGAGCAATCACGATTACTTCCGACAAGCCGACTTATCGGTACTAACCTCGGTAAACATTCCCGGGTTGCCGATCACTGCCCTGAGCTGATGCTGGAAATCCCGGGCGCTTTTCACGTCATTTCACCGTGTATCGGACGGCACTCGCCCTACGCCAATCGTGACAAATGGGGCTGAAAATCCGGGATTACCGCTTGATCACGTTTGGCATCACCCCCCTTTGTGCTACTCGTCACTGAGCATTTCCCGCCCAAGCATCACACTCTTGAAGCTAGTTGTTGGCTGACATGGCCATATCGCAGCCATATTAAGGAGCATTCCGTCATGGCGGGAACGATCGTCGCAGAGAAGGTGGAAACGCCAGTGCGGGCCGCAGCCCCCTCGAAATCGCGCAAAGCTAGTAACTCTTTTGAAATCGCGCAAGCGCAGTTTGACAAGGTCGCCGAATATCTCGGGCTTGATCGCGCCACCCGGGAACTGTTGAGGTACCCCTTCCGCGAGTACCATTTTGCCATTCCCGTCCGTATGGATGACGGCACGGTGCATATCTTCCGGGGATTCCGGGTGCAGCATAACGATGCCCGCGGACCAGGTAAGGGTGGAATTCGCTTTCATCCGCAAGAGACCATCGATACGGTGCGTGCCTTGTCCATGTGGATGACTTGGAAGTGTGCGGTTGTTGATATCCCGCTGGGCGGCGCGAAGGGCGGAGTCATTTGCGATCCGCACAACCTGAGCATGCGCGAGCAGGAGCAGATTTGCCGAGGCTGGATCAGGCAAATATCGCAGAACGTGGGACCCGTATCCGACGTTCCGGCGCCGGACGTGATGACGAATGCACAACATATGCTCTGGATGCTAGACGAATTCGAGATCATTCATGCCGGTCGCTTCCCCGGATTCATCACCGGAAAGCCGGTTGGCATGGGTGGTTCGCAGGGGCGAACAGAGGCGACTGGCTACGGACTCGTCTTTACCCTGCGGGAAGCTCTTAAGGAACTGAACATCCGGCCGGAAGCGACGACTGCCAGTGTGCAGGGATTCGGCAACGTCGCGCGTTACGCAATCGAACTTTATCAGCGTCTCGGCGGACGGGTGGTGGCAGTCTCCTGCTGGGACCAGATCGACCAGTGTTCCTACACCTACCGGAAAACTTCGGGCATCGTACTTGATGAATTGCTCTCAGTCGCGGACCGCTTCGGCGGACTCGATAAATCCAAAGCGGCTGGGCTGGGATACGAACAATTGCCCGGCGAGGCATGGATCGAACAGGAAGTCGACATTCTGATTCCCGCCGCACTCGAAAACCAGATCACCGGTGAGAACGTCGGAAGGATCTCTCCGAAAGTGCGCGTGCTGGCTGAAGGCGCCAATGGGCCTACAACACCCGAAGCCGATGTGAAAATTCGCGAGCGGAACATCTGGCTAATTCCCGACTTCCTTGCCAACGCGGGCGGCGTGACCTGCAGCTACTTCGAGCAGGTTCAGAGCAACATGAATTACTTCTGGGAAAAAGATGAAGTTCTCGGGAAGCTCGACCAGAAGATGACCGCCGCCTACTATGCCGTCTCCGATCTGGCCCGCCGGGAGAAGCTGTATATGCGTGATGCTGCTTACGCCATTGCAATCGGGCGTGTCGCCAAGGCTTGTCGCGACCGCGGGTGGGTGTAGCAGCAGACGCGTCTGATTGGAGCAGTCATGAGCGAGCATGCGCGCGTAGCCCACGATTTCCCGGCGTTCGATCGCAAGTTCTGGGACGGGACTTTTCGCTTCACCCAGATTGGAGGCGGATCGATCGGCGGTAAGGCATCGGGGCTGGCGTTCATTCGCGATGTGCTCGACGCTCGCGATCTCTCAGGCACGTTTCCAAACGTTGCGATCAATGTCCCCACATTGGCGGTCATCGCCACGGATTTCTTCGACAACTTCATCCAACAGAACAAGCTCCACGACTTGCCCTTTGATGAAATATCGGATCGCCGGATCGGGCTTGCCTTTCAGCAGGCGCAACTCCCCGCGGAACTGCTCGGTGATCTTCACGCATTGAATTCGCAGGTGCACACGCCATTGGCAATTCGCTCCTCGAGTCTGCTGGAGGATGCGCTGGAGCGGCCCTTCGCGGGTGTGTACGCCACGAAGATGATCCCGAATAACCAGTTCGATCCGGACACGCGTTTCCGGAAGCTGGTGGAAGCCATTAAGTTCGTTTACGCTTCAACTTTCTTCAAGGAAGCAAGGGCCTACATCCGCACCACTGGCCGCGCTCCGAGCGCAGAAAAAATGGCTGTGATCATTCAGGAGGTTGTGGGACTTCGCCACGATGATCGCTTCTATCCGCATGTTTCGGGCGTCGCACGGTCCGTCAACTTCTACCCAGTCGCCCCGGCCCGGCCAGAAGACGGGGTTGTGAGCCTGGCGCTTGGGTTGGGAAAGACCGTAGTGGATGGCGGCGTGTGTTGGACCTATTCGCCGGCATTTCCCAAGAGTCCTCCTCCATTCGGTTCTGTCGACGAAATGTTGAACAGTACGCAGACTGAATTCTGGTCCGTAAACATGGGCAAGCCGCCTGCCTATGATCCGGTCAACGAAGTCGAATACATGCAACTGGCGGACTTGACC
The DNA here is from genome assembly GCA_003151155.1 of Acidobacteriaceae bacterium. Classification (GTDB taxonomy): domain Bacteria; phylum Acidobacteriota; class Terriglobia; order Terriglobales; family Acidobacteriaceae; genus Korobacter. Next base: position 2,774 of record PLWX01000113.1, read on the forward strand.
GCCGCCGAACACGACGGCGTACTCGAGCTGCTTGCGTCCACGTACGATCACAGCCGCGGACGCTTAGTGCCTGGGATCTGGTCGGCCGGAGCGCGCGCTCTCAACTTTGCCCCCCTACTGGTGCTGGAGCAATTTCCGCTCAATGCAATTGTCTCAGGAATGCTGAAAGCTGCAGAGGAGTCCGCGCGAGCGAAGGTAGAAATCGAATTTGCGATAACGTTTCAACCTGACACCGCCGGAGTGCTCCCTGCGCGTTTCGGATTCCTCCAGGTACGCCCCTTGGTGGTTTCGGACCAGGTGGTCGACGTGCGAGTCGAAGACTTGCGGGACGAGAATGTACTCGTAGCTTCTGAGCGCACAATGGGCAACGGTGTGATGGAAGATATCCACGATGTAGTCTTCGTTCGCCCGGAGTCTTTCTCCGCCGAGCACACACCGGAAATCGCACTCCAGATCGGCGAGCTTAATCGCGACATCAGTGAATCGAAGCGCCCATACGTCTTGATCGGCTTCGGACGCTGGGGCAGCTCGCATCCTTCGCTAGGGATTCCCGTGGATTGGTCGCAAATTTCCGGAGCTTGCGCCATCGTCGAGGCTACTCTCCCAGGCATGAACGTGGAATTGAGTCAGGGGTCCCATTTCTTTCATAACCTTTCCAGTTTCCGCGCCAGCTACTTCATGGTTCACTTCGACGGCAGCTACCCGATCCATTGGGACTGGCTGAATGCTCAAGAGATATGTCGAGAAACTCAGTATGTACGCCACGTCCGGACCAGGGACCCTCTCCTGGTGCGGGTGGACGGTCGAAGCGGCCGGGGCGTGATTTCGGCAACGGGGAAGGCTGATCAATGAAGCCCGACGATGTGCAGTTGGCTGCCGTGCTGCACGCCTTGAAGGAGCGTGCCAAAGAACTGGAATGTTTGTATAAGGTCAACGAGTTGTTGAGCAATCCCGATCTCTCGTTGCCAGAGATCTTCCAGCAAATCGTGAACGTATTGCCGCCGGGATGGCAATACCCCGAGATCTGCGACGCACGTATTGTGTTCGAGGACATGACCGCTGAACCCGTTGACTTCAAACCCAGCCCCTGGGTGCAGAGCGCAAGCATCATGGTTTACGGCCAGCCGGCGGGCAAAGTTGAGGTCTACTACCGTCAGCAAGTGCCACGATCGGACGAAGGACCATTCCTAAAAGAAGAGCGGAAGCTGATCGAAACCGTGGCAGAGCGGGTTGCGAGCACCGTCATCCAACGACGGCTCAAGTCCGCTCATGAAGGGTGGGAGACGGCTACGCACGGGACGGATGCCAGCCAGCAACAGTGGCGCGTAGTGCTCCAATTCCTTCGAGATACCGATCCTGTCCTGCTGAAACGCATCTCTCGCCGGCTTATCAATCATCTGAATTGGAGCGGAGTACAGGAAGCACGTGAACTGCTACAGCGAAGCGGGACGTCGCTGAAGGGGAAGTCCGCGGAGGCACCGGACGAAAATCGGCCGCTGAAGCCCGTCGCGTCCACGCCGTTTTCCGATCTCACCGAAGAATCATTCCGCATCGCAGGCCAGAACCTCAGCGAGAGCGAGATTCTCGAACTCATTAGCATTTGGATTCGAGAGGACAAATCAGGGTTCCTGGTGCGTGCTCTCGAAACCCAGGACACGCCCCTTGGCGAGATTATCGACGCGCTGGAACGATATCGCCACACTGCCATTCAAGAAGCCGAGCTCTCAACCGCCACACAGGTCGGAATCCGCGTCGCATTAATCCGGCGGTTCTTTTCTGAGAACACGGATTTTCTCAACGTCGCGAAAGATTTCCTCTCCATCGAAGACTTCTATGAGTTGCTGAGCCAGATCATCTTTCCGCCGCGTTGCCACGGAAAGCTCGGAGGCAAGAGCGCAGGGCTCTTCCTGGCGAAGAAAATCATTGAGAAGTCAGAGTCTGCGAGCCCGGAATTACAGCGCATCAAGGTTCCGAAGACCTGGTACATCACCTCGGACTGGATCCTTAATTTCGTTCATTACAACGAGCTTGATGATGTTCTCAACCGAAAGTACCTCGAGATAGATCAGGTACGGCAGGAATATCCGCATCTCGTTGCGCTGTTCAAGAATTCGTCGTTTCCTTCAGAATTGGCGAGATCTCTGGCGCTTGTCCTGGACGAAGCCCAAGACCGTCCCCTTATCGTCAGAAGCTCCAGCCTGCTCGAAGACCGCGCCAACTCGGCATTCTCCGGAAAATATAAGAGCTTGTTTCTTGGCAACCAGGGCACCAAGCAGGAGCGGTTGCAAGCCCTCATGGACGCCATCGCAGAGGTCTACGCTTCCATCTTTGGCCCCGATCCCACTGAGTACCGTGCCGAACGCGGCTTGCTCCATTTCCACGAAGAGATGGGAATCATGATCCAGGAGGTCGTCGGTAAAACACTCGGAAAGTATTTTCTTCCGGCATTCTCCGGCGTCGCCTTCAGCAATAACGAATTTCGCTGGTCTGCCCGCATTCAACGTGGAGACGGCTTATTGCGGCTCGTACCGGGCCTCGGAACGCGCGCAGTGGACCGGGTCTCCGACGATTACCCGGTGCTGCTTGCCCCAGGGCAACCAAACTTGCGCGCGAATGTCACGGTGGACGAGGTGCTCAAGTACTCTCCAAAGCGCGTTGATCTTATCAATCTCGAATCGAACGCCTTTGAAACCCTCGATGCGGCTCAATTGTTGCGGGAGTGTGGGGCAGAATATCCACGCATTCGCGAACTCGTTTCGATAGTGAATCAGGATTCGGTCGAACTACCGATCGGCCCCGGGCTCGACTTCAGGACGCAAGACATTGTCTTTACCTTTGAAGGACTGATTCGACGAACGTCGTTTGTCGCATCTGTACGGGAGCTTCTCAATTTGTTGCAGTCGAAGCTGGGTACGCCCGTTGATGTTGAGTTCGCGTACGACGGCGACAACTTCTACCTGCTACAGTGCCGTCCCGAAAGCAAGAGCGCGGTCTCCGCTCCCGCGCCGATCCCACAGAATATTCCGGGCGACAAGCTGGTATTCTCCGCGAACCGCTTTATCTCCAACGGCAGAATTCCGGATGCTACACATCTTGTTTATGTCGACCTCGACGGATACAGCCAGCTTGAGGACCCAGCTGCCATGCGCGAAGTTGGCCGGGCGGTAGGAAAGCTCAACAAGCTGCTGCCGAAACGGCAGTTCTTGTTGATCGGCCCGGGGCGTTGGGGCAGCCGAGGTGATATCCGCCTCGGGGTACCCGTTACATATTCGGACATCAACAACACGTCATTACTGATCGAGGTCGCGCGGCAACGCGGCAATTACCTTCCCGATCTCTCCTTTGGCACACATTTCTTTCAGGATCTGGTGGAAGCATCCATCCGCTACCTGCCACTTTATCCGGACGATCCAGCCACGGTCTTCAATGATCGTTTTCTCCTCCGATCTCGCAACATCCTTCGGGATCTCCTGCCGGAGTTTGCCCACTTGGAGGAAACGCTTCACGTGATCGATATATCAGGCGACACCGGTGGATTGGTCCTTCGCGTACTGATGAACGCGGAGCTAAACCAGGCAGTCGCCTTCTTGGCGCCCGCGCAAAGTGCGTCCAGCGAGCAGTCGACGGGTGCGGAAGTCAGTGATCGCGTTACAGAAGACCACTGGCGTTGGCGGCTCCGCATGGCGCAGCGCATCGCCGCGCAAACCGACCCTGCACGGTTCGGAGTCAAGGCCTTCTACGTCTTCGGAAGCGCGAAAAATGCGACTGCGGGGCCGGGAAGTGATATCGACCTCCTGATCCATTTCGACGGGACGAACCAACAGCGCACTGACCTGCTGCTCTGGCTCGATGGGTGGAGTTCCTGCCTCGGCGAAATGAACTTCCTGAGGACCGGCTACAAGTCACAAGGCTTACTGGATGTACATCTCATTACCGATAGCGACATCGTGGCGCGCAGTAGTTTCGCGGTCAAGATCGATGCCGTCACCGATGCCGCGCGCAAGCTTCCAATGAAAGGCGCCTAGGCCTAGATCAGCTCCCGAGTGGCGTTTGCTGGGCAAAGCGGGTCAAACCTGACAAGCGCCAGTTCCGGCCCATCATGCGCTCCATTAATACAAACGGTACGCCCGATCCGAGTTTTCCAGTTCCCGGTCAACCGCGTGGACTCGTGCACGTGTCCGTGCAGTGTTACCAACGGCTGACGTTCTTCGATGAATCGGCGCACCGCAATACTTCCGACGTGCGGATCGATATCCACCCCCTCGAACTGTCTGCCATCGAGATTGGCCCTGTCGAGGCCCGTATCGTACGGGGGCACATGAAATAGAAAAATCGCGTTCTGCATCGAATTGTCTCCCGCAAGCAATGAAAGCTCACTCTGGATCGTCTTCCACTTGATCTCATTCTGAGCGAGAGGCACCGTCCGTACACCCTCCTCTGGAGATATGCAGCCTGGATCTACATAGCGCGAGACGTCATACATCTCCCAGTCCTTCAACCGGAATGGCGTGGGAGGCACGTAGGAGAGGCCATAGACTTCAAAACTATCAAGATCTTGATGGCGTTTGTGCATGTAATGGCATAGCCCTTCTTCATGAGCGCGGATCAGAGTTATCTCCTCCGATCGCGGATCATCATTGCCGAGAATCATAAAGAATTGGGGACAGGCCTGCCCCATCTGAAGCTGCAATGTTCGAAGCATTGGCAGGAAACGCCCGGCAAGAAAGCCCGCCGGCTCCGGGGCAGCGCTGATGCTCAGCAGGTCCCCTCCAAGGAAGACGGCCCGCGGTCGCTCAGCGCGAATGGCGGATAACAATTTCTTATAGCGAGCACTACTCTGATGCAGATCGGTGACAAAGAAAAACATGATTCGATCCCATCCGCGTGAGAAGTTACCACCGCCTTCGCCAACCATCAGCATAATAAAAGGTGAGTTCAGGTGGTCGAGTAATCGGCTGAACCGGATTCGACGGGATTCCTCTAAAGGGACATTTGCGTATGCGACGGACTCCTACTCGCGCTAACCTTGGTCGGTATCCGTTGGCGCGAGAGCGCGTGACGGCGATCGGGAGCCCTGTGCTCACCTATCGCTCTGCCGAAACAGCGCAGGATTCCAGTACCCGAAGAACCTGTGGGACCCCACCCGTCGCAGTCTTCAGTTGGAGGTTAGTGAGGGGTTCGCTGATGACGAACGACTTTGGCCAGGGTGTTGGATTGGTAATGAGAAACGCGCCTGTGGCTAGTGGTAGGCTCTTCCCAGATGGCAATAGTTCATCAGGTTCTTTGCGCGCAAATCGAGGTACTGATGTTGAAGCACGGAAATAACGTGTTCTGAAACGGAGGGTTGCGGCGCTGACTCGCGCATGTGCCTTTCTCCGGCTCATTTACGGCGAAATCACCCGCGTGCTCCACATGGTTGGTTTCGATCAGATATTGGGAAGAAGGTCGAAGTATTCATCGTCTTCATTCTTCCCACCTTCGCCTGCTCCCAACTCCTTTTCCGAGCGGATGAATTCGATGCGTTCGATCCACTTGACCATCTTGTAACCAAGTTGGTTCTCGACCCGCAGGCGCAGGGGAGCGCCGTAGACTTCCGGAAGTGGCTGCCCGTTCATGTGCGTGGCGAGAAGGCACTCGGCCTTGATGAGATTGTCCACGGTCTGCGTTTCGTAATATGTGCCGCCGTAGAGTCCTTCTCCGAAGGAGAAGAAGGCCACGACCCTGGCTTCCGGCTTCGGGCGCACCAGTTCGACCAATCGCTTCATCGGAATGCCACCCCACTTCGCGATGCCGCTCCACCCCTGGATGCAGTGGTGCATAGTGATGTCTTCGAAGTGCTCGAGCTTCGCGATATCTAAAAGTGAAAGCTCAACCGGGTTCTCAACGAGTCCTCCCACCTTCAACCGGAAACCCTGGAACCCGGCATGCGCCAACTGTTTCCAGTCCTCTCGCACGGGCATCTTGCCGTTGGGCCAGAAGTAAGGCGAGATCTGNNTCGTCGGTGCCCATGACGATGTGATTCATGTTTCGCGCAAATCCGGTCATGACGACGAGAGTGATATGCACGACGATGAATCCGACGAAACTCAGCATGGTGAGGAAGTGGATGGAACGAGCGGATTGCCGGCCCCCCAAAGTCCGAGCGAACCAGGGGAAGTGATTCACGACGGCAGGAGACATGGCGATCCCGGTGAGAATGGCGAGCGGGCCGAAGACGAAGAAGACGGTGAAATAGGCGATCTGCTGCATGGCGTTGTAGCCATAAAAGCCGTTGGGCTCGGGAGGCATATGGAATGTTGCGTAGTGGACGAAGATGCTCCAGGCCTGCACCAGCACGACTGGCGTGGTCGGTACGATACGCCGCCATTGCTCCGTGTTGAAGAGCATGATGGCGAAGATGATGCCGGTGAGGATGAAGCCGTGGACATTGATGAAGTGCCAAACGCGAGCAACGCCGATGGTGTGCCGGTAGCCCGGAGTGGCAACGAGGGGTGAGATGTAGCGGGAGTCGTCTTTCGCGGTCCAAAGGCGGTCGCGAGGTAGAGTGATGGGAGTGAAGCGGATCCATTCGCTTCCCGGCGTACAGTCGTCGTTGAAATAGAGTCGGGGATGATCCATTAGGATCGACAACCCGCTGCGAATCAGCATCATGACGAAGAAGAAATTGAAGAAGTGGCAATAGCGGACCCAGAGCGGAAATCCGTGCGGACCTGCGAAGTTGTTGGGAGATACTTGGGAAACCTGCGGAATCTGCGGCAGACCAGCTATGCCGAACTGGATCCATGCGGCGCCGAAGGCTGCTAGCACGACGACGGCGATGCCTATGAGAACCGATGGTCGAACCCATATACGAAAACGGCGGTCCGTTGGATAGTGCACGGCCCGATGTGCGGCATCGAACGAAACCATAATAGATTCCTGACGAGGCGAATTGTTTGCCTATGAGCGGCCGACGCACGAAGCGAGCAGGAAGCGAGCAGGAAGCGAGCGGGATCTGTTGAGATGTATGTCCGTTATGAAGCGGTCGCATCAACCGCAGCCATAGGAGCAACAGATTTCTCGCGTCACCAATATATCACATTACGATATAATATCTCCAGCTCCGTGACGACGGAGTCCAAACATTGACGACCGGAATTGTCGACAATGCGCCAGCTGACCACAGGTCAAAATGGCACAGTATTGTTCCCACAAAAAGTGAGCTGTTTTGACCGGAGCGAGTCGAAGCGACCCAGTAAAGTCGAGCAAATGGGATTGGCTATGTAGGCTCGGATGAAATCAGATTC
>PLWX01000250.1 GCA_003151155.1 Acidobacteriaceae bacterium
TCTTTCGAAGGCGCCCGGCCTATTCTTCTTTTACTCCCATCAGCATCTGGATTGCAGTGACGCTCATCTGCCTTTTGGCGAAAAGACAGGCGCTGCGCGAGAATGGATGAAAATGAGAGTGCAGGTGGAGTGCTATGCAGGGCGGAAGGCCGATGAAAGGCCAGTTCGTTTCCGTTTGGATGAACATGAGTACATGGTCGAGAAAGTGCTCGACCAATGGTACGGGCCGGAGCACGTGTTCTTCAAGCTCCGCGCGGATGACGGCAATGTCTATATCCTGCGGCATCAGATCTCGGTACCTGACGGCGACTGGGATCTTGTGTCGTTCCGGGAGTTTGGGTGAAGAGCCCTGAACTGAACTAAAATCGGGTTATCGCAAGTAATCCCGGTACGGGACGATTACTAGTGGTAATGCCTGTGGCTGTTGAAAAACTCGGTTTNNTCCTGGCGCGACGATTTTTCCGTGCCCGGGCGGGCTTCGCACAACCTCAACCCCTAACTAAAACCGAGGCCCTCGGTGTCGAGTTTAGAAGGGTGCACTACACTCTTCAACAAATCGAGATCGACCCAAAACCCCTTCAACGTTTGACTGTGAGTAAACGGCACGTTGGGCCAACCTACGTTGCATCGCATGCTACCCCTTGCCGGTCGTCACCTGCGAGTCACTGTGCACTTTCAACCACCGGAAGAATGACGCCGTCAACCCATGTCTCGTCATCGCCAGCGGGGATTTCCCGGAAGAGCCACCATTCTTCTCTGTGTTCTGCTGTTTGTCCTGGTTCTAAGTTTTGAAGTGGCCCAAGGGTCTCTAACTCTAACGAGTGTGGGTCCGTATATGTTTCAAAGTTGCAGCCGAAATCAGGGTACTTCGCGTTTTTCTGTACTTCTGCTCTCTTTATGAATAAATGACCCTGACGGAAATAAGCGCCCCAACCAAACGGGTTGTAAATCCCCGTCATTTGCTCCCGAAATTGGCCGGTGGGACTTTTGTCTTGCTGGAGTTGAATGTATTTCGTGCCGATCTTCCAACGCGGATCTGCCAAATCTGTATAGGACCACAAGGTTAAAACTCCTTCGGGCAATAACCTGTCCGGCGCGACTGGCGCTCGTGGCGGGAGCGGCAGGATCGCCTTTCCGCCCCCCGCCATGACCGAGAGTGCCCACGGTGCCATTTCCGTGGCTTCCTTTCCGCGATTGGTAATTCGATGAGTGACGGAAACATGCGTCCCCGTTTCAGCGAGTTTAATTTGAATCTCCTTTTGTAAGTTTGTTCCCGGATGTGTAGATTCTGGAGGAGCGGTCAAAATGAAGGTGTCCTTGTGCGTGCAAACGGAAACTGGAACATTGTCGGGGTAGTAGGTGCGCTCTACTTCTGGAGACACCCAGAGCCTGTGTCCACCATAAACATGAAACACCTCGTCTCCGCTCTTCCCGGAATGCTCGGGCACTTCGTGGAATTCATTCTGCTCTCCCCGGAAACCAAAAAATAGGATCCGAGGTCCGACCTCGGTCAAAATAATCAGTTCCACCGTATCATTGCAAACCCGAAGGGCCTTTTTCCACCCGTGATACTCCACCTCATCGCCTTTTGGGGCGCTGGCCCCGGCAGTTTGTTGCATGTGCTTACGTCTCCTCATTAAGAAAGTCAGATCACCTGCTTTCCTCAACGTGCATTTCAATTCGCTTTCTTAGAAGCACTTCCGGCATGGAGAGGAATCGTCAGAGCATCTACATTCCATCCGTTCACTTCGAGTTGCGGATCACCTTCGAGTTTGTGCGGTGCGGTATATTGGGCAATCACAACGCGTGATTCGCCGGGCATCAGCGACAAATAATTGTCTTGCCAAAGCACCGGCAGTATCTCGTCTTCCCGCTTTTCTGCACGAATCCCGAGCCGGACCTGGAACGCCAGATCATGGCTGGGGTTGTGGAGTTCGACGCGTACAGTATCCCCCTGCTCATCGTGTTCTTCGATTGCGGAGGCTTCCAGGCGGACCCGTGGCAGATGGTTGAGCATCGTAAGGTCTTCGTAGGTGGAAACCGAAGTGTAATAGGCGTGTTCGTTTGTCCGGCCCAGATCCCAATCGTAAGATGAGGGCTTGCTGGGCAGCCAGTAAAAATTGGAACTCAACACTTCACCGCCCTTGTCCTGGAGCGTCAGCTTGACGAAAGAAATCTTCGGGCTGGGAGAAAGAGCAGGAATCACAAGGACTTGTTGGACGCTGTCGGCCGGTACGTCTAATTTGGCTTTCTGGAAAAACTTCTGCTGCAAGTCGAAGTCGTACAGCGCAACGGTTACACTGAGTTCTTTGAAATCGTGGTACAGACTATTGACCACAACTACGCCCCGATCATCATAGGAGTACTGCACATGCAGTGATTCACAAGCTTTCTTGGTGCCAAAGTATCCGCCCGCCGGCTGCAAGTAGTAGTCGTAAAGGTGCCAGACGACTGACGGCCAGGCGTTGTTCAGCATCCACTGGATGACTCCGGTGGAACGATACTTATTTCGGCTATAAGCCTCGAACATAGCCCGTTCGCCGTCGTATGCCATGGCTTGCGATTTGGTGATGTAGTCATCTAGTCCCGTGGGCGCTCCGTAGATGGCATCCATGGCAGCGTTGTAGTGCTCAAGGTTATTAAAGTCCCTTCCGGCACCCGCATGAAAGTTCCAGAGGTCGTTGGGTGGCCACAGATGGTCCGGAGGGATGAACTTGCGAAGGCTGCTCTTGAGCGGAATCGCAGGCCCGGGACTGGTCTCCGTGATAAAGCCAAAGGCCCCTCCATACCTGCTTGCGTCAGCTAACCAATAGGATGGGGGCACATAGTCGTACGGCCCAGTCATCTTCACTCCCGAGGCACCCGTAATGGAAGTAGGAATTGCAGACGCCGAGGAAACGTAGGGGTTGGGCCAGTGAGCTTCTTGCAGCACCTTTATGTAAGCTTGTTCGACGTTCGCAGGCGGCGCAAAATCGCTCCCGTTCATCCAAAGCATTAGGCTAGGATGGCTGCGCAACCTCAAGACTTGTGTGCGCAGTGAATCCGTAGCGATCGTAAGATCCCCCGGCAACCACTGGTCCCACTTTTCGGTGTGATCGCAGCAGCACCAACCGGCAATCACCAACACTCCCATCTTGTCCGCAAGGTCGAAAAACTCGTCGCCTTCGAGCTTTCCCTCTAGGCGAACGGTGTTCAAGTTCATATCGCGCATGTATTGGAACTGGGTCTCGAGTTGCTCCCGCGAACTATCCAGCAACAGATCAGGGGTCCACCCGGCGCCACGTATCAGAATTTTCTTGTGATTAATGCGGAACAACAGAGGCCGAGTGTCCGTGTCAACGATTTTTCCGGACCCAATATGGTACATTTTGCCAGGTTGAGGAGCAGGCCCGTTTAGCTCGGCAGTGATTTCTCGAATGCCGAAGTGGATGTGCTGCTCATCAGAGACTTCGCCCGCGATGAGGAAGCGCATGTTCAGCGAATAAAGATTCTGCGGTCCGACGGGAGCTGGCCACCACAACTTCGGATCTTTGACGCGTAACTGGGGGAATTCCTCGGGGGTGAACTGAACCGAGCGAACTTCGCCTGGCGAGAGTTTCACAATCTGGTGAAATTCGTAGTTCTCGAAGCTTCCCTCGAAGCTTCCCTCCACGGGCTGGTCAGAGGCATTACGTAGCTCAGCCATAACAGTGAGATCAGCCCGTTTCACTGTATCGTCGGGGAAGTGAGTGATTACTTGTGGAGATCGGACCGAAACGGGCCCGCTTGCCGTCAGATATACATCTCTCCACAGTCCCATGTTCTTATCGGGTGGTGTGGGGTTCCAATCTACAAAATTGATACCAAAATCGTTTTCCGTAGGGGCAAAGGTCTCGACCGCGAGAACATTAATTTCATTGGGACGCAGAAAATCGGTTGCGTTGAATTCGTAAATCCGGTAGGCCCCTGCAACATTTTTTGCATCGGCAAGCTTGCGCCCGTTCAGCCAAATGTTGGCTCGATTGTTGATTCCATCAAAATGCAGCCAGACGGTGCGGCCCTGGTAGCCTTCCGGCAGCCGAAACTCTGTCCGGTACCACCAGGAACAGGCGTACGGACTGTCCTTCGGCATGGGCAATTCCGCAAAGCTCCCTCCGATCGGATAACTGGTCCCTGGAATCTTTCGCAGGTTGTCTCCGAAGTAGGGGTCCTCGAATTCTCCGGCCGCCAGCTGCGCAGCCAGCACCGTGGACGGAATGCTGGCCGTATACCAGCCGCGTGGCTTGAACGTAACCGTGGAGAGGAGTTCTCCCCCGTGGGTTGCCTTACAAGAAGATTGCAAGGCCCATCCTTGATGTAATTCCAGTCGTCCTGACGTATCCGCCGCAGCAACCGAATGGAGGATGGAAACCAGAAATAGAACAAAGAGCATCGCTAGGGCAGGCTTGCTAGCCCCGCCAGTGATTTCAGGTGTTCGCGTCTCGCGTGCATGCTTTTTCATAAAGGCTTCCTCCCCCATTTGGCAACGAGGCGCATCACGTTCTCAACGCAGACGGACACAGTCACTCGTCGCGCGAGCGTGGCCAGCCGGGCAAGCTTCTTTCGACCGATTACTTCGTTGGTGATCAATACGTCCCCCACACCTCCCCGAACCAGGACTTCTGCCTCGCTCACCTTTTGGCAGCACATACCACCAAGCGACATTTGAAGCAGGGCTATCACTGCACACTTGTGGGTCTTGGCGTGGGAACGCAACCGCATGCTCTTATCGGATGGTTCTCTGGCCATCTTTCGGAGGTTCCACTCGAAGGAATCAAGATCCACCAGCAGAGCCGGGGTATCCACCTCCTCCAGGGCCATTCCAACCTCACCGGGTAGATATTGCAACGCCAAACTTCACCTCCTCACACGCCTTTCGGGCCGTTTTGTTCTTCCGTCATTGGCTGTGGAGCTGTGATCCTATTCATCTCGGCCCGCAATCCAGCGGGTATGTCGAACCGGTTGGCGCTCGCAAACTCCGCAATTTCTGCCACAGTCCCGAAGCTCGGGATACTCTCCCGGATCGTTATGGCTCGCGCTGCGGTAAGGCACCCAAAAATGGCGGCGTCCACAAGTGAAGCCTCATAGTGGAGGCCAAAAGCAAGACCGGCGGTGAAGGCGTCACCCGCACCCGGAGTGTCCAGGACCACAACCTCAAATGCGGGGAGCGCCTGAGCAGTCTCTCCGTCTGCGACGAAAGCGCCCTTCTTGCCGAGAGTGATAACAACCTGTTTGAGGCCGAAATATTGTCTCAGCCGACCAGCCAGCCAACTGGGTTCTTCCCGTACGTTCGGCAACTCGCTCAGCAGGGTACGCGCCTCATTTTGGTTTGGAACGAGCAGGTCAACACCAGCAAGTTCGCCGGGTTGGACAGGTTCGGCTGGACCGGGCGTCAGAATCGTAAACGCCCCGAGCGACTGGGCTAACCGGGCGGCGTAAAGTGCGGTAGAGATCGGAATCTCAAGTGTAATGAGTACCAGCTTTGCCTGCGAAAAAACAGATTTGGCACGGTCAACGTCTTGGGGAGAGAACTCGGCATTCGCCCCCATAGCCGTCGTAATAGCTGGTATGCCTTCTGGATTTATCATGACGAAACCGCAGCCCGTTGCTGTCCCTCTGCTACGGGTAACGCAGGAAAGATCAACCCCCGCCTCGGTCATCCAAGATGCTCCAATATCACCTAGTCGATCCTGGCCCAGGCACCCCACAAAATGCGTTGGTAGCCCTAGGCGCGCGCAAGCGATTGCTTGATGCGAACCCTTGCCGCCATCCAACGCTTCTTTGTAGTCCCAGCCCAGTACAGTCTCATCCGCTCCGGGAAAGCGCGCTACGCGCATAAACAACCCTTGCACGTGACTGCCGACCACTACTACCCCTTTTCTTAGCATCAATGGCCTCGTTTTGCTAAAAACCTAGCGGTGGGCATGCCGCGGTTGCAGTATCCACAGTAACGACACAATCCCGGTGTTCCTGAACATAGGTCACAGGGATCTCCGGACTAACGTTGCCGAATAGGAGGATGCGGATGACGGTCTGCTTCCACGCACCAGTTTCGCTGTACAGCCGGATACGGCGTGCGGCGAGCAATTCCCGCATTCCAACCGTGATGACCATCGGCGGGATAGCGTCAGAACAGCCACCCGCACCTCGTTGACTTAGGGCGATCAGCGTGTCCTCATTCAAGTGGAGAATCCGGGTCGTACAGTTCCGGAACTCTTCCTTACTGACTCTGTACCAGGGGGAACGGGGTGGCTCGTTGAACGCTACATGGCCGCGGTAACCAATGCCGCCGTACACGGAATCGATTCCTCCGACCCGTTCCATCCCCTCTGCCATTGCATCCAGCCTGGAAATGTCGGGGAAGTGCCGCTGTTCCAAAGGAACATTGATACTGGAATCGATGCGGTCGTAAAAATTCCTTGTCATCCAACCCTTGTAGCTGTAGGGGTGATCCAGTGGAAGATGGCGCCCTTGCCAATCAAGGTGATCGTCCATGTGAAAGACGTGCAGATTTTTCAGATTGATCCGCTCGCGATTCACGCGTTCAGTAAAAATAGGGTATTGCCCGCGGGGCCCACAGGGAAGAATCCAACGTGTCGGCACATTCGCTGCGTTGTTGCGCTTGACTTCATTAATCATCGTGGTCGCGATGTCCTCGGAGACGTCGGACGGTCTGGGCAGCACTCGCAACTTTATCTTGGAATCCGGATGGCCAGACAATTCCTCCGCCGGAATCTTGCACCACTCAAACAGCTGCTGAGAACTTTCGTAGGCAGACATTAACCCCCCTCCTGCGACCGCGCTATATGGCAATGTCATTTTTTGACGATGTGGAGGTCACGTGCGTTGGATTGTCATTGCCGCTCCATGACACCCAATCGGCAACCACCCGGATGTGTGCGAATGACCAGGATTATCCCGCTGAAGATTACCGGAACGGGATTAAAAAACACGTTTACTAAACCTGTTTATTCCACTTGCGCGACATTGTCAAGCTTGCTGGGGCAGGTGCCAACGCACCTTAATTGTCGCGGTCCGGTCCTCGATGGAACCTCTTGGCCGCTCCCCCCCCTTTTAAATTCGCGAAGATCGGATGGCAGAACCTGAGAGATCGCTTTGAGTGGGATTGCGCCAAGAGTAGCCAGGCAACACGATTTCTTCGCTGCACCCAGTACCAACAACGCCGACGCCCAGCCTGAAGGGAGCCACGATCCCCGGGGAACGGCTGCTTCAAGGCGTAGCTCAGCCGTAGCACTGAAGACAAGCTGGGTGCTATCTTAACTGCCTCGTGAAGTGGTATCACTGGACTTTGAAACCAATGATCACAATTCGCCAACTGGCTAAGAAAATATCGCTGTCGCCTACTACCATCTCCATGGTGCTCAATTCGTCCCCTCTGGCGCGAAACATACCGGAAAAGACAAAGAAGCGAGTGCGGGCAGCAGCGAAGAGGTTAGGTTATACCCCCAACCCGTTCGCTATCTCGCTTTTCAGCCGTCGCAGCGGCACTGTGGCTATTCTTCTGTCAGATATAACTGACCCCTATTGCGCAACGGTGCTCCATGGGATCGATGTCTCTCTGTATCGCTCAAATTATCTTCCCGTCATCCTTGATATCGAGAATAGCCGTGACAAATTCAAGCGAAGCATTCAGAAATTAGTAGACCGGAGGATCGAGGGAATCATCGGCATCGCCAATTCAACTCTGCTACAGACGGAACTCTTGACTACGATCAAGAAACGTAAACTTCCAGTCGTTTTGATTGGTCGGGAGATGAAAGGAACAGAAATCAGTTCCGTGTCTATCAAGAACGAAGCAGGAGCTTATCTTGCCATGAGACATTTGCACGATTTGGGCCATCGTGCGATTGCATTTCTGAAAGGCCCTAAGGATATCGTAGACAGCGCCCGCAGATGGGAGGGGATCGTCCGGTTCACTCGAGAAAGGGGGTTAACCATCGATCCGAAGCTCACAGTGCAGTTGAAATCGCCCGGCACGAGCTACGAGGCAGGCTTCATTGCAGCTCGGGAACTTCTCAAGCGAAAGCGAGAATTTACAGCCTTGTTGGCTTTTGACGACCTCGCGGCCTTCGGTGCAATCCGAGCCTTCACGCAAGCTGGCAAAAGGGTGCCAGGGGATTGCTCCGTCGTGGGTTTTGACGACGTGACTACTGCGACGTTTTACAATCCCCCGCTCACAACAATTCGGCAGCCGATGGAGATACTCGGAGCCTCGGCCGTTGAGATCTTCTTCGAGCTTGTAAGCGCGTTTTTTGAAAAGCGGACTGCTGCTCCGATTCATCGCGAAATTGAACCCAAACTTGTGGTCCGTGAATCCACGGCACCATACACGTAAGGCCATCTATCCGATAAGCGCCATTGGCAATCGGGTTGAGGTTTGTGGAAAATCACCGTCGAGCGTCCGTCTGCGGATCAACGCCGATCTGAACGAAGCGGATTCTGGGTCGTTTTCGCCGGGCGTGCGAACGCCGAGTGTTTCTGGTGCACATAGCGGACTGCCTATCGGCAAGTCATAGTCGCACCCACGGGAGCCCGCTGACACGGATGGTGGCCGTGTATGTCCTCTCGCCATATCTGTGCAAAGCGCTTCGCCAGCCGAGTGCCAGCTTGTGGAAGAGGTTCTTGCCGGAAGCTTTCTCGACGAACTCCCGGCCGGCTCATCGGCGACAAAGCCTACGACTCGGATCCGCTCGACCAAAGGCTCGCCCGAGAATACGGCATCGAACTGATTGCCCCCAACCGTCAGCGCAGACGCAAAAGCCAAGATGGGCGCCCGCTACGACGCTACAAAAAACGTTGGAAGGTGGAACGGCTCTTCGCCTGGCTGCACAATTTTCGTCGGCTGGTAACTCGCTGGGAATACCACGTCGAAAACTTCCTCGGCTTCGTTCACCTTGGCTGTCTCAAACTGCTGCTCAAACATTTATGAGACCGTAGATTCTTCTGCCCCAAAAAAGCCCAGTCCGTAAGGACTGGGCAATTGCTCAATGGAGGTGCGAGAGACTTAAAAAATCAATTTCAGGCCGAGTTGCAAAATACGCGGTGGGTGCGCGGCACCGATGTAAAGGAAGTTCGAGCCGGAACAACTCGGATCGCCCGCTGAATTATTGGGCCCGCCGTAACAACCAGTACCATTCGTGCCGGAAGCAAGCCCATTGCCTGCTGCCGAACCAGCGTCTCCGGCGACCGAGGCCCATTCCGTGTGGTTGAACACGTTGAAGGCTTCCGCGCGGAACTGCAGTGCGAAGCGCTCCGTGATTTTGATGTTCTTGAAGAGCGACATATTCCAGTTGGTGTAGCTCGGGTTTCGCAAAGAGTTTCTGCCGGAATTGCCAAAGGTGAGCGCCGTGGGTTCCACGAACGCATTCGGATTCGCGACGAGAGGACCGTATTGATCCAGTGGTGTGTGGGGAATGTTGCTGTTGGGATTAGAAACGACATCCGCATAGGACCCGGTGCCGACACCATTCCCCACGCCCGCGTTATCGCCGTAGCCGCCCGTGTTGATCACGCTGAACGGAGTTCCGGTTTGCCAACTCGTGATGCCTGAGAGTTCCCAGCCCCCAAGCACGAGGTTTGTAATGCCGGGCTTCTTGAAGAATGGCATCTCCCAGACATACCCAATGTTCAGCATGTGCCGGATGTCGAAGCTGGAACTGGCGCGATTGGCTGCCAGGTTATACGAGTTTACGAACGAACCATCGTAGCGGTCGGATGAGTTATCGATCGAGTGACTCCAGGTATAGGCGACATTGAGCTGGAACTGTCCGACGTTGCGTCGAGCCGCAAACTGGAACGCGTTGTAACTGGAGTTCGCTGATGTATCGATGCGGGTGATGGTCGAAGCGCCATAGTAAGGGCGGAAAGGATTGGGATCGCCGCCGCAAGCTACCGACAGGTTGTTGGCCGCCTGACCAGTAACGGTCGCACCGCTCGGCGTGATACCAGTGTTGCAGACCGAACTGGTGATGACTTCGCCCGGCAGAAATGGATTCTGCGAAGCAGAAATCGGCCTCAACTGATTGAGATCCAACAGGTCAGTGAGGTGAGTGCCTTTGCTTCCCACGTATGCGACGACCAGGACCGTGTCCTTGGTGATCTGGTGCTGCAAATCAAGATGCCATTGCTGCACGTAGGGCCACACGGCTTTATTGGGAATGGAGATAAAGCTGAGCGGGTACTGCGGCGTGGTTCCCGATGTGCCACTGCCGATGTTTTGATAACCAGAGACATTGACTTGTGCCGATATCTGCAAGATCGGCGATGACTGGCCTTCGAGGCTCTCAGTGTTGGATTCGTTTCCGTTGGTGTGCTCGAAGAAGACGCCGTAACCGCCACGGAGAGCAGTCTTGCCGTCGCCGAACGGATCCCAGGCAAAGCCTATGCGCGGTGCGGGATTGAACAGATGCTGGCTCATGCAGCCGGCAGGAACTTTGCCGACGCCACACTGCACGAGACCGTCGTAAATATTGCCTGAGCCGGAAATGATGGAGCCGGCAAAGCCGGTCACGTTGCCACTGGTGTCAATTAGCGGTGCATCCGCAGCACTGTAGGTGGAAGGATCCCAGTTATATGCATGCTTGAATTTCTCGCGATAGGTTCCGAACATGCTGAGGCGAAAACCGAGACTGAGAGTGAGACGTTGAGTTGCGCGCCAGTCGTCCTGGAAATAAGGCTCGAAGATCTTGTAGCGGTTGTAGAACTTCACGTTGGTGCTGCCCTGCGAGAAGCTGGAAATCTGTCCAGTCAGCAAGTCGGCGAAGGAGTTGCCGGTACTTACGCCAGCATTTGTAGCATCAAAGGTGAGCGATCCGTTCACCAGCGCGCCGCTGAGCTCGTTCTTCTGGGCAGCAACGTAGTACGCGCCAAACTGCATGTTGTGACGCCCTACGATTTTGGTGACGTTGTCGCGATAGGTGTAGGTCGGGTTCGAGTTATAAGCTCCCTCTGGCCACTCGCCGTTGGGATCTTCGTACACCGAGCCGGATCCGTATTCGGGGTTCCCGTTCAAAGTTATTGCCGGAAGCTTTCCGCCGAAGCCGTTGTTATAAAGCGCGCCGATCGCGAGACCCGCGGGACGCGCGAAGGCGTTTGCATTCGGCGTGCCTGTCGACGAGAACGAGATGTGGTCGGTGGTGTAGCTCATCACGAACTCATTGAGTAGAGTCGGTGTGAAACTCGTGCTGACGCGTCCTACCATGCTCACCGCTGGGCCTACGAAATTCGTCTGGACGGTCGGAAATGAGCTTCCTGTCCATTGGGAGGTTGGGCTGACAGTGCTCCATTGGTCATGCGCAAATCGGAACATCACGCGCCATTTGTCATTCACGTTGTGATCGAGGCGCAATAGCTCCTCGCGCCAATACATCGGTTGTACCGGCGAGGAATTGAATTGACTCGTTCCAGAATTCGCTTGCGGGATCAGGGCAAGGAGTGCGGCGCCTTGCGCAGTGACTGGCACTAGGTTGCCGGGGAAGGGATTGCCGGTCGTTGGATCGACAGGGCAGTCGGCTCCGGGGCACACATCACTGAAGTTGCCCTGGCGTTCCGCGTCCGAAGGTACCGGCGTGTTGAAGACCTCACCGGGCACGCGCTCCTTGCGCCACTCTTCCGACCAGAAGAAGAAGGTCTTCTGCTTGTTGGTGTTGTAGTGACCCGGAATATAGACAGGGCCGCCTAGCGTGTAACCATAATCGTTCTTTTTGTATTCGGGGACGAGTGGCGGTGTGTAGGAGAAATAATTCTTGGCGTTGAACATGTCGTTGCGAACGAACTCATACGCATCGCCATGAAAGCTGCTGGTACCCGACTTGGTTTCGACCTCGACTGTGCCCGATCCGCTGCGGCCGTACTGTGCGCCGTAGTTGGAGGTGAGGACTTTCACTTCCTGAATGGCATCGACGCTGGGATAAACATTCAGCGTGCTATTGCTGCCGTTATCCATGTTGTCGCCGCCGTCGAGTTCCCAATTGTTGTACTCGCTGCGGCCGCCGTTGAAGCTGAAGGAGACGTTCCCGTTGATGCCGACGGTACCTTCATCCTGGCCGCTCTGGTTGCTAACGCCGGGAGTTAACGTAGCGAGTTGGGTGAAGTTGCGGCCGTTCAACTGGAGTTGCGAGATCTCTTTGCCGGTGATGACGCCCGACATTTCTGAGGATTGGGTTTCGACTTGCCCAATGCTCTCGCCTTGTACCGTCACCTCGGCTGCGGAGGCTCCGACCTGGAGATCGGCGTCGGCGCGGGTATTCTGCGCTACGCGCAAGATGATGCCATTGGCCTGGTATGTCTTAAACCCTGAGGCGATGACCGTCAGGTTGTAGGTGCCCGCAGAAAGTCCACCGACTACGTACTCGCCGGAACCGTTAGTTTTCGTCTCGCGCTCGATGCCTCGTTCCGTGCTGGTGACTTTGACCTGCGCATTGGGGAGACTTGCGCCGCTGGAATCATGCACCGTTCCCGTGATCTGGCCGGTATTTTGCGCGGAAACGAAAACCACGATGAATAGAACGACGAGTGAAAGTGCGAAAATCTGGCGGACTCGCTGCATGCTGCACCCCCGAGAGGTTCGAACGAGAATTTTCTTACCCGTTGGTCTGCGGCGCTGTGTGTTCGGGCCGAGGTTGTTGCGCCACTGGCCGTATGAAGGGACCAAACGAAATCAATCCGAAGTGGGATGGTCCTCTTGAGGCAATAAAACGTAACACCGACCAGTTTTCTCCGCAAGCAGAATTTCGCGATAAATTGCGATTTGAAACCGTTTAATACTAGGCCTTACGTCGAAAGGGCTATCCAGTAGGAGGTTAGGAAGGGGTACCTTTTGTTTCCGATTTCGGGACCCGGTATTCCTCCTCTACGAGCGGGGTGGAGTGAGGGAATTGGGCCACGCTGATGGCGAAAAGCGCATGAAATCGGCGTCTTTGACGGGATATGAGAAGGTAAAAACCGCGCTTCTGCTTATAACCGACGGTGAACTCTTCGCAAATTCCCCGGCCTCCCAGCGTTTCATTGCAAATCTTCTAGAAATTCGCAAGCAAAAGGAGTAAAAGGAAACGCGCGAACTGGAAATCGATATGGGAAGTGCGCCCGCCGTGAAAGATTGGCTTACCGATGAACGCCGCCAGGAGATCCTGGCCATCGTTCAACGTGATGGTCGCGCGATGGTCGTGGAGCTCGCAAAACGTTTTTCAACTTCTACAATCACCATTCGCAAAGACCTCGAGCATTTGCAAAACCGGGGGCAGGTGCAACGTACCCACGGGGGGGCCCTCCGCGTACGGTCGAACCAGTTCGCTGATCCTTCGTTACAGGAGAAAGAGAAGCAGCACCATCGCGAGAAGCTGCGCATCGCAT
>PLWX01000188.1 GCA_003151155.1 Acidobacteriaceae bacterium
TTGGGAGTGCCCCACATGCGCAGAGTAGCGAGTTGAATAGCAAGCTGTCTGTGATGGTGGTTGCTGATGAGTGTGAGTATCGAACAGACGGTTGTGACGTGGAAGCATCTCATTTAGACCAGTTGCCTATCTCTCGAGAGTGCGCAACATGAAATGAACAGTCAAAAGGCTGCGTCTTTCACTTAAACTGCACCACTGTCTCCAACTCTTCGTAGACCGTTTTGATATCGCAGAGTTCGGGGAGGCGGAGCCAGTATTTGTGGACTTCGGGATCGTGCTGGGCTTCGTCGCGGGTTTCTGCGGAGGTCCAATGGCGCAGGTGGACGAGGCTGCCGGGGCGCTTGGGGTCGCGATAGAGAACGTCGTTGCTGTAGCCCTTCTGGTACATGAGGGCATAGAGTTCGCGCAGCAACTCGACCAGTTCGTCTTCTTTGCCGGGTAGCGGTTCGAGGATCGCGAGGGCAAGAATCTCGGTGTCCATTCAGTTCTCTTTCTTTGCCAGCGATGAGTTCGGAGCGGGGGGACGCTCTTCTTCGCTTTCGGTGCCAATGATGTGCAGACGCATGAAATTGGTGGATCCGGAACTGGACCGCGTGCCGGCGACCACCCCGATGATATCGCCAACCGCAACCTGGTGCGCGCCGAGCAGAAGTTGCTCGGCATACAGGATCATTTCCTTCGACGAGCGCATGGGATCGCATTGCACCGGGTGCACGCCCCAGAACAGGTTCACGCGATTGACGACCGTGTCAACGTGGGAGAAGGCATAGACGGGCGCCTTCGGCCGGTGCTTGGAGAGGATGCGCGCGGTATTGCCGCTCTCGGTGTAGATGGCGATGGCACGCATGTCGAGGTCTTCGGCGGCGTGGGAGACGGCGTCGCAGACGGCCTCGGAGATGGTGTTCTTGTGGGTGCCTTCGCGGCGGCGGCGGCGGTCGTCGTACTCGCAATGCGACTCGGCTTCGGTAATGATGCGGGCCATCATTGCGACGGCCTCGCGCGGATATTTGCCGCTGGCAGTCTCGCCGGAGAGCATGACGGCGTCGGTGCCGTCGAAGATGGCGTTGGCGACGTCGCTGGCTTCGGCGCGAGTGGGGCGCGGGTTCTCGATCATCGACTCCAGCATCTGGGTAGCGGTGATGACCGGGATGCGGCGCTGCTGGGCGCGCTTGATGATGTGCTTCTGCAGGACAGGAACCTTTTCGGGCGGCACTTCGACGCCGAGGTCGCCGCGGGCCACCATCACGCCGTCGGTCTCGTTGAAAATTTCTTCGAGATGCTCGATGGCCTGGGGCTTCTCCAGCTTGGCAATGACCCACACGTTGGCCTTGTGCTCGGCGATCGCGGCTCGCACCTGGCGCAGGTCTCCGGCAGTACGCACGAAGGAGATGGCGACGGCATCGACGCTGTTGTCGAGACCGAAGGCGAGGTCATCGAGATCTTTGTCGGTGAGCGCGGGAATGCTGAGAATGGCGCCGGGGATATTGATGCCCTGGTGCTCGCCGAGCAGGCCACCGTTCACGACGAAACATTCGACATCGCTGCCGACGATCGCGCTGACGCTGAGTTCGATCTTTCCGTCAGAAAGCAGGATGCGTGAGCCGGGCTGTACGTCCTGAGCGAGCGTCTTGAAGGTCGTGGCGAGCGTCGTCTCGTCCCCCACGATCTCGCTTGGCGTGATCACGATCTTGCTTCCAGTCTGCAACAGGACGGGCTTGTGGTCCTTGAGCTGGCCGGTGCGGATCTTTGGGCCCTGGAGATCCTGCAGAATGCAGATGGTGCGGTGCTCCTCGGCGGCAACTTTGCGGAGGCGCTGGATGATGGCGAGGTGATCGGCGTGGGTGCCGTGGGAGAAGTTGAGACGGGCGACGTCCATACCGGCGCGCATGAGTTCGCGCATGGCGGCCTCGGTATTGCAGGCAGGGCCGATGGTGCAGACGATCTTGGCGCGACGGACGGCCTGGAGATGTTCGCCCTTGGGCTCGGTCTTGGAGTTATAGGTGAAGGACATCCTTTTAGTTTTCGTACCTCAGGGGCTAAAGCCCGATCAAATTGTAGCGATGCGGCACGACCGAAGTCGTGCCCTTTCACGAGTCTCGCGTTAATCCGACAATCTTCACTCTTCCAACGAACGGCGCGCGAGCCGAGTTCCCTCAGGGGCTAAAGCCCAACCGCCTTATGGCGTTGTTCGGCACGACTAAAGTCGTGCCCTGATACGAGTCTCCCTTACCGACGCGGCGCTGAAGCGCCGCTCCACCCCATTACGCCTTGCGCTTCTTTGGTTCCCTGGCAGGAAATTCGGGTGGTATGAACTCCGAGTGCGCGCCGAAGAGGAACCTTGGCGAGCGCAAGGCGTTGAACTCCGCGCCTACCAGAACGACCATCGATATCAAATATAACCAAATCAGCAGGGCGATGGCGGATCCGACCGAGCCGTAAATCACGTCGTAGTGCGCGAAGTTGCGGATGTACCAGCCGAAGAGCACGGTGGAAGCGAACCACATGAAGCTGGCGAGTACGGCGCCGGGGAGCACGCGGTGCCAGGGCTGGGTGCGGGGCACGCCGTTGTGATAGATGAGCGCGATTACCGAGATGCTGGTGATGGTCGCGATGATCCAGCGAACGAAGGTCCACATGACGAGGATGTAAGGGCCGAGATCGTGGCCGGCGTGGAAGATCATCCAGTTCTCGATTTGGAGGCCGAAGGCGACGAGGAACGAGGCGAAGGCCATGGGGCCACCGGCCATCACGACGAGCGAGAGTGCGACTTCACGCTCCTTGTAGAGGCCCCATACCTTGGGAAGCTGGTAGGCGTTCCGGAAGCCTTCCATCCAGGAGATCATGACGCCGGAGGCAGTCCACAGAGTAACCACGGCGGTGGTGATCAGGAACTTGAGCGGAACGGGATGACTGCCTTCAAAATACTGCTGCACGGCGGAGGCGGTGCCTTCGGGAAGGATGCGGCCAACGGCGTAGGAGATCTCGCGGACGAACGCAGCCGTGGTGTGCGAAAGCGTAAGGGTAGAAGCGACGACGAGCAGCGCGGGAAAGAGGGTGAGGATGGCGGAATAGGCCGCGCCCTTGGCGATGGCAAAGGCGTCGTGCTGAAAGGCACGCCAGAACGCCAGCCGGAGATGGTCGAAGAACGGGGACATAGGCGCGAAACTGCCTAAGTTTACACGGGGGTACCCAAGCTCGAAAGTACCTGCTCAGGGGCAGAGAAGAGGCTTGATATCCAAGATGGGCGTACCGTCGATGCACTCGAGGGCGTCGACACGTAGGCGGTTGCCGGCGATCTCGAGGACGGTGACCTCATGCAGGCCGATAGGGTTGGGCCGATCGGGAGAACGGGTTGCGAAGACGCCGGTGAGGGGTGCGTTGGGAATGCGTTTGAGGTGAACTTGCAAAGTTTCACGGCGAGCCTGATGGAGCCAGGTGAGCAGGATGAGTTGGTCTTGGACCTTCACGCCTAAGAGAGCGTCGTGGTATTCGGGTACGATTTCGAGCCAGGCTTCGGGGGCGTTCTCGTCGCGATTGCGAGGTGCGATTTTGCGATCGGTGAGGGGAGAGCGGATGGTGCCGATGGGGTGGAGGGAGAGGTCGGACATGGTGGCAATCATAGCGAACAGCGAGTTCCCACGTCGCTTCGCTCCTCGTAATGACAAGCGCGTTTTAGGAAGATGCAAACGGGATTGCTGGCTATCGCAATGAGATGTGCAGGGGCTAAAGCCCGCATCTTTAACGAACTCATCGGCACGACTGAAGTCGTGCCCTGATCCAAAGCGCAGTTCAATTCCATGGGAAACGAGAGTTTCAGCAAACTGTGAAGTCGCGCCCCGATACAGAGCGCAGTGCAACGTGAAGCTGAGCTGCAGTGCAAAGCTGATCGACCCGCAAAGCGCGACTGCCGGCAAAGTAGACTCGCGGGACAACGAACCCCGCACGATGACAAAAAGAAAAGGGACGCTCTGGCGAGCGTCCCTTTTTGTTGAGTTGGTTTCGCTTACTCGGCGATGAGTTCTTCGGTACCGGTCTCGTCTTCGCCTTCGTTGCGGAGAAGTTCGAGAGCGCGTTCCGCCTCTTCGTACGCCTGGTGGACTTCTTCCTGAACCTGCTGGGCTTGCGCTTCGAGTTCAGGCGAAAGGGCCACGTTGCGGTAGTACTCCATGCCGGTTCCGGCAGGGATGAGGCGACCGACGATGACGTTCTCTTTCAGGCCGCGCAGGTTGTCGACCGCGCCGTTGATGCTGGCTTCGGTGAGAACACGCGTGGTCTCCTGGAACGACGCCGCGGAGATGAACGAGTCGGTGGAGAGCGAAGCCTTGGTGATGCCCAGCATGAGCGGACGGCCCGTTGCCGGCTTGCCACCGTTGGCAATTGCATTTTCGTTCTCGAGACGGAAGCGGAACTTATCGACCTGCTGTTCGAGCAGGAAGTTGGTATCGCCCACATCTTCGACCTTCACCCAGCGCATCATCTGACGAACGATCGTCTCGATGTGCTTGTCGCTGATGTTCACGCCCTGCAGACGGTAGACTTCCTGGATTTCGTTCACCAGGTAAGACTGCAGCTGCTTCTCACCGAGGACGGCAAGAATGTCGTGCGGGTTGAGCGGACCGTCCATGAGCTGTTCGCCAGCCATCATGCGTTCGCCTTCCTGCACGTTGACGTGAACGCCGCGGGGAACCGAGTATTCACGCTCGGTACCGTCGTCGGCAACGACGTAGATCTTGCGCTGACCCTTGCTCACTTCGCCGAACTTCACGGTGCCATCGATTTCGCTGATGACGGCCGTTTCACGCGGCTTGCGGGCTTCGAACAATTCCACCACGCGCGGCAGACCGCCGGTGATGTCCTTGGTCTTGGTGGTTTCGCGCGGGATCTTCGCGAGCACATCGCCCGGCGAGACCTCTTCGCCATCCTGCACCATGAGGTGGGAACGCGATGGCATGAGGTAACGCTTGGTGCCCTTCGAGCCCTTGATCACGATGGCCGGCTGACGCTTCTCGTCCGGCGAATCCATGACCACGTGACGCGAGAGACCGGTGACTTCGTCGACTTCCTCGTGGAGCGTGAGGCCCTCGTGCAGATCCTTGAACTGCACGGCGCCGCCGATTTCCGTGAGGATGGCGAAGGTGTAAGGATCCCACTCGACCATGACCTGGCCAAGTTTGACCGCCTGGCCGTCTTCGACGCGAAGCTTTGCGCCGTAGACAACTGCGTAACGTTCCTTTTCGCGGCCCTTCTCGTCGATGACCGTGATGGCGCCATTGCGGTTCATCACCACAAGGTGGCCTTCCTTGGCGCGGACGACGGTCATGTTATGGAAGCGCGCGGTACCGTTGTTCTTGGCTTCCAAACGCGACTGCTCGCTGACTCGCGATGCGGTTCCACCGATGTGGAAGGTACGCATGGTGAGCTGCGTGCCCGGCTCGCCGATGGACTGCGCGGCGATGACGCCGACAGCCTCGCCGAGTTCGACCAGGCGGCCCGAAGCCAGGTTGCGTCCGTAACAAAGGGCGCAAACACCACGCTTCGATTCGCAGGTGAGCACCGAACGGATCTTGACGCGTTCGATACCCGCCGCCGCGATACCGCTGGCGAGGTCTTCGGTGACTTCCTGGTTGACGTCGACGACGACGTTGCCTTCGTAGTCCTTGATCTTCTCGAGGCTGACGCGGCCAATGACGCGGTCGCGCAGGGGCTCGATGATCTCGCCGGATTCGACGATGGACGCGACGTAGATGCCGTCCACGGTGCCGCAATCGTATTCGCTGATGATGACGTCTTGCGCCACATCGACGAGACGGCGGGTGAGGTAACCGGAGTCGGCGGTCTTCAACGCGGTATCTGCAAGACCCTTACGGGCGCCGTGCGTCGAGATGAAGTATTCCAACACGGTGAGGCCTTCACGGAAGTTCGCCGTGATCGGCGTCTCGATGATTTCGCCCGACGGCTTAGCCATCAATCCGCGCATACCCGAGAGCTGACGGATCTGCTGTTTCGAACCGCGAGCGCCGGAGTCGGCCATTACGTAAATCGGGTTGATCTGACCCGACTTGTCCTGGTTCTGCATGTTGCTGAACATTTCGTCGGCAACACGCTCGGTGATCGCGGACCAGATTTCAACGACCTTGTTGTAACGTTCGCCGTTGGTGATGGCACCGTCCAGGTACTGCTGCTGCACGGCGTTCACGGCCTTCTCGGCGTCCTTTACAACGGCAGCCTTGTTCGGCGAAATGACCATGTCATCGATACCGATCGAGAGACCCGACTTGGTGGCATACATGAAGCCGAGCGACTTGATCTGGTCGAGCATCTGCACTGTCGTTTCGAGACCGAAACGCAGGTAGGTGTAGTTGACCAGGTTGCCGACGCCCTTCTTCTTGAGCAGGCCATTGATGAACGGCATCTCGGCGGTGGCGCGGCTGAGGTTGTCATTCAGGATCGCGCGGCCGACGGTGGTGTTGATGTACTGACGCTCGAAGCGCACAGGCTCGGTGTGGGTGACGTCCTGATCGTCGTACGCAGTGGTCAGGTCAATCACGTCGCCGGTGTAGCGCAGGCGGATCGGGGTGAGGGTTTCGACCTCGCCCATCTCCTTCGCGAGCAGCACTTCTTCAATGTTCGCGAACGCACGGCCTTCGCCCTTCGTTCCCGGGCGTCCCTTCGTCAAGTAGTAGATACCGAGCACCATGTCCTGGGTAGGAACGGTGATCGGGTGACCCGACGCGGGCGACAGGATGTTGTGCGAGGCGAGCATAAGCACGCTGGCTTCGATCTGGGCTTCCGGAGAGAGCGGAATGTGCACCGCCATCTNNTTGCCTTCCACCAGCACCGGCTCGAATGCCTGGATGCCGAGGCGGTGAAGGGTTGGGGCGCGGTTCAAGAGCACCGGGTGATCTTTAATCACCTCTTCGAGGATGTCCCAAACCACGGGTTCCTGCTGCTCGACCAGTTCTTTCGCTTGCTTGATCGTGGTGCAGTGCCCAGTCTGTTCAAGACGGTGATAGATGAACGGCTTAAAGAGTTCGAGCGCCATCTTCTTCGGAAGACCGCACTGATGGAGTTTCAGTTCCGGACCGACGACGATGACGGAACGGCCNNTTCTGACGGAAGCGGCCCTGCTTACCCTTGAGGGTGTCAGAGAGCGACTTCAGCGGACGGTTGTTCGCGCCACGCAGCACGCGACCACGGCGTCCGTTGTCGAAGAGGGCGTCGACGGCTTCCTGCA
>PLWX01000313.1:0-6070 GCA_003151155.1 Acidobacteriaceae bacterium
CCCGCCTCGTGCACCGGCTGAGCGATGCCCTTCTTCACGCATTCCTGTTTCGCCAGGAATTCGGCATTGCCGCCCAGCAGGATGTCGGTACCACGGCCGGCCATGTTGGTCGCGATCGTCACCCGCCCCAGCCGCCCGGCCTGCGCCACGAACTCCGCTTCGCGCTCGTGATGCTTCGCGTTCAGCACCACGTGCTCGATGCCCTTGCGCTCCAGCAATTTCGAGATGCGCTCCGACTTTTCGATCGACACCGTGCCCACCAGCACCGGCTGCTGCTTCTCCTTGAGTTCGGCGATGCTGTCGGCCACCGCGAAGAATTTCTCCTTTTCGGTGCGATAGACAACGTCGGGATTTTCCTTGCGCAGCAGCGTGCGGTTGGTCGGAATCACCACGACTTCGAGCTTGTAGATCTTGTCGAATTCCGGCGCTTCCGTCTCGGCCGTACCGGTCATGCCGGCCAGCTTCTTGTACAGGCGGAAGTAATTCTGGAAGGTGATGGTCGCCAGCGTCTGGTTCTCGCGCTCGACCTTCACGTTCTCTTTCGCTTCCACGGCCTGGTGCAGTCCATCCGACCAGCGCCGTCCCGGCATCAAGCGGCCGGTGAACTCATCCACGATGATGACTTCGCCGTCCTTAACCACATATTCCACATCGCGCTTGTACAGGGCGTGGGCTTTGATCGCGACTTCCACGTGGTGCTTCAGGTCCCAGTTCTCGGGATCGGCGATGTTGCCGATGCCCAGCAGCTTCTCAACCTTTTCCCAGCCCTCGTCGCTGACCGTGATCGTCTTATGCTTCTCGTCGATCACGAAGTCGCCGGTCAGGATCTTGTCGCCTGGTTCGCGTCCCTCGATCTCCTCGCCCTTTTCGAGCTTGGGGATGATGACGTTCACCCGCTGGTATTTGTCGGTCGACTCCTCGCTCGCGCCGCTGATGATCAGCGGCGTACGGGCTTCGTCGATCAGGATGGAATCGACTTCGTCCACGATGGCGAAGTTGAACTCGCGCTGCACACAATCGCGCAGCTCGAACTTCATGTTGTCGCGGAGATAATCGAACCCGAACTCGTTGTTGGTGCCGTAGGTGACGTCGGCGCGATAGGCCTCTCGCCGCTGCTCATCGTCCAGGTCATGCACGATGACGCCCACGCTCAGGCCGAGGAAGCTGTACAGCTTGCCCATCCACTCCGAGTCGCGTTTGGCAAGGTAGTCGTTCACCGTCACCACGTGCACACCGAGCCCGGACAGTGCGTTCAGGTAAACCGGCAGGGTCGCGACCAGGGTCTTACCTTCACCGGTCTTCATCTCGGCGATCTTGCCGTGATGCAGTACCATGCCGCCGATCAGCTGCACGTCAAAGTGCCGCATGTTCAGCACCCGCCAGCTGGCCTCGCGGCAAACCGCGAAGGCTTCAGGCAGGATTTCGTCGAGAACTTCTTTCAGAGCGTGCTGCCGATGTTCGGCTTCTTCGAACTTAACGATCCGCTCCTGGATCTTGGCGCGGAATTCGTCGGTTTTGGCGCGCAGCTGCTCATCGGTGAGCTGCTTGATCTGCGGCTCGAACGCGTTGATCTGCGCTACCCCGGGCATCAACCGCTTGATCTCGCGTTCGTTGCTAGTACCAAAAATTTTGGCAATTGCCTTGTTAATCAAAACTCGTTTCCTTTATCGAGGGAACAGCCGCGCAACCGGAGTAAACAACCAGGCGCTGGACCTTCCGAGGGGGCTTATCTTGCCTCGTAAACCATTGAGAAGGCGAGACGGACGCCATTGAAAGCCTAACACATCCTCAATCTTAGATGCGGGCTGCTGGATCAAGGGCGCAACCGTTCCAACCCGGCTCTGTTTGGACGCAAATGCGTGTTTTTGGTTGCGCGAGGCATCGCCTCGGATAGAGTGATTTCCTATGGACAAGAGATGTCGTGTCGCCCTGATCGGCGACTACAATCCCGCCGTCGTGGCCCACCAGGCCATCCCAGAGGCCTTGCGCCTGGCCGGTGAAGACCTGGGCCTCGAGGTCGACGCCGAGTGGCTGCATACCTCGCTGCTCCGCGACCCTGAGAAGCAGTTACAGGATTTCGAGGGCATCTGGTGCGTCCCCGCCAGCCCGTATGCAAATACCGAAGGGGTGCTGAACGCCATCCGTTACGCCCGAGAGAAGCAGGTTGCCTTCCTGGGGACCTGTGGCGGCTTTCAGCACGCCATCCTCGAGTACGCACGCAACGTGCTCGGAATCAAGGCGGCGGATCACGCCGAGAGCCATCCGCAAGCGGAGACGCTGGTGATCACCCCGCTCGCCTGCTCGCTGGTGGAAAAGAGCGAAGAGATTGTGCTGGAGGGCGCCGGCATTCTGCGTACCGCCTACGGCCAGCCCAAAATCACCGAGGGCTACCACTGCAGCTACGGCATCAACCCGGCCTTCGAGCAGCAACTCTTCAGCGGACCGTTGAAGGTGTCTGCCCGCGGCGTTGGCGGCGAAGTGAGGGCATTTGAACTGGAGGGGCACCCCTTCTACGTTGGGACGCTGTTCCAGTCCGAGCGGCGTGCGTTACGCGGCGAAGCGCCTCCGCTCGTAATCGCATTCGTCGATGCGATGAATTAAGACAAGAAAAGCTCCCCATCATGGGGAGCTCTCTCGTGAACATCCTGGCTACGCTGCGCGGCCGCGGCGTGGCTTCGATCCATTACCGCGTGGAGCTTTTCGAGAATCGCTTTCGTCCTCGGCTTCTTCTTCCATGCCGAGATTCTCCGGCTTCAGTTTCTTGCTGAAGCCTTCCACTTTCTTCAAGGTCGCCTGTTCTTCTTTCAGGCTCTGGTTGAGCAAGCGAGAAACCTTGGTGTGCTTCATCAGATCGGCCATGCGGATCAGCGACTGGTAAGCCTGAATCTCATAGCTTTCGACTTTCGCAGCGGCTACGGTATTAAAAATATCGAGGAGATCCCCTGCTGGGTCTTCCTCGCCAACAAACGTGTCGTGCTCCGCGATCAAGCCGCGGATACCTTTGCACTCCGCGTCTTCCGGGCTTTCGCCGAGCAATTCGAAACATTCTTGAAGCCGTTCGACTTGCTTTTCGGTTTGTGCCTGGTGACTCTGAAAGGCTTTCTGCAACTCGGGCCTTGAGCTCTCTTCGGCTTGCTTGCCGAGGGCTTCGACAAGATTCTGTTCGGCGTCGAGCATGTCGGTGAGTTCGTGAATAAACATCTCGTGTGCGGTCTGCATTTGAAGTGGTGCCTCCAATTGCTTGGATGAGGAAATCATTGGGTTGAGAGCTTCCGGACGGGTAAGATGAGCAACAATCCAGAGAGGACGATCGCGAAACATGTTTTATGCCCGCTTTGTGGAGACGGTAGAACGCTGGCCCGACGCAGTCGCGTTGGAGATGCAGCACGCGCCCACCGCCACGAATCCGCACCCCGAGGTGGAGAGCTACACCTACGCCGATTTGCGCCACAAGGCAGACGCAGTCGGGGCATGGGTCGCGAGCCGACATATTTCCGGTGGCGCCCGTTGTGGCATTCTCGCCGCAAACTCCCCGCGCTGGACCGCGGCTTACATCGGCATCGTTGCCTCCGGCAACACCGCCGTCCCTCTCGATACCGCCTATAAGCCCGAGCAGCTTCGCAAGTTGCTGCTCGACTGCGGAGCCGTGCTGCTGTTTGTGGACGACCGCAATCTCGAATCCGCGCGTAAGGCCGTGGACAACCTTCCGATCGAGCTTGCGATGGTCGCCGAATCGGAAGCCGCGCCCGAGCTGCCGAACCTGGAAGCAATGTTTGCGGCAGGATTGCAGAGTTTCACGCCGATCATTGCCGCACCCGAAGACACGATTTGCATTCTTTACACTTCGGGCACGACAAGTGACCCGAAGGGCGTAATGCTCACCCACGCTAACCTGCTGGCCGAAATGGAAGGGGCGCTTGCCGTTCTCGATATCACTCGCGCCGATGCCTTGCTCGGCGTGTTGCCGTTGTTTCACGCCTTGGCGCAGATGGCGAACCTTCTCATCCCGCTCGCGATCGGAGCGCGCGTAGTGTACCTGGAGTCGATCAATACCTCGGAGCTGCTCCGGGCCTTGCGCGAACGGAACATTACAGTCTTCTGCTGCGTGCCGCAGTTTTTCTACCTGATCCACGAACGCGTGCAGAAACAGGTGAATGAAAAGGGCAGGCTCACGAAGGCGGTGTTCCGGCTGATGATGTCAACATCACGCGCAGCACGACACCTCGGCCTGAATCCCGGAAAACTATTCTTCCGCAAAGTGCACGAGCTACTCGGCATTCACATGCGATACCTCATCACCGGCGGCTCACGCTTCGACCCCGCCATCGGTCGCGACCTGCACGCCATGGGATTCACCATCCTGCAGGCCTATGGCCTCACCGAGACCAGCGGAGGCGCCTGCGTTACGCCGCCCAACGACAACCTGATCGGTTCGATCGGCAAGCCGTTTCCGAAAAACGAGATTGAGATTAACGATCCGCAACCGGATGCCGACGGCCACCTGNNGATGGCTGGTTCTATAGCGGCGATCTTGGCTATAAGGACGCTGCCGGGAACCTCTTCATCGCCGGACGTGCAAAGGAGATCATTGTCCTCAGTTCGGGCAAAAACATTTATCCGGAAGAGATCGAAGCCCATTATCTGAAGTCTCCATGGATCAAGGAACTCTGCGTGATGGGCATTGAGAGCCGTCCCGGCGAACCGATCGGCGAACGCCTGCACGCGGCGGTGGTCCCGAACTTCGAGGTCCTCAAAGAAAAGAAGATCGTCAATATCCGCGAGGTGATTCGCTTCGATATTGAAGGGCTCTCGGCGCAAATGCCGAGCACCAAGCGCATTCTGAGCTACGACATCTGGCAGGAGGATTTGCCGCGTACCACCACCCGCAAGCTCAAGCGTTTTGAGATCGAACGGAGTACCCGCGAGATGCACGCTCGCGGCGAGCAACCGCAGGACGCTCCAGTCACGCGTGAATTAACTTCGGAAGAGCGCGAGTGGCTCGACCGCAGCGAGGTGCAACTGTCGTTGGCCGTGATTCGCGCCAACGCGAAAAAAGCAAAGGGCGAGATTCGTCCCACCGACAATCTCGAACTCGATCTCGGGCTCGACTCGATGGAACGCGTGGAACTACTCGTCGAGATCGAGCAAACCATGGGCTCGAGCGTTCCCGACAGCGTGAGTAGCGAGATTTATTCTGTCCGTGAACTGGTCGACGCTGTCCTGGCAAATCGCGGCGCTGCACAGCGGCAAACCATAGGATGGGAGTCCATCTTCGCCGAGCCCGTCACCGATCCCGAGGTGCTGGCGGTGGCAGAAGATCGTCCGGTTGCAGCCCACTTCTGGTATGCGCTCGGGCGCATTGTGAATCTGCTGGCACGCGATCTCTTTCGCCTTAAAGCTCAGGGGCTGGAAAAGCTTCCGACTTCTGGGCCATTCATTCTTTCCCCGAACCACCAAAGCTTTCTCGACGCACCGATCATATTGGCAACGTTGCCCTGGCCGGTATTCCGCAATCTCTTCTTCGTCGGCACCAGCGAAATGTTTGGGGAGGGATTGCTTCGCAAACTCGCGCGAACCGTTCGACTGATTCCAATCGACCCTGACGCGAACCTGGTTCCGGCGATGCGCGCTGGAGCGTTTGGCCTCAAAGCGGGACGAACTCTCGTGCTCTATCCCGAAGGAGAACGTAGCATCGATGGCCCCCCAAAGACCTTCAAGAAAGGCGGGGCGATCCTGGCGTCCCACCTGAAGGTTCCGATTTACCCGGTCGCGATCGAAGGTTTCCACGAGGCGTGGCCGCGCGGTAAGCGCTTCCAGAAATTCGCTCCGCTGCAAATCACGATCTGCGATCCCGTAATTCCTCCGGCGGGCGTACCTACTCCAGAGATCTACGAACAACTCACGGCAGAACTCCGCGAGAAGGTTGTGCGCGAATGGGAGCGGATGAGCGGAAGGAAAGATCCACGCTCCGAAGAGCGAGCCACTCACGTAAATGTTTAGCTGAACGCTACCAGGTGTTCGAACGCACGACCGAAGCGCCCTTGCGAGGATTGCGGTTGCCCTCGAGCCA
>PLWX01000313.1:6095-7048 GCA_003151155.1 Acidobacteriaceae bacterium
GCAACTTCCTTGCCATCGACGTTGATCAGCGCACTGCTGCGCATCTGCGAACGCTCGGCAAGCCGACGTTCACGATGGATCAAGGTCCGGGCCGCCCGCATCGTGCGCTTGGCCATGTCCCAATTCACAGGTTTTTGAATCTGAAAGTTTGCCAGCGGACCAATCTTGCGCGAGTGTTCAAAGTCCGTGATTGCGAAGACGATGGAACGTGTATTGATGTGGCTCGACCGGACAGCCTTGATAAGTTCCAGGCCGGTGTCGTCGTGGCAATCGACAAGGACTGCATCAAACCGGTCGTAAAGACGCTTCACCGCGCGATCCAGTTCGATCACCGGCTCATTCTGGATTCCAAGCACGCGCAGCGCGACCGTGAACTTATCGATCAGGCTGGGGTCGTGCGAGTACATTAAAGATCTTACGGACATTTGGGTGCATAGTACTCAACGTTTACCCAGGAAGCAATATTCCCTCGGGTACACGAAAGTCACTTGGCACGGGGGTGAGTCTTGTCATAGACCTCCAGCACGTGCCGGGTCGAAAGCTGGGTATACCGCTGGGTGGTTGCAAGCCGCTCATGGCCCAGTAACTCCTGGATGGCGCGAAGGTCAGCGCCCTCCTCCAGCAAGTGCGTACCGAAGGCATGGCGCAGGGTATGGGGATGCACATCGGCAGGAAGTCCGCGCGCCACCGCAATTCGCTTCACGATTCGTCCCACACTCCGTGTCGTGAGCCGCGTGCCGTCGCGCAGATTTACGAGAAGGGCGTCATTTTTCTTCTTTCCAGATTCAAGCTCTTGGCGTTTTTTGAGGTAGGTCTTGGCTGCCAATGCCGCCTCATCGCCTAGCGGGACGAACCGCTCTTTCTTCCCTTTTCCGCGGATCAAGATAGCCTCGTTCGACCAGCGGATATCGTCGAGATTGATGCCGGTCAATTCAGAATTGCGGATGCCGCAA
>PLWX01000313.1:7099-11797 GCA_003151155.1 Acidobacteriaceae bacterium
TGATCGATGTCGTTCCAGCGCGTTTCTCCAACGAATGAGGAGAACTGTTCGAGATCGGTCGTATAGGCCTTGATGGTGTGCGGCGAAGCGTTCTTCTCTTTGAGCGACCGCAGGAACGGCGCGATTGCCTTTTGGACCGGGGGCACGCTCATTGTGATTCTCCGGCATTCCTCCGCTTCGAACGCGGATGATGATCGCGATAAACCTTCTTCAGGCGATCAAGCGCCAGGTGTGTGTAGACCTGCGTCGTGGAGATGTCGGCATGCCCGAGAATGGTCTGCACGGTGCGTAGGTCTGCTCCGTTCTCCACCATGTGCGTGGCACAACTGTGACGCAACATATGCGGGCTGGCGTGACGCCCGGAAGATTGCGATGCCGCGGAAACCATCTGCCAAACACGCTGCCGGGTGAGTTTGCGACCGCGTCGCCCGAGGAATAAAAATGGCGAGGACTTGCCCGCGCACAGGACTTCCCTCGCAGACTGAAGATAGATGTTCACTGCAGCGAGAGCGCTTTTTCCCATCGGGACAATACGTTCCTTGTCCCCTTTACCTCGCACCATCATGTATCCAAGGTCGAGCTTGGCGTCTTCCATGCGCACACCGATAATTTCTGAAACTCGCAGCGCGCCTGCGTAGAAGACCTCGAGCATCGCGCGATCGCGCAGCGCTAAGGCGTGAGATTCCTTGGAATCAAGCACTCGTGCTGGTCCCTGCAATGTTTGTAAAACTTCGTCGGCCGCCAGCGACTTCGGCAGGACCTTCCACTGTCGAGGCGATTCGATGTTCAGAGTCGGGTCGTGATCGATACGTCGATCGAGCAGCAGGTACTTGTAAAACTGGCGTGCCGACGAGAGCTTGCGAGCTACGCTACGGCCATCGAGTTGATCGCTGAACAGAGCATCGAGAAAATCGCGGACATCCTGCCTGCGAGCGGCGTCGAGAGACCGTTTTCGCTTGGCGAGAAAGTCGGAGAACTGTGCCATATCGTGAGAATAGGCACTTACCGTGAGGCGCGAGAGTCCCTTCTCGACCTTCAGATAATCGAGAAAGTCGTGCAGCAGCCGTTGATTTCTATCTGCGGGGCCCACGCTCTCAGTATGCGTTGGAAACTGCGGTGCGGGAATGGAGAGTTTGGTGCTACTTGAGAACGCTATTAAGCAACTCCACGGCGTAGAGGGGGCTATCGGGACGTTCTTCGTGCTTGAAGAAGACGTAAACCTCGTCGGCTTTCGCGCGGGAGGTCTTCACCCGTTCCGCGAGCTTCTNNAGCGTCTTGTAGATTTCGTCGGTAAACCAGGATTCATGGCGGAACTCGAAGGCGGCTTTCATCCACTTGGGCAGTAGCTTCAGGAAGTCGCGGAGGAGGACGGCGTCAGCCTTGAAGTTGGGCGGCAGTTGGAAGAGCGCGGTGCCGAATTTACCGGCATTGTAGAGAGGCGCCATCCCATCCGCGAAGGTGCGGATGGGCTCCTCGCAATCTTTGAGACGCCGCATGTGCGTGATGAATTGATTTGCCTTGCAGACGAATCGGAACGATGGGGGAGTTTCGGCAATCCATTTCAGCGCGGTCTTTTCGCTAAGACGGTTGCGAAACGTGTAATTCACCTCGCAGGCTGTAAGCCGCGATGCGTAATACTGCAGAAATTTACTCTTCGATAGGCCTTCTGGATAGAACTCCGGCCACCAAATGTCGTAGGCCCAACCGGAAGTGCCAACGTAAAAGCCGTTGGGCTCGACAGGCTTTGGGAACTCCGGCGCCGGCTTTTTCACGCGGGCTGTCCCTTCCTGCCAGCACTCTTTCGCGCTGCCTTCTTGACCGCGGGCTTTCCAGTCTTCGCTGCCGGGGATGCCTGTGATCCGTCGAGCGCTTGTAGCTTCTGCAGCGGGGGAAGTTTCTGTTTCAACTTCAACACCGGCTCGAACAGATCATCGCGCTTTTTCACTCGCTCCAGAACTTGATCCGAGGTAAACACCAGCAGGTTCGGGTCAGCTTTCTTTAGGCACTGTTCCACCTCTTCCCAACTCACAGGAGTGGACACCGTAGGTCGATCTTTTGCGCGCAGTGAATAAACGTTGACCGTGGTCTTGTGGTCATCGTTCTGACTCCAGTCTACGAGCACTTTGCCGGTGCGTAGTGCCTTCTTCATGTCGGAGACCACTTGCTCGGGGTGCTGACGCTCCAAAAGGCGCGCGAGCTCGTGAGCGAAGGGCTTCGTCTGGTCGTAAGTTACCGGGGTATTCAGTGGAACGTAGAGCTGCAGCCCCTTGGAGCCGGAGGTCTTTGCGAAACTCTCGAGGCCGAAATGTGCAAAGATGTCACGTAGCCATAGTCCGACCTGACAGCACAGAACAATGTCTGCCGGCGGACCAGGATCCAGATCGAAAACAATCGCTGTTGGCCGAGTGATCTCCTTGCCCAGGGACAACGAAGTGTGAAGTTCCAAGTCCGCCAGGTTGGCCGCCCACACCAGCGTCGGCAGATCCTGTGCGAGACAATACTGCATGGTCTTGTTATTTCCCGCGCTCCACACCGGAGTCGTTTGTACCCACTCGGGCCGGTGCTCCGGACAATTCTTCTCATAGAAAAACATGCCATTGACGCCGTTGGGATAGCGCTTGAGCGTCAGCGGCCTTCCCTTCAAGTGAGGCAGCAGAACCGGCGCAATGCGCACGTAGTAATCAATGACCTGTCCCTTGGTAAAGCCGACGTCTGGATAGAGAACCTTATCAAGGTTCGACAGGCTGAGCTGTTTGCCTTCGATCTCAACGACTTGTTCCGTACGCCGGGCCATGGCTCAAGTTTAGATGCTCTAGATCGTAAGTTGTCGCATGCCAGCCGCTCTCACGCGCTTTTTCTTTGCCCGGTCACAACGGAACTCTCCGTTTTGAACATCAAAGCTTTTCGTGGCTTGCGACGATAAACCGCTACCTGTCAGCTCTTCGGCTCCGCCGGAGTTCCCTCCCGAGCAAGAATCCCTGTTCCGCGAGGTACTCACGCTGATGAACGAACGTCAGATTCCCTGCGCTGTATCAGGGGCATTCGCGCTCCGCGAGCATACGGGAATCTGTCGCAACACAAAGGACCTCGACTTCTTTCTCCCGCCGGAGGAAGTGCCGCGAGCCTTGGCGGAACTGCGGGCCGAGGGATTTGAAACCGAAGTCAAAGATCCGGTGTGGCTGGCCAAGGCGCATCGCGACGACTTTTTCGTGGACCTGATCACCGGCATGAGTAACGGCGTTGTAACCGTCGATCAGAGCTGGATCGAGCGCGCCACGCCTTCTCAGATTCTTGGCATTCCCGTCCGGGTGCTGGCGGCGGAAGAGTTGCTGGTCTCGAAAATCTTTATCGCCTTCCGCGAACGATTCGACGGTGCTGACATCGTGCACCTGATCTATGGAACGCGTGGAAAGATGAATTGGGACAGAGTGTTGGAACTCGTCGGCGAGCATTGGCAGCTCCTGCTTTGGGCTCTTGTGCTCTTTCAATACGTGTATCCCAGAAATTCTGCAGCCGTACCGCAAAGCGTGTGGGACGACTTACTCCAGCGCTTTCGTGCAAGCTTGAACGACCCGAATACCGATGCCAATTTCCGCGGCAGTTTGCTGGACGAGCGCATGTTCGCCATAGATGTGAACGAATGGGGCTTGGATAATCTTCTGGAAGAGAGTCGTGCCCGTCGCCAGCCCAAGATTCCGGACACCGCAGCGAGCAAGCCTGCGGCCTGATTCTGACATCTCACTAAACAATGAGAATCGCTGCCCTAGCTGATCTGCATTTCACGCCGCAAAGCTATGACCGCATCCGCGAGCAGATGAACCGTGTTCGCGATGAAGCCGACCTGATGGTACTCGCCGGAGATTTGACCAACTTTGGAAAGCCCGAAGAAGTTGAATCGATGCTGAACAGCCTGGTACGGCTGAGGATCCCGATTGTTGCCGTGCTCGGCAATCACGATTACGAAAGCGGCCGCGCGGATGAATTGATGAAGATGCTCGTTTCCGAGGGCGTGAANNGCGATTGATGAGGCATTAAAGCTCGAACGCGCGCTTTCGCAGCTTCGCACACCGAAACGAGTGGTCGTGCTGCACTACGCGCCCATCGGGGCGACGGTGCAAGGCGAACCACCGGAGATCTTCCCCTATCTTGGCAGCTCTCGACTCTCCGAAGTCATCGACCGTCACGGAGCCGACCTGGTGCTGCATGGACACGCGCATCATGGCGCAGCAGAAGGCAAGACAACCGCCGGCTGCCCGGTGCACAATGTNNTGTGCTCTGAGATTCTCGCGCGCCTGTGTGCGTGGCGGAGATCACAAACAAATTCCGTAAGCTGTTTACGACCTTCGAGGCGCTCAGCGATCTCGGTCCGGCATTAACCGCCGAACGCGATTTTTCGCAAACCGCCGACGAACTGCTGCGCCTGTTGATGGAAGCCCTGGGCGCGCGCGAAAGCGCGCTCTTCCGCTTCACCGACAAGCC
Source organism: Acidobacteriaceae bacterium (assembly GCA_003151155.1). Classification (GTDB taxonomy): domain Bacteria; phylum Acidobacteriota; class Terriglobia; order Terriglobales; family Acidobacteriaceae; genus Korobacter. The sequence continues at coordinate 11,579 of PLWX01000313.1, forward strand.
TGCCGTGCTCACATCCGTGGCCTCTCGCGGCTTTCTTTCTTTCCCCACTCCTGCAGTCATTCCGCTACTGCCTTCCCACGTGCACGCGCTGAGCACGACGCGCAACCCGCAATTGCTTACTCCGGAAAGCCGAAGAAACTTCTTCAGCTCGAATGGCAACTTCCCTCCTGAGTTGATCCAATGTGCCACGCCTTTGCGCGTGGGGCAGAAGCTCGTAGG
>PLWX01000246.1 GCA_003151155.1 Acidobacteriaceae bacterium
GACCTCAAAGGATTGTTTACTTTACGAACTGCGTACTTTGTGGGCGCTATAGCTATCATCCAAGATGAACCGAGGAAACATCTCCATGATTTGCAAGACGCCTGGTCTCACGGGCAATCTCCGTTGCACCCATGGACGAATTGAGTCTGCCTTTTGATTCCAATATGAGCATCGATCACTGGCGTAACATCGCCATACCGCAAGCAATCCAAGTGTGCCAAGATTGTGAGTGGTAAGGGATCTTCGCAACATCTATCGGGTAGACTGAACCCGACCCGAGGCTCGGCTATGCCCGATTCTGTGAACTACGAAGAGGCGTTGATTAAGGCGTTCATACCTCTCCACCGACAAGAACGTTTTCTTGAAATCATTGCGAAGCCCAAGAAGAGGGCGAAGCTCCTAACCGAGCTTTATCACTTCGACGGCCTCAATCCGAAGTTCATGGTTGCGGTTGCCCCGAACGAACAAAACGCGTCGGCACTGCTCAAGATACTCAGGGCCAAAGGCGCTGGCTCCAAGTGCTACGTCATGTCCACAAATCCCAAATTGGACGGAAAGGAAGTGGACTTGGAAACCGCGCTGAAGGAGAGCGTTGGTAGCGAGGAGGGGACGCTCATTTCATGTGTTCCCGGAAGGTTGGGATACTTTGAAAACGAGGATGGTCGCTGCATTCTTGAGCGACTGCGTTAACTGTTGAAATATCGCGTTATCNNGAAAATCGTTTATAGGTCATCCTGGAGCGACGATTTTTCCATGTGATCTCGGCGAGCGAGTTTTTCAACAGCTACCGCTGTTATCGACACCTAACTTTCCTTCGTCTTAGGTGACTTGAACCGCGTGTTTTTTAGAATCGCTAAGTCACGTTCTTCCAAGTCGACACGTCTGCGGGTTTCCGAAAAGTGCGGTGCGCGTCCGCTGTCTTGAGCACGCGTTTGAAAATTGCATTGATTGCATATGAACCAAGTCCGATAGACATCCTCGGTAGGATTTGTGAACCACACGGACACTGTGTTTTGGTGACACTGGGGGCAGCGAAGTTCATCAAGCCGTCCGGCGCTGGATTGATTGATCAAATGCAAATGCGACGAGAGTCGCTCTTGTAATTCCGGTGCAGTTTTCCGTGGTTTCATTTGACGTCGCAATTATATCGTTCACTGCGGAATAGATTTACTGTCGAGAAATCGCCTTATCGCATGTAACCCACCTAAAAGCAAAATCGCCGGAAGCATCCGGCGATTGCTAGACCCAGAAATAAGTTAGAGACCGAGCTTTTTGACTTCCTCGTTGTAATACTTCCGATAGAGGATGTCCCACTCCTGCGAGCCTTCCATGATGATGCGGCGCTGGCTTTCGATCTTCTGGCGCGCGGCCTGATCGATCTTCATCTCTTCGGCGAGCAGGGCTTCGAGCGCCTTGCGGGCCTCGAGACGGATGGTGTTGCGGTCTTCGAGGAAATCGACTTCATCGATGGTGGCGAGGGTATCGGCCACGGCGTGGGCGAGCTTGTTGACCTTTTCGCGGGAGATGCGCGTCCGGGTTTCGGTGGGATTCTGAGGAGCTGGACTCATATGACCGCCTTGTATTTGCGGACGAGTTCGTTCTTCACCTTCTTGAACATCTCCTGGTAATTGGCGCCGGAGCGCCGCATTTCGTCGGAATAGGTTTCGAGGATGACACGCACTTCGTCGTTGATGCGGTCTTCGACGCTGAGTTCATCGACCAAGGCGGCCTCGATCCGCTGGGTGACGGCGGGTTGGGCGGTGGTTTCGATGGCCTCGGCTTTGATCAGGCGATCTACGATGTGACGGGCGAGGTAGCCCACGTACTCTTTGGAAAGAAGCATCTCTCAGGCGTGTCCAGTAACTCGTGCCAAACAATGAGTTTACCATAATGCAGAAAGATCACATCCGAGGGCGGCAGACGGCGTTATGATGATCAGGTCCTGATTCGTTTTGGGTTTCGGGATATCCATTGCTTGGAATGACTGAAGACTTAGTAACACTCAAAGACGATATGACGGCGTTCATCGCCGGCACTGGGCTGAAGCGCTTCCAGGGCTACGTTTCTGACGACGTGCAGAGCGTGATGTGGGATGCCGAGGGCAATCCTGACAGCTGGAAGAGCTTTGTGGAACTGGCGGTATCGGCCGGGGCGCCGTTCATTACGATGAACGAGTCGGTGCTCTCGCGGCAGGACGTGGATTACCTCGTCGAGCGGCTGCAGCGATCGAGCTATGCCAGCGATGAAGAGATGGAAGACGCGCGCTGGCTGCGGACCTATATCGGCAAGAGCGGGTTCGTGCAACTGGGCTGGCCGTTCCAGGGGATCATGTTCCTGTTCGAGGCGTCGACCGAGTGGTACGACCGGTACCAGCGATTGCTCGACATGGCTGACGATCTCGGGAACATCACGATCGATGAGCCAGGGCAGGACGACGAGCGGTAGCTGCAAGCCGGCCCGCTAGGCTCTTTGCCAACCTTCGCAAATAAATCCTCCTCGCCTGTCGATTCGTGTCACCCTCAGTCGACCTACTGGCAGAGAGCTGCTATTCATCTCCAACCAGAAAAGGACACAAATATGCGATTCATGGTGATCGTCAAAGCCACCCCAGAGTCTGAAAAACCCGGCGCACTGCCCGATCCCCAGGGCATGGCCGACATGAACAAGCACATTGATGAGTTGATTGCAGCCGGCGTGCTCGTCGGCTACGATGGCCTCCACCCCTCTTCCAAAGGCGCTCGCGTCCGCTTCTCCGGCACCGCGCGCAGCGTCACTGACGGCCCGTTCGCCGAAACCAAGGAACTCGTCGCGGGCTTCATGATCTTGCGGGTCAACTCCCTCGAAGAGGCCATTGGGTGGGTCAAGCGCATGCCCAGCTGCGGCGCAGACGAGGGCGAAGTCGAGATCCGCCAGATTTTCGAGCCCGAAGACTTTGCGTCCGCCTTCAACGAAGCAGAAATCCAGCAGGAAAAACAAATTCGCGCTCAACTCGCCGAACAAGCAACCAGGAAGTAAGCGGGTTTGGGTCGAAGCGCCCACTTCTCGCGTTGTTCGAGAAGTGGGACAACGACCACCGCTTTGAGGTAGCCCCGAGCTTCAGCTTGGGGAAAAAAACGAAGATCAAAATCCAAGCCCCTTCAGGGGCGGCAAGCCTCTCCGTCGAGAGGCGTCAGCCTCACGAGGAAGGCGCAGGCACCCGAAGATCGTGTGCCCGCTCCCATCAAGAAATCCAACCACCACACTCCCTAAGCTTTTCCCATTCACCGTCTACCTGTTTCAACACCAACGTCGAACCGTGACCGCACAGCGAACCGCACGAAAATCTGTAGCGCACAGCAGCGAAACGGTGTTCCTTGTCGAACGCTATTTCAGATAGTGAAAGCAGCCCTGTACTAAACGCGGCGGCGACCGCATCTTTCACCGTCTTTCCTTGGCGAATCGTTCTGCTGGGGTCATTCGATTGAACGATTTTTTCCTGTGCCTTGGGATCAACAATTCTCATAGCCTGGGACGGCAGAACCTTCGTGTCCAACTCGTGATAGGCATGCGACGCTGACGAGAGATTCTCCAACTGAATGCCGGCAAGGCATCCAGGCCGATCAAAGCCGGTCGTCTGGGCGCTTGGATCTAGCGGGTGTGTTTTGCTGGAAACGTTCAAACTTGTCTCTTTCCCGAGAGTTCGTAAGACTGCCTTGTAGACGGCTATTTCATCCGCGCTCAGGGGAGTGGGCGATTTCGCGGGTTTGTCTCTATCGGAAGCAGCCAAGGAACTTGCAAGCACAAAAATCACAATCGCATGGAGAAATGACGGGACTCGTTTCAAGCTGCACCTCCGCCCATATGATTAGACACCGACCAAGTGCTCGTCTTCGCAGGAAATCTAGCGGGTGCGCAACTCCCACGCCTGGGGTTAGTGCTTTTCGAGATCGCCCGAGGGCCCCGGATCTCGCGCTATCGCTTTTACCTCATTTCCCAGTTGCGCCTTCCAACAATTCATGGCATCTTCTCTAAGACTCTTACGAAAGGACGCCGCTATGGCTGTTCTCAACAATCTTCGGTTCTTCTGCGCGGCGTCGCTCCGGTTCTCCTAACCGGATTCGCCGCACTCCACATCATTCTTCGCTGAGACCCACGCGTTGCCGCGTGCATACGCGCACGGCTGCTTGCGGTTCTCTGCGTGACGGATCATCGCTGTGGTTCCCCCGGCTTTCGACCGGGTAGAAATCGTGCGCTTTATGTTGGGTTTTTTGAAAAGAATTCTGGATGGTCAAAACCAGTTTGCTTCAGGCGGACTGCTGCTCATGGTACTGGGCAGCGTCGGAGTCTTCCTGCGCTCGCTTCCCGCCACTCTGTGGCATTGGATTCGGAGCCAAAGCACGCTGACCATCACCGTCAAAGATGACGACCAGGCCTTCACCTGGGTAAAGGAATGGTTTCTGGAGCAGAAGTTCCTGAGGCGCGTTCGCAGTCTCGATCTCGACACCACCCTGCGCGGGTCCGAGATCGCGATGACTCCTGCTCCCGGCAGACACTGGTTTTGGCGCGAACGGCGTCCTTTCTAGATTTGGTACTGGCGCACCGAGGATACAAAGGGGCGTAGCCAGCGCCGCGTAGAGTCGCTCATGATCCAAACGATCGGCCGCAATCAGCAGTTGCTCCGTGATTTCGTTTCCGAAGTTGTCGCCTGTCACCACAAGCGCCAGAACCGGTCTGATCTTTATGTTTACGATGATGGATGGGATCGCTTCACCGCCTACTCCCCGCGCCGTCTCGATTCCGTGGTTTTAAAACCCGGCGAGAAGGAACATCTTCTTGAAGACGTAAAGCGGTTCCTCGCTTCGCGCGAGCGATATCGTCGGCTGGGCGTTCCCTATCACCGCGGATACCTTTTCTATGGTCCGCCGGGCACGGGGAAAACATCCCTCGTCTCCGCACTTGCGGCCAAGTTCGGGATGTCGGTTTATGTTGTCAACCTCTCCGAGATGAATGACCGCACGCTCAAGGCTGCGATGAACTGGGTTGACCCGCACTCGGTGATTCTGTTCGAGGATATCGATTGCATGAAAGGCACAGCGCGCCGTCTCGAAACGAAAAATGCTTCGCGAGGCGAAGGTGAAGATGGGGATCGCAAATCATCTCCTTCCAGCAACTCCCCGGGCGGCGTAAGTCTGTCGGGCTTGCTCAATGTGCTGGATGGTTTCAGCGCCCCAGACAGTGTGGTTTACGTGATGACCACCAACGACGTGACCGTGCTCGACCCCGCGCTGCTTCGTCCCGGCCGCATTGACTACAAGCTGTATCTTGGCGAAGCGTGCGAATCGCAGAAGGTCGAACTCTATCGCCGCTTTTTTCCGGAAGCCTCGTTCGCAGATGTGCAAGTCTTCGCTCAAGCCCATTGGGCCGACACGATGGCCGAATTCCAGGGACTCCTCCTTACGCTCGAGTCGAAGTCCCGCGGGCCACACCAGGTGTCGGCGCCGGAACCCGCCCTCCCAGGCGCCGAACTCGTCTCGGTCAGAACGGTGTGAACCCCTGAACCTCTCTCGCTTCTCCTTCACCCATGCTGCAAGGCCGCAG
>PLWX01000209.1 GCA_003151155.1 Acidobacteriaceae bacterium
ATGACGCTCGCATAGCTGTGGTTCTCTTCGACCACCAGAACAACGTGATTGGAATGCGGGGGCGCCGCGAAAAGAAAGGGCGTACTCGCCAAGAAGAGGGCACCGATCACCAGGCACAGAGCAGCAATGAGGAGGTTGTATTTGGTCATATACTCACCTGTCTTGATCAAACAATTCGAAGTGGACATATGAAGCATAGGACGCGACGCGGAAGAGCGACATGAAAATGCAAGGGGATGAACGAAGCTTCATCAAAAGATCAAGAAGATAGCGGGCGCAATGCGACGATGTCTTAGGTCGTGTTTCCAAAGGACACGATACGAAGGGCAGAAGATGAGTCGTTTGGAAACGTGTGGGTCAAAAGGACATTTTCTCCTGAATGTTTACTTGGGAAACTAATCGGTGGCGGGGGTGAGTGTGGGAGGCGAGACGGCCAGGAGTTCCTGGTCTTTGTACTGCAGTTGGTAGAGCTTGTAATAGATGCCGCGTTGTGCGAGCAACTGCTGGTGCGTGCCCATCTCGCGGACCTTGCCCTTGTGCATCACGATGATTTTGTCGGCTCGCTGAATCGTCGAGAGACGGTGGGCGATGATCAGCGAGGTGCGGCCTTCGACCATCCTGGTGAGAGCGGCGCGGACGCGGAATTCGGTTTCGGTGTCGACGCTGGAAGTGGCTTCATCGAGGATGAGGATCTTCGGATTGTGGGCCAGTGCCCGGGCGAAAGAAATGAGCTGCTTCTGGCCCGTCGAGAGGGTGCTGCCACGCTCGTGCACGCCTTGCTCGAAGCCGCCAGGTTGCGCACGGATGAACTCGGCGACATTGACCTCTTCGGCGGCCTGCATCATGGCTTCGTCGGTGATCCACTCCGTACCTAGGCGAATGTTCTCACCGATAGTTCCGGTGAAGAGGAATGGGTCTTGTAGAACGACACCGATGCGCCGACGGAGATCGTTGAGTGCCATGTCGCGGATGTCGATGCCATCGATTTTGATGGCACCCTGCTGGACATCGTAGAAACGCATCAGCAGGGAGATGAGCGTGGTCTTGCCGGCGCCGGTGTGACCTACGACGGCGACGGTCTCACCGGGTTCGAGGTTGAAGCTGACGTCACGCAGAACCCAATCCCACTCGTCGTTCTTGTTGGGGTCTTTGCGATAGGCGAACCAGACGTGATCGAACTCGATGCGGCCGGGACCTTCGACGGTTTTCGGCTGGGCGACGTCGGCAATTTCGATGGGTGTATCAAGCAACTTGAAGATGCGTTCGCAGGCGGCCATCGCAGACTGCACGATATTGTATTTCTCGCTGAGATCCTGGATGGGGCGAAAGAAGCGCTGGGCGTACTGAATGAAGGCGACCAGGATACCGATAGTGACAGTACCTTGAATAACGCGTCCGCCCCCGAACCAGATTGCCGAGGCGATGGCGGTGGCCGACAAAACCTCAACGATGGGGTAGTACACGGCATGGGCCACGATGGCGTCTTTGAAAGCGTCCATGTGGGTGCGGTTGATTTCTTCAAATTTGTCGTAGGAACGTCGCTCGCGGTTGAAAAGTTGAAGCACGACGATGCCGCTGATGTGTTCCTGCAGGTACGAGTTGATTCGCGCGATGGCTATGCGAATCTTGCGGTAGGCCTCGCGGACGACGCGACGGAAGATCATCGTCGCCCAGAAGATGATAGGAAGCACCGCGAAGACGATGAGCGCCAGCTTCCAGTTCATCCGCAGCATGACGAACATGATCCCCGACAATACAAAGATGTCTTCGACGATCGACACCACGCCGGAGGTAAACATTTCGTTGAGGGCGTCGACGTCGCTGGTAACGCGGGTGACGAGTCGGCCGACGGGATTCTTGTCGAAGAAACCGATGTGCAGGCGCTGGAGGTGGCGGAAGATTTCGGCGCGCATGTCGAACATGGCTTTTTGTCCGACCCACTGCATGAGGTAGGTCTGCGCATATTCGAAACCGAAGCTGAAGAGTTGAAGAACGAGGTAGATGAAGGCGATCTGGCCGATGCCCTTCATCGGCTGCGTGCTGAGATAGCGATCGAGAAGGCTCGACGCGTGGTGGTTGGAGAGATATTTATCGATGGCGACCTTGGTGAGGTACGGACCGAGGACGTCGGCAAGCGACTTGAGGATGATGGCGGCAAGGGCGATGTAGACCTGGAGTTGATAGGGGCGCAGGTAGCCGAGAAGCCGTCCCATGAGGCGGCTGTCGTAGGCTTTGCCGAGTACATCTTCTTCTTGATTGGCCATCAGCACGCAGGGGCTAAAGCCCCGGGTATTTAACGCCTTCTCGGCACGGCTGAAGCCGTGCCCTGATACAAACCCTTTTCTTGGAAAATTATATAGACGCGCGAGACGGAGCGCAGGATGGAAAAGGTGAGGAGTCTCGTACCTCAGGGGCTAAAGCCTCGTTTTTGTTTGCTCAGGACCTCACGTCAAAACCAAAAGCGGCTCGTGGCAAGAGCGAAGTCGCACCAAAAGATGCAAAACAAAGTCGGTTCGTGGTCGGCGATCTTTAAGAAAGATTCTTGAGGACGAGGGCGGAATTTTTTGAGCCGAAGGCTATGCAGTTGCACACCGCGTATTCGACGGCGTGTTTGCGACCCGGTTGGGGGACGTAGTCAAGATCACAATCTGGGTCGGGTTTTTCGAGGTTGATGGTGGGTGGAATTTCGCTGTGCTTCATTGCAACTAGAGTGGCGGCGATGCCGGCAGCTCCGCTGGCGCCTTGCGGGTGGCCGATCTGCGATTTCAACGATGACATGGGCACATTACGGGCGTGCTCGCCTAGCGCGAGTTTGAGGGCGCGGGTTTCGATGCGGTCGTTGAGTTGGGTGCTGGTGCCGTGCAGGTTCACATAGTCGATCTGCGCGGGGCCGATGCCGGCATTTTCCATAGCGAGCCCGATGGTGCGGGCGGGTTCTTCGCCGCATTCCTGTAAACGGACGCGGTGGAAGGCTTCGCAGGTCGAGGCGTAGCCGGCGATTTCCGCGAGCGGTTGCGCGCCGCGGGCACGCGCGTGTTCGAGGTCCTCCAAGACGAACATCCAAGCGCCTTCGGCGAGGACGAATCCGTCGCGGTCGGCAGAGAAGGGACGTGACGCGCGTTCAGGATCGTCATTCCACGAGGCGGTCATGATCTTCATCAGGGTAAAACCCTTCATGATGCCGGGCGCGAGCGGGGAGTCGACACCACCGGTGAGCATCATCGGGATCGCTCCGGTCCGAATCTGCATGGCGGCGTAGGCGATGGCATCGGTCGAACTGGTGCAGCCGCAGGTGACGACCTGGCTCATGCCGCGGAAACCAAAGCGCATGCTGATCTCGCTGCTCATCGTTCCCATGGTTCCGCTGGGAATGGAGAAGAGGCTCACCTGTTTGATTTTGCCTTCGAAATAGAGACGATATTGTTCTTCGGAGTAATCCTGCGCACCGCCGCCGGTACCGAGGATGACTCCGATTTCGCGTTTCTCGTCGAGCGACATGTTGGCGGGATCGAGGCCGGCTAGTTGAAGCGCTTCCGCCGATGCGGCGAAGGCGAGGGGGACGGCACGGCCGACGTGCTTGCGTTCGTGGGCGTCAATCCAGAGGGACTCGTCAAAGTCGCTGATTTCACCAGCAATGCGCACGGGTAAAGCAGAGGCATCGAAGCGGGTGATCTGTTTCACGCCACTCTTGCCGTCGAGGACGGCACGACAGAATTTCTCGTGACCGATGCCGTTCGGACTGACGACACCCATTCCGGTGATGACCACTCGTTTTTCCATTTAGCTGTTCAGATGCGGGGGCCGGAGCCGACGCAAAGAAAACAATTTGTGAATGAAATGCCAAAGTTCAAGATTTCACTCTCCGTCAAAAAGTGAAGTGAATGCATGGGTCGCATTCCTTAAAAGGGATTTGGAGACGAATGCGATTTACCCCGCACTTATGTGCGGGGTAATTGTAGTCCGTCGCTGCGCGATTAGAGTACTCCACACAATCGTTTCACTCGGTGTATCTACCCCTTCAAAATCTGGCGGCTGATTACGAGGCGCTGGATTTCGCTGGTGCCTTCGCCGATGGTGCACAGTTTCACGTCACGATAAAACTTTTCGGCCGGGTAGTCTTTGATGAAGCCGTAGCCGCCATGGATCTGCACACCTTCGTTGGCGACGCGGACCGCCACTTCGCTGGTGTAGAGCTTGGCCATCGACGACTCGAGCGTGGTCTTCATGTGGTTATCTTTCATCCAGGCGGCGCGCCATGTGAGCAGGCGGGCGGCATCGATCTCGGTGGCCATGTCGGCGAGTTTCCACTGGATCGCCTGGTTGTCGCAGATGGCCTTACCGAACTGTTTGCGCTCTTTTGAGTAGTCGCGTGCGGCTTCGTAGGCGCCTTGGGCCATGCCGAGTCCGAGGGCGGCGATCGAAATCCGGCCACCATCGAGGATTCGCATGGCGTCAATGAAGCCGTCACCCTCTTTGCCGAGGAGGTGGTTCAAGGGAATTTCGCAATCCTCAAAAATGAGTTCGGCGGTGTCGCTGGCGCGCAGGCCAAGCTTGTTTTCTTTTTTGCCGAGTTTGAAACCCTTGGTTCCGGCGTCTACCAGGAACGCGGAAAGGCCGTGGGTGTGGGCAGTCTTGTCGGTCACGGCGATGACTACGACAACATCGGCATAGTGGCCGTTGGTGATGAAGGTCTTAGTGCCGTTGAGGACCCACTTGTCGCCCTTGCGGACGGCGGTGGTGCGGGCGCTGCCAGCGTCGGATCCGGCACCCGGCTCGGTGAGGCCCCACGCGCCGATGAATTCGCCGGTGGCGAGTTTGGGGATGTACTTGCGCTTCTGCTCCTCGTTGCCTGCCAGAAAAATGTGGTTGCTGCCCAAGGATGTGTGAGCGGCGACGATGATGCCGACCGAGCCGTCGACGCGCGAGAGCTCCTCGATGGCGGTGGCGTACTCGATGTAGCCCATGCCCGCGCCACCGTATTCAGTGGGGAAGATGATGCCCAGCAGGCCCAGTTTGCCGAGTTCCTTAATGGTGGAAAGGGGGAACTCGCAGGCCTCGTCCCACTTCATGACGTTAGGAGCGATCTCACGTTCGGCAAATTCGCGCACCATCTTCTGCAGATGCTGCTGTTCATCGGTCAACTCGAAATTCACGCCGGTCCTCCGTCAGGGACACAGGGCCCTGAGATCAAACTTGTGTGCTGTGACGCTCCGCTGGGAGTCGTACGGGAAGGATAGGAAGCTTTATAACATAAAACTTGAGATGCGGAAACTCTAGCTTATAGCTGGCAGCTATCAGGAACTAGAGTTGAGAGCTCGTTTTTCGGCAGCTTCTTTCAGGGATCGGAACAAGTCGACATAAATATTGGTGATCGCGGTGCGTACGCTTTCGCCGAACATGAAGCTGGCGGGGCCGGTGAATTCCTGCCAAGTCTTCATTAGCGTGGTGCCGTCGGACTGCTCTTCGAACGAAAACCATTGTTCGGCGTTGATCGCTGTGGTCTCGCCGATCCAGTGCACGAACCCGGGCGGATTGCATTCGATGATGCGGGGACGGAAGGTGACGGGGATGGGCTGGAGGATCTGCATCTGGAACTTGCTGCCCTGGGCCCAGGGTTCGCCCTCGATCCATTGGGTGTTGGTGATGACGCTGCTCCATTTCGGCCACTCTTCCACGTGCTGGAAGGCTTGCCAGATGTGTTCAGGTTTGCAGTTGGCTACGGTGGAATATTCCAGGTGCATGGGTATCCGTGTTCTCTAGATTTTAAGCGCAGATTTCTTCGATGACGCGAACCGCGTGTTCGCAGGCGGCGCGGTCGACGTCGAGATGGGTGACGAAGCGCATCAGTTCGGGGTTAATGCCGTTGGCGAGGACACTCTTCTCGGCGAGGCGCTGCGAGAATTCGGCCGTCGTCATACCGGTACCGCTGATGTCGAAGACGAGAATGTTGGTCTGCACGTGAGCGGCGTCGAGCTTGATTCCGCGGACTTTGGCGAGACGGTCGGCAACGAACTTGGCGTTGGCGTGATCTTCGTGCAGACGGCTTGGGCCGTGCTCGAGCGCGATGAGACCGGCGGCCGCGAGGACTCCAGCCTGGCGCATGCCTCCACCGAGACATTTGCGTACTACATGGGCGCGCTTGATGAATTCACGCGAGCCGACGAGCATCGATCCGACGGGCGCGCCGAGACCCTTGGATAAGCAGAACATCACGGAATCGACGTGGTGGGTGATTTCGGCAACAGGCTGGCCGAGCGCAGTGGCGGCGTTGAAAATGCGCGCACCATCCAGGTGCACGGGGATGCCGGCTTTATGGGCGCCTTCGCAGATCTCGTCGATTACGGCAGTGGGCGTGACGGCGCCGCCGGCCATGTTGTGCGTGTTCTCCAGCGAAACCAGGCCGGTCTGCGCGCGGTAGTAGATACCCGGAGCAATCTTGCGCCGGATCTGCTCCCAATGAATGATGCCGCTCTCGGCGGGAATAGGACGCGGGATACAGCCGGAGAACTGGGCGATCATCGCCATTTCGTAATTCCAGATGTGTGCGCGCTCTTCGCAGATGACTTCCTGACCGTGATGAGTATGGACTTTGAGAGCGGCTTGATTGGCCATAGTGCCGGTGGGGAAGAAGAGGGCGGCCTCGCGTTCGAAGATTTCGGCAGCGCGCTGTTCGAGACGATTAACCGTTGGATCTTCACCGTAAACGTCGTCACCGACCTCGGCTTCCATCATGGCGCGTCGCATGGCGACGGAAGGCCTGGTGACTGTGTCGCTGCGGAGGTCTACCAGCATGGAGCGCTTTATGTCTTCTTTGGTTTGCGTCGGGGATTGCGAATGAGTGCTGCTCATAAATTTTCCAAAAGCTGAGTTTACTTGGGTTGCGGGGAAATTGCGAAAACGATTGCGATCTCGGGAGGGCATTTTCGGGTGGCGTCCCCTAAAGGGGACTCGGGTTGGATAGGCGACCTACCCCGCAATCACTTGCGGGGCTAATGTATTCCGTCGCTGCGCGACTGGAGCTTCGACGACCTACGCGGGACCGCGCGTAGGGAGAATGGTCAGCGGTGCTTGCGCTGGTAGGGCTGGGTCGGTGGCCGGATCGGAAAGCATGAGGCGTTCGAAGACTTCGTTGGAGAGGAGGCGGCCGCGATCGGTGAGGCGGATGTTTTGACCGGCAGGTTCCAGGAGACCAAGTTCCGTGAGAGCGTCCAGGATGGGAGCGCGTTTGACGATGGCAGGTTCTCCACACGCTTCCGCGATGGCACGCAGATCGATGCCGCGGTTGAGGCGCAAGCCGAGGAAGAAGGCTTCATCTTCGGCGGACGCGCTATCGATTTTGCGGAAGGTACGGGGGGTTCCGTTGAGCTGGTTATCCAAGTCGTCAGAGGTAGAGAAACGCATGCCTTCATAGCTAGAGCCATGGAGCATGGAATGGGCGTCAACCCCGAAGCCTAGATAGGGATGTCTCAACCAATACTTTAAGTTGTGTCTTGACTCGCGGCCTGGGCGCGCGAAGTTGGAAATTTCGTATTGATGGATGCCCGCTCCGTTCAGGGTGTCGCAGGCTTGCTGGTAGAAGTCGGCGGTAGCGTCGTCATTGGGAACGAAGTGGGCATGGTAGCGGGTTCCACCGGCCATGAGTTCGCGGCCGAGGCGGGAGTCTTCGTCAACCTCAAGCATGTAGACGCTGACGTGAGGTACTCCGATGGCGATGACGTCGTCCAAGGATGTTCGCCAGCTTTCGGCGGTCTGGTGCGGGAGGCCGGCGATGAGATCGATGCTGAGGTTAGTGATGCCGGACTGGCGAAGCAGATCGATGTCGGCCAAGGTGATGGCACGGGTATGGAGGCGACCGACGGAACGACTCTCTTCGTCAACGAAGGACTGCACGCCGAGGCTGACGCGGTTCACCCCGCAGCGCAACAGGGTGTTGACGATTTCGGGGGTGATGGTTCCGGGAGCGCACTCGACGGTGACTTCGGCGTCGGGGCTGACGGCGAAGGTGTTGTGGATGGCATCGAAGAGACGCTGGAGTTGATCGGGGGCGAGGACGCTTGGGGTGCCTCCACCGAGATAAATGGAGTCGACATCGCGATCGAAAGAACAGAGAGCGGTGGTGGCTAGGGATTCAGAGTTGGCGATGTCCGCGGTTACGACGTCGATGTAGCGGTCGAAGAGTTCGCGCGAGAAGACGCCGGAGGCGAAGTTGCAGAACGAGCACTTGGTGCGACAGAAGGGAACCGAGATGTAGACGCCGAGGGGCACAGATCATTATCCCATCAGCCGGAGTTGCCCAATTCGGAGGTAGGCTGTCCGACGAAGACGAGGATGCCATGAGGGTCGATGATGTGAAATTCGGTCATGCCATAGTCCCTGGCGAACAGGTCGCGAATCGTGTAGTTCTCCTTAAAAGTTTTCACGTGTTCCCAAAGTGCTTCGATGTTGGAGACTTCGATGTAGCATTCGCCATGTTTGCGCATGGCGTCCATCACCGCTTCAGACGCAGCGTTTTGGAAATGCAGCGTCTGGCCGTCACGCTCGATGACGCAATAATTGGGAGACTGTAAGGTCGGCGTAAATCCGAGGACAGTGCGATAGAAGGCGATGGTCTGTTCCATGTCGTCAGTTGCAAACATGGGACTGATTCGCTTGATCTTTGGCTCCGATGACATGGTCGGCGCTCCGCAGGCTGGTATCTTACACTGTGAGGTAGGCTGCGAAAGTGTGCGTCCTACAGAAGAGGTTGTCGGGATCGTGAGTGAGGAAACGAAAGGCTGGGTGGATAGGATTCGCGCGGGGGATGTGCGCGCGCTGGCGCGGGCAATTACCGCGGTCGAGAACCGGAGTGCGGATTCCGCGGAGTTGCTCAAGGCGTCGTTTGCGCTCAGCGGGAAAGCTAGTGTGCTCGGTTTTACCGGGGCGCCGGGAGCGGGGAAGAGCACGCTGGTCGACGGTGTGGCGCGAGAGTATCGCAAGGCGAACAAGACGGTTGGCATCGTGGCGATTGATCCGACCAGCCCGTTCAGCGGCGGCGCTATTCTCGGCGACCGCATTCGCATGCAGGGGCATTACGCGGATCCGGGAATTTTTATCCGCAGCATGGCTACGCGGGGATCGTTGGGCGGCTTGGCGCGGACCACGGCGGATGTGACGACGATCCTCGACGCTAGCGGGCGAGACCTGGTGATGGTCGAGACGGTCGGCGTGGGACAGGACGAAATCGACATCGTGAAACTGGCGGATGTGACCGTCGTCGTGCTGGTGCCGGGGATGGGCGACGATGTGCAGTCGATCAAGGCGGGGATCATGGAGATTGCGGATATTTTCGTGATCAACAAGGCGGACCGCGATGGGGCTGAACGAGTGGAACGGGAAATCAAGGCCTTGCAGAGCCTGGCGCTGCGGCACGATGCGTGGATTCCTCCGATCGTGAAGACGGTGGCGGCGAATGGCGAGGGGATTCCGGAGTTGGTTGCGAAGATTGAAGAGTATCGATCTTTCCTCGACAAGAGTGAGGCGGGGCATCAGAAGCGAATCGAGAACTGGCGTAACCGGCTGGTGGAGATGCTGCGGGATGCGTTGCTCGAGCGGGTGGAACGCGATCACCTGGGAAATGGCGCGGCGGGACGCTACGCGGCGGAGATTGCGGACCACAAGCGAGATCCGTATACGATCATCGAAGAAATTGTCGGCGCGTTGGGTCACTGAGAATCATCCAACTGCGAAACGAATGTTTGAGGAGTTTGGATGTTCCAGATCGATCATCTTGGAATCGCCGTGAAGTCGCTGGAAAAAGCGAAGCAGTTTTACGAGACGCTGGGCCTGCAGGTGATGGCGGAAGAGACCGTGGAAGGCGAGAAAGTGCGGCTGGCGATGGTGCCGATGGACGGCAGCCGGATCGAGTTGCTGGAGCCGACCGAAGCCGATTCGCCGATTGGGCGGTTCCTGGCGAAGCGCGGTGAAGGATTGCATCACGTGGCGTTGCACGTGGACGATATCGCAGGAACGGTTGAGCGGTTGAAGGCGGCGGGAACGCGGTTTATTTCCGACGAGATTAAAGTGGGAGCGGGCGGACATCTCTACGTGTTCGTGCACCCGTCAAGCGCAGGTGGAGTGTTGTTGGAGTTGTGTGAAGATCCTCCGATGGGGGTTTAGCCGGCAGCGTGACCTCGATGATCCTTTTCACGATTGATACTTCGGGCAGGAATGGGGCGCTGGCAATCGCGCGGCGGGATGAGCAGGGCATTCGTGTGCTTGCCCAGGAATCGCTGAGTGGCGGGCAATACTCGGCGGAACTGATTCCGAAGTTTGCGGCGATGCTGGATCAGCTCAAACTGACGAAGAAAGACGTGGATGCGATTGCAGTCGTGGCGGGGCCGGGATCGTTCACGGGCTTGCGTGTAGGTTTGGCTATGGCCAAAGGCCTGGCAGAGATTCTGGAGAAGCCGCTGACCGCAGTCTCCAGCTTGGAACTGGTCGCCGCGGCGGCGAAGGATGGATCCGCAACGGTGGTTGCCGCACTTGATGCTGGGCGCAATGAAATCTATCTGGGGCATTGTGAAGTTCATCCAAAACTTGAAGTTCGGACGCACGCGGAAATGTTGATCAAGCCGGAAGAGCTCGCGGAGCGAATGCGGGAGTTCGATTCGAGGCTGGTGACGCCTGAGGAGAAAATCGTCGCCGCTGCAACGAAGATGAACCTCCCCGTGGAACAAGTGGCTGCACCCGGGGCGGAACTGCTCGCCGCACTGGCGTTCGCGCAACTGGATCGCGGGATGACGGTTCGACCCGACGATCTGGACGCCAACTATCTGCGGCGGTCCGACGCTGAATTGTTCACCACGCCGCTGGCATGAGCGCCATCTCCGTCCGAAAGGCGGTTCTCGCCGATCTCCGGGCGATCCTCAAAATTGAGCAAGCGAATGCGTCCGCTGCCCACTGGAATCCAAGCGAATACGAACGCCTTTTTGAGGACTCCGGAATCCAGCGGTTGGCGCTGGTGGCGGAGGGTGCAAATGCCATCGAGGGTTTTGTGATTGCGCGGGAAGTGGCGACTGAATGGGAGCTGGAAAACATTGCGGTTGCACCGGACGGGCAAGGACAAGGAATAGGCGCGGGCCTGCTGCAAGCGCTTGTGGACCGGGTTCGGGAAGCTGGCGGGACGAAGCTGATGCTGGAGGTTCGGGAGTCGAATCTGGCCGCCAGAAGGCTTTATGAGCGGGCCGGGTTGGAGGTCTGCGGACGGCGAAAACGCTACTATCAACAGCC
Source organism: Acidobacteriaceae bacterium (assembly GCA_003151155.1). Classification (GTDB taxonomy): domain Bacteria; phylum Acidobacteriota; class Terriglobia; order Terriglobales; family Acidobacteriaceae; genus Korobacter. The sequence goes on from PLWX01000209.1 coordinate 11,269, forward strand.
TCCGGAGGATGCCCTCCTGTTTGAGAAAAAACTTACTTAAGTCAGTATGAAAATTCGTTGAATGCGGGCAGACCCTATGCTACCGTCTGAAATCGCCCCGCTCCACCCAGCGAGCCAGATGCGGGCCCGATGGACCCAAGTGCAGGGGTGATTGAATCGGAGGTTTGCCGGATGGCTTCTGCAGTCCGCGAAGAATTACTCGCAAGCAACGATGAGTTTCGCCGTCTCTCCCAGGAACACTCACAATATTCACAACGCCTCGACGGTCTGACGCAAAAGCGTTTTCTCTCGGAAGACGAGAAGATCGAAGAAGTGCGCCTGAAAAAGTTGAAGTTGCGCCTGAAGGACGAGATGGAGAAACTCGAGCTCCAGTACCGGGAGCAGCATAACAACGTAGCTTAGCCGCAAGGCGAGTGCGTCTCAGCCTTTTTATCCGCGAGGGATTGCAAAATCCAGTCGCGCGAGCGGATCGAAGTACCCGGCCTCCGCCCTGCCTCTTGTGTGCCCTTGCGCAACCGGAGGAAGTGGCGGAGGCTTTGTCGTTCCTGCACAACTACTTTCCTCGTCCGGTGCCAACTTTGAGGCACTATAATCATTGAGATTACCTATGGTTCGTGACGGAATCTATTACGTGCTCGCCTTCGTTGCCGTGGCCGTACTGCTCGGTTGGTTCACTGGCATCTGGGCGCTGGCCCTTATTCCTCTGCTCCTAGCGGCGTTCTTCGGATGGTTCTTTCGCGATCCGGAGCGGACAATTCCACAGACACCGGGAGCGATTGTTTCGCCGGGTGATGGTAAGGTCACGGATATTGTTGCAGTTGATGTGAACGGTGAGGCACGAACCCGTATCAGTATATTTCTAAATGTATTTAACGTGCATGTAAATCGGTCGCCGATTGCTGGTGTGATCCGTAACGTGGAGTACCGCAAGGGTAAGTTTGGCAACGCCATGGGGTCGGTTTCTGCCGAGGCGAATGAGCAGAACATTGTGACGATGGAAGGTGAAGGGCACACGGTGGTCTTTAAGCAGATTGCCGGATTGCTGGCGCGACGCATCGTGTTCGCGAAGAAGGTGGGCGACATGCTGGCGCGCGGCGAGCGAGTTGGGCTGATCAAGTTCGGCTCGCGGGTTGACGTAATTTTCACATCCGCTTCCGAAGTATCGGTGAAGATTGGAGATGACGTGGCCGGTGGTTCGACGATTCTTGCGGTTGTGCGGGTTGGGAACCTGCAGGCGCCGGTGATGAGCGAATCCGAACGCGGAGGGGTACGTTGACGCCCTTGGAACCTTTAACGCCGATGCGCCGAAAGGACGACAATCCCAACCGTGCGCGCCGGGTGCGCAAAGGCCTCTACATTCTTCCCTCGCTATTTACGGCGGTAAATATCGCCGCTGGATATTTCGCGGTCTTCCAGGCAATCCAAGGCGCGTTCCAGAAAGATCCGCGCCACTTCGACCTGGCGGCGATGGCAATTGGTTTCGCGATTGTGTTCGATGGGCTCGACGGCCGCGTGGCGCGCATGACCAACACGACCAGCGATTTCGGGAGGGAATTGGATTCGCTGGCCGATGTGATCACGTTCGGCATGGCTCCCGCAGTGCTCGCGTACCTATGGGGCTTCCATGCGATTGCCGTTGCGAATGAGGAACTGCACCAGAAGCTGATTCGGTTGGGGGCAGTCACAACATTTTTGTTTCTCGCCGCCGGTGCCTGCCGCCTGGCGCGTTTCAATATCCAGAACAATCCGCAGCCGTCGAATCCAGGACGGCCGGGCAGGAAATATTTTGTAGGGATGCCGATTCCTGGTGGCGCGGGAGTGATTGCCGCGGTGGTGCATTTTGCCCATGGGTTTCCGGTGCAAGCGTGGTGGATGGCGTTGATCTGGTCGTTGTTCGTGCTGTTACTCGGATTCCTGATGGTGAGTCGCTGGCGGTTCCCCAGTTTCAAGGGTGTCGATTTCCGGCAGCGTCACTCGTCTCGATTGCTGGTGGTTCTGTGCGCGCTGGTGATGCTGATTATTTACTTTTCCGACTGGACGCTGTTCATCATCGCTATCACCTATATGTTCTGGGGAATTTTCTCGCGACTGTTCTACGGGATGAAACGCGGCTCGCAGGTTCCTCCGTCATCTCCCGACCAGGTTGCGCACGCGGACTGAAAAAATTCGAATGGCTAAACCAAAGAACGAGAATACAAACTGGGGCATGCTGTTCCGCGTCGCCGTGGTAGGCGCCGGAACCCTTAAGGGCCGCGAGGTCAAAGAAGTCCTCAGCGAGCGGAACTTTCCGGCGCAAGACGTTCGATTGCTGGACGACGAGGAGTCGCTTGGGCAGATCGAGCAGGTGGGCGACGAGGCGACTTTTATTCAGAGCCTTCTGCCGGAACATTTAACGAACATGGACTTCGCGTTTTTCGCCAGCGATCCTGAGTTCACGTTGAAGACGTGGAAACAGGCGCGCGATGGTGGCAGCGAGATCATCGATCTGTCGTATGCGCTGGAGACCGAGAAGGAAGTACAGCTCCGCTCGCCATGGCTTGAGCGTGAACTGGGAAAGACTCAGCTCAGTTTGCGAACCCATCCGGTGGTGATTGCGCATCCCGCAGCGATCGTGCTGGGGCTGCTGATGGTACGTGCGGCTCGTGTCGGCGCGATCCGCTCGGCGGTTGCGACGGTGCTGGAGCCCGCTTCAGAGCAAGGCAAGCGCGGCATGGATGAGTTGCATGAGCAGACGGTGAACCTGCTGTCGTTCCAGCAACTGCCGATGACGATCTTCGGGACGCAGGTGGCATTCAACTTGGTCGACCGCTATGGCGAGGGTTCCGTGCTGTCTTTGGCGAATGCCGAGCAACGGGTTCTGCGGCACTACAAGCAGACGGTGGGCGACGCCGCACCCGTACCTTCGCTGATGCTGTTGCAAGCGCCAACCTTCCATGGGCACGGCTTTTCGCTTTACATTGAAATCGCGGAAGGCGCGACGGTGGAGAAGTTGCGCGAAGAGCTCGCCGGCGAACATGTCACGATGGCGACGCAAACGGAAGCGCCGAATAACGTGAGCGCCGCGGGACAGGAGCAGGTGCTGGTGAACGTGCGACGCGACGCTACGAAGGAGAATGGGTTCTGGATCTGGGCGACCTCCGACAATCTGCGTGTATCCGCGACCTCGGCGGTGGAATGTGCCGAGATCATGGCGGCGAGCCGTCCGCGCGGGCAGGTGCAGTGAGATTTCGTCTCGCGTCTTTGATTTTGGCCGCTGCCACGCTTGTGGCCACGGGATGCGGCTATCACACCGCGGGAAAGGCGGTACGCATTCCCCCGGATGTGACAACCATCTCGATCCCGATGTTTGTGAGCCAGACGAAGACTTACCGCATCGAGCAGATCATCACCAATGATGTGGTGCACGAATTTGCGAGCCGCACGCGATATCACATCGTGAGTGCGCCAGGTGACGATGTGGACGCTACGTTGCAGGGTACGGTGCTTACCAGCGAGGTCGCTCCGTCAACGGCGGATTCACAGACGGGGAGAGCCACCACTGCCATTGTTACCGTCACGGCGAGCGTGAAGCTCGTCGATCGACACGGAAAAGTGCTTTACGAGAACGATAATTACACGTTCCGCGATCAGTACGAACTCTCGGCGGACCCGGCCAGCTTCTTCGAAGAAGATTCGATGGCAATGCGCAGACTGTCGGCGGACTTCGCTCGGACGTTAGTCAGCAATGTGCTGGAGGCCTTCTGATGCGCAGCTTCGCGCCGACCGAGCGCTTCGTAAGCGAAGTGGAACAGCGCAAGTTGAAGGCCGGATACGTTTTTCTCGGCGACGAAGCGTTCTTCCGCAAGCAGTGCCGCGACGCCATCCTGAAATATCTTGTGCCACTGGATGTGCGCGAGTTCAGCCTTTATGAGTTCGACATGGCGGATATGGGGATCGGCGAAATCCTTGACCGCGCGCGGACGCCTTCGCTGATGGCGCCCTTCCAGGTGTTCTTTGTGCGAGGCATTAAGAATCTGTACGGCCGCGGCAAGCACGAAGATGAATTTGCGGCGATCGAGGAGTATTTCAAGAACCCAAATCCCGATGCGCTGCTAATCTTTGTCGCGGATCACATCACCATTCCGGCGGATGTCCGCAAAATGGACATGCAGGATAAAGAACGCTACGAGAAGATTCGCGAGACGCTGGGCGACTGGTGCAGCCTGATCGAATTCGCGCGGGTAGAAGATTCGGACGCGGTGAAATGGGCGCTGCAGGCGGCGCAGGCACAGGATGTGAATCTCGAGCCGGACGCGGCACGAGAGCTCGTCGATTCGCTCGGCGGTGACATGCTGCTGCTGGCCAATGAACTTGAGAAGTTGATGCTGTACGTCGGCGAGAAGAAGCGCATCACGCTGGGCGACGTGGAGACGATGGTGCTGGCGGCGAAGCAGCGCTCGCTGTATGAATTGACCGAGGCGATCTCGCAGCATGATCGCGTGAAGGCGCTGCAGGTGCTGGATGCGATCCTATCGACCGGCGACGGGGATGAGGCAGCGATTGGACATCTCTACATGCTGGCACGCACCTTCCGTCAGATGCTGGTGATCAGTGAACGCAATGTTCGCGATTCACGCGCTCTGTGGCAAGTTCTCTGGCAGGGTTTCCGCGTACCGCCATTCGCCGCGGAAGATATCATCCGGCAAGCGCGGCGGTTTAAGTCGAGAAGGGAACTTACGCGTGCGATTCGGCTGATCGCGAAGGCCGACCTCGCGGTGCGATCGAGTGCTCCCAGCAAACGGATGGTTCTCGAAAACCTGATTCTCGAACTGGCTTCCGAACCGCGCGTGATTGAACCGGGCTGGCAGCAGGAAGAATTACCCGTCTAACCGCTCTACAACGAAGGCAAGCGTTGGGCGCCGAATTACCAACGACGCCCTAACTATCGTGCTTATTCTTATTGCGTGGTGAAGGTGCCGGTCAAGCGGCCTTGCCCGTGCTTGTTCTCAATTGCAAAGTAATAGGTGGTTCCAGGACGAAGGTTGCGGAGCATCACTTCGTGATTGGTGGTGCCGCCCTGCTGGTAGCCATGCTGGAAGAGATTGTTGGGATCAGTGCCGTAGTTGACGCGGGTGGCTGCGGTCTTGTTCGTGCCCCAACGCAACACTGCCGAATGATTGGTGACCTGGTCGACGGACGGCGGCGTAACTACATCGACGGTGTCGTTGATGCCGCTTTGACCTTCGGTAGCTCGCTCGTCCTGACGCTGTTGTGGCGACACCTGGGTGAATGCGAGACTGGCCGCCAAGGTTAGGAATGCACAAAAAAATAACAAGCGCTTTTTCATCGAAATGAATCCTCCCAAAAAGTACGATGGCGGGTTCGCTCGGCAAGTGGCCTCAGATTTCGAGACCACCCAAGTGACACCTCAGCTGGACCAAATGCCGAGAACTCGCCGGAGCGCGACGATCTCGCCGAGGTGGTAGGCGTTGTGATCGGCGATGAGGAGAGCCTCCCGTAACAGATTTTGTCCCTCGTCGGCCCACGGAAAGGGTTCGGAGAGATTGCTCTTTGGATCCTTGATGAGGTCCTCGAATTCTTTCGCGTCGGCTCGGATCTGATGAATCGAATCGTTCCAGGCTTTTTCGCTTGGAGGTTCGGGAGACTTCGGCCAGTAGCCCTCCGGCCATTTTGGTGAGTGATATTTTCCGTCGATATTTTTGCTGTAGCGCAGGATATCGTGCTGGGCAATGCGGATGTGTTCGAGCAGTTGCCAGGCGGAGTAGGGAAGCCCGGCGGGTTTAACACCGCGCTTCTCGGTGGGGAAATCTTTAATCACATCGTCGAAACCAGCGTGCGCCTGGCCACCTTTCAGCAAGGCGAACAATTGTTTGTGAAGGTCTTTCGTATCTACCATCGTTTCTCCCGTGCGTGTTCTGTGAAGCTTTCCAGAGTTTGTTGAATCCAATGTCTCGGTTAAGTGGGATCAATTTCATTGGATGGGGTGCAGGCGCCCGGCGATGCCGCGCTTGCTGATGTATCCTCGTTGCAACCCGGAGGATGGCTTTGCTGCGAAAATTCCTGGCGTTCTGCTCAGACGCCCTGGCACTCGTATTGCTCGTCGTAAGCGGCGCATCATTCGCGCCGGCTCAACAGGTAGATCCCACGCTGTTCTCAAACCTGCACTGGCGGCTGGTGGGGCCGTTCCGTGCCGGACGCGCGATTACAGCGGCCGGAATTCCCGGAAATCCGAGCGTTTATTACTTCGGAGCTGTGGGCGGCGGAGTTTGGAAGACGAACGATGCCGGCCTAACGTGGCAACCGATTTTCGATTCGCAACCAATTTCTTCGATTGGCGCAGTAGCGGTTGCGCCGTCGAATCCGGAGGTTGTGTATGCCGGCAGCGGTGAGGCAGACATGCGTTCGCAGATCGGCTACGGCAACGGGATGTATAAGTCCGTCGATGCAGGCAAGACGTGGTCACATATCGGGCTCGAAGACAGCCGGCAGATCGGAACGATCCTCGTCGATCCCAAAGATCCGGATGTTGTGTTCGTTGCGGCACTGGGCCATGCGTATGGGCCGAACGCGGAACGTGGTGTGTTCAAGTCGACCAACGGCGGCAAGTCGTGGCAGTCGGTGCTGCATAAGGACGACAACACCGGCGCGATCGACCTGGCTTTCGATCCGCAGAACAGCCAGACGATCTATGCATCGCTTTGGCAGACGCGGCGTCCGCCGTGGAACGTTTATCCGGCGTCGAATGGGCCGGGGAGTGGGCTGTATAAATCCACGGATGGCGGCGCGCATTGGACGCAACTGACCAACGGTCTGCCGTCGGAAGGGCTCGGACGAATCGGAATTGCGGTAGCGCCGAGCGAGCCCAACCGGGTGTATGCGATTGTCGATGCGAAGGAGGGTGGACTGTATCGTTCCGACGATGCGGGCGCGACTTGGAAACGTAGCGACGATGAGCATCGCATCTGGGGGCGCGGGTGGTACTTCGGAGTGGTGGCGGTGGATCCGAAGAATCCGGATCTGGTGTACGTATCGAACACTTCGATGTATCGCTCGACGGATGGCGGCAAGTCGTTTGTGTCGTTCAAGGGCGCACCGGGCGGCGATGATTACCACAGCATTTGGATTGCGCCGGAAGATGGGCAGCGGATTGTGATCAGCAGCGACCAGGGGACAGTGATTTCGCTGAACGGCGGCCAAACTTGGAGTTCGTGGTACAACCAGCCGACGGCTCAGCTTTATCACGTGGCGACGGATAGTTCGTATCCTTACTGGATTTACGGCGCGCAGCAGGACAGTGGTGCGATCGCGGTGCCCAGCCGCAGCAAGTATGCGTCAATCACCGAACGCGATTGGAAGGGAGTTTCGGTTGGCGGCGAGAGCGGGATGCTGGCGCCCGATCCTACGAATCCGAATATTGTGTTTGGCGGGATGGTGGAGCGCTACCAGGCCGATCTGTCGCAGGACCAGGATGTTTCGCCGACCGCGGGACGCGAGGGAATGTGGCGGCAGACGTGGACGTTGCCGCTGGCGTTTTCGCCCGCGGATCCGCATAAGCTTTATTTCAGTCACCAGGTTCTGTTTCGCAGCACGAATGGGGGGCAGTCGTGGGATGCGATTAGTCCGGACCTGGCGCGGGAAGATCCGGGAGTACCTGCGAACCTGGATCCCATCACAGCGAAGTATGGCTTGGAGTCGCCGCGGAAGGGCGTGATCTACGCCATTGCGCCGTCGCCCCTGGACGCCAAACTGCTGTGGGTAGGTACCGATGATGGATTGATTCATCGCAGCACAGACGATGGGAAAACGTGGCAGAACGTGACGCCTCAAGCGCTGACGGCTTGGAGCAAGGTTGCGACGCTTGAGGCCTCGCACTTCGACAAACTGACGGCGTATGCGGCCGTCGATCGTCATCGGCTTGAAGACTACAAGGCGTATATCTATCGCACCCATGATGGAGGGAAGAGCTGGCAGGCGACTGCCAATGGCCTTCCGGAGGGTGCGTTTGCCAACGTGATACGTGAGGATCCGGTACGTCGCGGGATGCTGTATGCGGGAACGGAGACCGGCATCTACGTTAGCTTTGATGACGGCGAGCATTGGCAGCCATTACAAATGAATCTTCCGAGCGTTTCGGTCCGAGACATCACCGTTCATGGTGATGATGTGGTGATCGCGACGTTTGGGCGGTCGTTCTGGGTGCTTGACGACATTACCTCGCTTCGCGAAGCGAACGCTTCGATCACGAGCGAGGAAGCACATCTGTTCAAACCACAGGTCGCTACCCGGACGCGGCCGGGAAGTGATGAGGCCACGCCGTATCCGCACGAGGTTGCGCACGGCGATAATCCGCAAGTGGGTGCGATCTTCGACTATTACTTGAAGGCGGATCAGACATCTCCGATTTCGATCGAGATTTTGAATAGCAAAGGGGAGAGCGTTCGCAAGTTCACGAGCGACCACAATCCCACCGCACCGGAAGAAAAGACCCTGGAGTATCCCGCGCATTGGATAAAGCTACCCACGCCGCTGGAGACGAACAAAGGTGCACATCGCTTCGTGTGGGATTTGCATTACGAAGCACCTGCAGGTGGCGGAGGATATCGCCGGCCGTCCGGCGTATGGGTGTTGCCGGGGGACTACACGGCGGTCTTGACGGTGGCAGGGAAGAGTTATAAGCAGTCGTTCACGGTGCGGATGGATCCGCGAGTAAAAGTGTCGACTGCAGATTTACAGCGGCAGTTTGCCGATTCGCAGCGTGCGTCCGCGGCAATGAAGCGGGTGTCGGAAGCTGTCGCGAAGGGCGCGGCGATCGAAAAGCAATTGGACGAGAGCACGAGTAAAGCCACAGTCGAGGAATTTCGACAGAGCGTGGCGGCCGTGCTGGGAAAAGCAGATCTTGGTTACGGAGCGCCGTCAACGCCTGTCGATACGGATACCAGGAGTTTGCGGCATCTTTCTGGCAAATTGCGGATGGTGTTGTATGGATTGCAGAGTGCGGATGCGGCGCCGACGCAGGAACAGGACGCCGCGCTGGCTTCATTCGAAAAGTCATTGGCAGCGACAGAGCAGGAGTGGAATACACTCCTGAAGGTCGATTTGCCGAAGTTGAATGAGAAGTTGAAAGCGACAGGAGCGAAGGAGATTTCCCAGACCGCGAGCGATCCCATTGCCGACGATGAAGGGGATAACGATCGCGATCGATGAGCCTGGCGCAATGAAGCCCGGGACAAAGAGTCCCGGGCTTTGTTTTAGTGGAGCATCAAGCCGAGAGCCACGACCACAATGCCGGCGGCTCCGATGGCCATGCCAGCGATCCAGAATATTCGGTTGCTGGTCAGGAGAGTCAGGGAGCAGATAACCAGGGCGACTTCGAGGAAGCCTTCGGCGAGGTCGTAGCGGTCGGCGCGACGAGCGACCAGAGTCTTCTCGTTCTCGATCTCTTTCGCCTTTTCGTTGATCTTCTCCACATCCTCACGTTCTTTCTCAGAGCGCTTCTGGTATTTCTCCTTGAGCTTATCGATACTCTCGCGCGATTTTTCGTCCTTCAGGTCGGCTTGGAGAACGACCAGCGTGTCATAGACCTGCTCGGCCATCACGCCCCGTTCTTTCTTGAACTGGTAGAAGTTGTACTGGTCCGTGCGGTCGTTGGAGAGGACGGTTTCCTCGGTGTGCGCGCGGTGCCCCAGCAGCGTCGCGGCCGCAAGGAGCACGGCCAAGACCGACATCGTGAAGCTCACCTCGATCATTTTCGCGTGTTCCGCGTGCTCAACCTGCTCGTGAAGCTCGTTCAGTTCTTCGCCGGCATTTTCCATAGGGCTGCGATCTCCAATAGGGGATGGGTATCTTTAAATGATAGCCAGAAGTTCCACGATGGTATGGGAACTCACCGGTCTGCACAAGCGCCGTCAGCGGCTGGTCTGGTTGGGATGTTCCGGCGGCATTTCGTGCGGCACGTAGGTTTCCGGTAGATAACCAGGAAGGACTTCGCGGAGCGCCCACTCGATGCGCTCGATCGACTCCTTCATCATCTCGGTTTCGGTTTTTCTACCGTGGGTAGCCGTGCCATAGGAGAGAACCTGGAGGGCATTACGGATGTGGTGATTCATGTCGGCGATGACTTCGAGGCGTGCCTGCACGAGCCGTCGGCGATTCTGCATGCTGCGCGTCAGTTCCACGAAGGCAAACGCGACCACCAGACCGGTCAGCGCGCACGAGGACGCGGTGATGAGCTGACGGTTCACGCCATCGCGATTCAACATGCGGTCAAAGCTATACCCCAGAACCGTGACCAGCAGGAAGATACCGAAGGTCGCCAGCGCTAATTTCCATCCGCGAAAATCATCCATCGTTAGTCCGTTCCTTTGACACACTCGTTCCGGGGGAAATCCATTGGGGGGGTGCTCCTAGTTTAACCGGAGTTGGTGCGACCATTGCGAAAGAATTCGATTCAGATAAACTTTGGGCCGATGCCAAGCGATCCCCATTCGAGCCTAGCCGATCGTGCCCAATCCCGCGATCCCGAGGAACTCCTGGCCGTGGCTTCCGATCTTGATTTGACGGAAGACATGGCGCTGGCGTTATTGACGCGCCGGGATCTGCCTGGCCCGGTGATCGAGGCGATTGGCAAAAATCCCGCGTTGCTGAAGCATCGAAAAGTAATCCTGGTGGTAGCCAGTCATACGCGGGCACCTCGACACGTTTCGCTGCCGCTCACCCGCCACCTTTACACCTTCGAACTGGTGAAGATCGCACTGCTGCCAGCGGTTCCGGCCGATGTGAAAGTGGGCATCGACGAAATCATCATCTCGCGCCTGGCACAGATCTCCGAAGGAGAGCGATTGACGCTGGCCAAGCGGGCATCGGGACGTGTAGCGGGCGCCCTGTTACTGGACGCCCAGGAGAGGATCGTGGCTGCGGCGTTGAACAATCCCCGTATGACGGAAGACGTTCTGTTGAGGGCGCTCGCCCAGAGAAAGGCCTCAGAACGGCTGGTTCGGCTGGTCTGCCGTCATCGCCAATGGTCGTTGCGGCGGGACATACGATTGTCGCTACTGCGTAACGAACACACCCCACTGGCAGAGGCGATCGTTTTTGCCGGGGAATTTCCGGTTCAACTGGTTCGCGAGGTACTCAGCCAGTCGAAGTTGCAGCCCGCGATCAAGAAGTACCTGCTGGTCTTGCTGGAGGCGCGGGCTGCCGAAAAGAAAGAGTCTTAAATCAGGCTGCCGGTGAGGATTCGGTGGCTGCCTTGTCTTCTTCAGCCTTGATCTTGCCCGATTGATCGACGAAGAACGAGCGATGGGTGGCATCGACCGCGTCTGGAGTCATGGTGAGCCGGTAACCTTCGTGTTCGGCCTTGTAGTTGACGGTGTAGTCTCCGCGCTTCTTGCTGTCGGCCATGCGGCGGGTGAACGATCCCTGACCCACCAAGTCCATCAGCGAGGGGGCGTAGGCGTTCTTCTTGGCTTTATAGTTCTTTTCCGCCATGATTACGGTGCGCATGAAGCCGAGCGCAGCGGCCTCGCTATCGCTCTTGGCGGGATCGCCTTTGAACTTCGGCTGATAGTCCTGCCCCCAACAGAGCGCAGCAATCGTCAAGCAGGCAATGATAGGGACGAATTTCCGAATCTGCATCGATAACTCCTCGGATTATGCCGCCGTGAAGGGGGCGGGATTGGCGTCGTTGATTCTAACCCTTTGCAAGCGTGATTGTTTGCAGGTAGTATCAAGCCACCCTCGTGATCCTGATTCTATGAAGAGTGCTATGGCGAAGAAACCTCATATTCAAATTGCGGTGGTGGAAAGCGATCCTCTTCGGTTCGTTGGATTTCGAGCTTTATTTGATGCGGAGGCGGACCTGGAACTGGTACCGGCCACTGTCGCCGACTTGGCGGTCCGCAAAGACGTTGATCTGGTGCTGCTCGGCAGCCGCAATGGCCAGAATCTTTTTGACGTCATGGCCAGTTTGAAGGCCGCCCGGCCGGATCTGCGGATCATCGTGACGGGAACAGGCGCAGACGACGAAACCATCTTGAAGGCCATAGCTGCGGGCGCGAAGGGCTATGTGGACGAGGCTGCATCACCGGCCGAGTTCGTACAAGCGATTCGCATGGTCAACCAGGGTAGCGTTTGGGCGCCTCGCCGGGTGTTATCGATTTTCATCGAACGGGTTACCTCATCGCCTGGAAGAATCTTTCCCGCAGGACGAGTCACGTTCACCGACCGCGAGAAGGAAGTCTTGGAATTGCTGGTCGCCGGCCGGTCGAATAAAGAGATTGGCTCCGCCCTTGGCATCGAGGAGCGTACGGTGAAAGCTCACGTGGCAAAGCTGATGCGCAAGGTGGGGGTCCAGAACCGGATTGCGCTTTCGGTACACGCCATCACCCATTCGCTGGTCAGTTCCTCGATCTAGATCGAGGTTACTAAAGTCGGGGACCACTCGTCCGGCAGTCCAGTGGCTGCGGTTACCTTGCCGGTTGTGGGTTTCCAGCCGATACTCGCTCCACCTACTACAGTACCTGGGAGACGGGGCTGTACGAAGAGCGAGGGTCCTTCGTGCAGCCCTTTCAAAAATCTCGGGGATTTGTTTCCGGGTTCTGTAGATCAAGTGCCGGTTGTTTTTCGACTAAAGCCCTCCCCCAGAGTGCACGTTCTTGAAAAGTAACCGGCATTTCCACAACTCCTTCCTGAACTCCGTGTTCCAAAGAGCGTAATATCGAGTCAAATCCCTAGAGAACTGTTTGCGCTTGAGCGCAATCGGTCGATAAGAGGCTCGTCCCAATGAAGAAGTTGGCAGGTCTGCTCATCCTCCTCCTGAGCGTCGCGGCGTGGGCTGGCGACCGCTCCACTGAAGTTGAACGCGTAGAGAGCGCTGCAACCGTGCTCGACGAAATCATGGCTGCGCCCGACAAAGGTATCCCGGAACGGGTTATCGATAACGCCAAGTGCATTGCAGTTGTGCCGTCGCTGTTAAAGGGCGGGTTCGTGGTAGGCGCGTCGTACGGTCGCGGCGTCGCGAGCTGCCGGACGGACAAGGGTTGGACTTCGCCGGCATTCTTTATGCTGGCCGGCGGCAGCGTCGGTTTCCAGATCGGCGGGCAGGCAGTCGACGTAGTAATGCTCATCATGAATGATCACGGTATGCGCAGTCTGCTGAACAGCAAGTTCAAGCTTGGTGCGGATGCTTCCGTGGCCGCAGGCCCGGTAGGCCGCCAGGCGGAGGGCAGCACCGATATCACGATGCGGGCGGAGATTCTTACATATTCGCGAGCGCGCGGAATTTTTGCAGGCGTGACGTTGAATGGAGCCTCGGTAAAGCAGGATCGTGATGCGACCCGAGACTTCTATGGCCGCATGATTCCGTATCGGACGCTGCTGACCGGTGGGTCCAGCGCGCCCGAAGGAACCCAGCCTTGGATCACCGCGCTGAATCGTTATGCCGGCGGCTCGACAACCGACACACGTCCTGTGCGGGCTAGCGTGCCTCCTCCAGCGGAAGAGCCAGCCAATCCGCCAGCTCGTAGCGCGCCGGCGGAGAGCGATATCCCGGCCGATCAGCCGGCGCCGTCGGATCAGCCTCACTAAAACAAAAGTGTTATGCGCGAGGCGATGGGGTGACCCATCGCCTTTGTTCGTTTGACTCTCCTTTTCGCAGAGTGCTACCGTCGCTGTTTGCGATCGCTACGTCAAAGGTTGGAGTTCGCGCCCATATGGTTGTTGATGCGGGCTATGGCGCTGCTGCCGCGTCCGCTGGCACGTGCCCACGGCATGTTGATCGGCTGGATTGTTTACCTGCTCCTGGGACGTTTGCGGCGGGTTGGACGACGTAATCTTCAGATCGCATTTCCCAATAAATCAATTCACGAACGCAATAAGACCCTGCGGGGCATGTATGTGTCGTTAGGACGCCTGCTTGCGGAATTCTGCCTGTTTCCTCGATATGCCCGCGAGAATGTTTCGCAGATCGCGGTTTACCAGGGATTCGAGAATTTCGAGCAGGCCGAGCAGTTGAAGAAGGGTGTGCTGCTGCTGACGGGGCATGTCGGCGGCTGGGAGATCGGTTCGTTCGCTCACTCGCTGTACGGACACCCGATGAATATCGTGGTGCGTCCGCTGGACAATCCGTACCTCAACCGCCTCGCGGAAGAATTCCGCAGCCGATTTGGGAACCGACTTCTGCCGAAGCAAGACTTCGCGCGCGGCCTGCTCGCCGCCATGCACAACGGCGAGACGGTTGGCATTCTGATGGATACGAACATGACGCCTCCGCAGGGAGACTTCGTCCCATTTTTCGGGGTGCTTGCCTGTACAGCGACGGGGATGGCGCGGGTTGCTCTCAAGACCGGTGCTGCGGTGGTACCGGCGTTCACGATATGGGATGACAAGCTTCGTAAGTATCGGGTGCAGTTCGAGCCTGCCATCAAACTGGTGAGGACGGACGACAACGATGCCGACGTGCTGGCCAACACGGCGCTCTTCAACAAAGCGATTGAAGACGTGATCCGGCGGCATCCGGAGCAGTGGCTTTGGGTGCACCGCCGATGGAAGACCCGGCCTCCGGGAGAGCCGCCGCTGTACTGAAAAAGACCTGCTGGCTCTCAGGGCTGTTGCTTCTGCGGCAGCTTAGGGATATATAAGCAGCATGTCAGCTACCTTGCAGGAACTCGCCGCCCAAATCAATGCACGGCTTGTGGGTGATCCGAATATCAAGGTCTCACAAGTTTCGAGCATTCCGCTTGCTTCGCATCACGCCGTCGTTTTCTGCGAGAACGAGAAATTTTTAGACGAGGCGCTGGCAAGTTCGGCAGCTGCGGTAATCACGGGAGAGTTCGCCGAGATTCTGAACGCGCCGAAGCCGCTGCTGATCGCGAAACAGCCGCGGCTTGCATTTGCGCTTGCGGCACGCAAACTTCGCTCGGGGCGAAAGGCGGGAGGTTTCGTTCACCCCACCGCGATCATTCCGCCAACAGCCGGGTTCGGGAAAGACGTGCTGGTAGGTGCGTTCGTGGTGCTCGGCGACCACACCGTGATTGGCGACCGGGTCTGTATCGGTGCGGGGACGTGCATCGGAAGCCACGTGGTCGTGGGGAGCGATTGCGAGATTCACTCGCGAGTGACTATCTATCATGGCACCACGGTCGGCAATCAGGTGGTGATCCACGCAGGAGCAGTGCTGGGCAGCGATGGTTTCGGCTACGTGCGCGACGAAGATACTGGGCGCTACCACCAGATGCCGCAGATCGGGCGATTGATCATTGGCGATCACGTGGATATCGGGGCAAATGTCACCATCGATCGCGGCGGGTTGGAAGACACGGTGATCGGATCGGGCTCGAAGATCGATAACCTCGTGCATGTGGGTCACAACGTGAAGCTCGGTGAGAACGTGGTGATCGCGGCCCAGACTGGCATCTCTGGCAGCTCGACGGTAGGATCGGGAGCAATACTCGGCGGGCAAGTCGGCATCGGTGAACACGCGCACCTGGAAGAGGGCGTGATCCTCGGCGGACAATCGGGGGTGCTCTCCAACAAAGTCTTCCGCGGTAAAGGGGTAGCGTGTTTCGGGACGCCTGCGAAACCGCTGCGCGAATTCCTCAAGGAACAGGCGACGCTTTCGCGAATCACGCGAGAACAGCAGTAGCATCCAATCAGCATGGCCATCGTAGTCATCGGCGGGCACTCGCGCGATGTGGGGAAGACCAGCGTCGTCGCTGGCTTGATCGCTGCGCTGCGCGATCGCAACTGGCTGGCCATCAAAATCACCCAGTACGGCCACGGCATATGCTCAGCCAACGGCGAGGCCTGTGATTGCGTGACAGCGGACCACAACCTAGCGGTGAGCGAAGAACGCAGCCTTGCAGGCGACACGGACACTTCGCGTTTTCTCGCGGCCGGTGCAGCACGCGTGCTCTGGGTGCGTACGCAGCAAGGGATGCTGGCGGAAGCCATGCCGCGGGTGCGGACAGAAATCGCCAAGCTCGAGAACGTGATCCTCGAATCGAACAGCGTTATGAGGTTTTTGCGTCCGGATCTGTACGTCGCTGTGCTGGACCCGTCGCGAGCCGACTTCAAGAAAAGTGCCAGAGAGTATCTGGATCGTGCGGATGCGATTCTCTTACGAGCTACAGGCGGAAAAGTTGAGTGGACGGATGTTTCGTTGAAGTCGGTGCAGGGAAGGCCGTTCTTTGCTTTTACGCCGCCGAAATATGTGTCTGAGGAGTTTTTGGAGTTTGTGCGGGAGCGCCTGGCGCGGGTTTCCGAAACGATCAAGCTTCATTAACGAAGAGCGCTCTCAGAGAGCAGCCTAAGCGACGCGCTCTTGGTCAGCGTGAGCGCTGGAAACTTCGTGGTTACCGCCCTCAAGCCCGATCTTGGCGAAGGTCTCATTGAGCAAGCCCACCGCCGCGCCGCGCACTAACAGTTCGGTCAATCGGGTGACGGTTGCGATGTCGTCGGCGCTGGCGCCAGCTTCTTGCAGGCGCGCATACTCCATCTCGATGGAAAGCGGAATTTCAGGGGCGCAACTCCATGCACTCTCGCGAATGCGAAAGACTGCCTGCTCGTGAAAGACCGATTGCACTGCAGGTTTTAACGCGTGCCAGTAAGAGAAAAATAATTCAGGCCATCGCGCTAACGCGCGCTGTTCGTCACCCGAGAAGGGCAATTCGAAGGCCAGGCGCATCTCGTCGGCCACACGCTTGATTGGTGCGGGTGCGTTCTCGACATCCACGAATTCCGGCAACGCACTGAACGAAATTCGGTCAGCGGGGTGAGGCGACGATGAGGCCTCGCCCACTGCTCCGTCGAAGGCTTGCAACTGCACTGCCAGGAGTAAGAGGGTTGCCGCATCAACGTAACAAAGCAGGTCGGTAACGCTGAGCGCGTTTGCGGCGGTTAAGCCATCGCCGAGAGCGGACACTTTGAAATAGTTGTGCACGTAGGTGTAAGCCTCGGCACGCAAACGTGCCGCGAGTTCAAAAAATTCTCGGGTACCGAGTAGCGGCTTCATGGTCCGCCACTGCACTTCCAGAAACTCGGGGTATGCAGCGAATGCCTGGAAACAGAGCGGCACGTATGCAATTCCGAAGGCGGCTTTCACTTCGGAAAAAATCTCGGCGGTGCGCCCGGCAGCTTCTCCGACTTGTACGATAGGGAGCCGATTGCCTTTTTTCCAGGCCATGCACATTAAGATGTCAATTCGCGCCAAATGGACGTAAGGTTTGTTGCTTAAGTAACAAACCTAGGCCGCGAGAACCCCAGACGTAAAATGGATTTAGAGGAGTAGATGCTGAACTTTGACATTCTCTTTGACCGGGGAGAGTCGCCGGCCGTAAAGCATCCGGCGTTTGCCCGGTATGGGCAGCTCGGGTTTCCGGAACAACCGGAGCAGAGACCCTGGATTTATTCGAACTTTGTACAGTCGTTAGATGGCATCACGTCTTTGCTCGGGAGGCATTTTGCCGGGGGAGACATCTCGCAGTCGGCGGAAGATCGCTGGCTAATGGACCTGCTTCGTGCGCACGCCGACGCTGTCCTCACGGGCGCCACGACTTTACTCGACGAGCGCCGCGCACGAGGTGCCGACAGCCGCGGAATCGTGTTTCGGGTGGTGGATCCGGAGATCCAGGACCTGCGTCGGCAACTCGGGTTGGGACAGGAGCGGAACCTCATCGTCACCGGCCATGGCAAGCTTCCGTGGCGCGAATTGAAACTGTTCGACGGTGGGCAAATCGAACCAGGCATCGTGACCACCGAACTCGGGGCGAAGAATTTGGGCGAACTGCCTTCCCACCCGCTGTTGGTGGTGGCGGGTGCGGGACCGGAAATCGATTTGCCATTGGCGATGCGGAAGCTACGAGAAGAATTCAATGTCCGCCGATTGCTGTGCGAAGGCGGTCCAACTCTTTATGGATCACTGGCGCGCGCGGACCTGGTCGATGAAAAATTCGTGACAGTTTCTCCGGTAGAAACCGGACAGCTGGTTCCTCAAGAACAGGAACGGCTGAAGTCGGAGACTGCACCGGTTCTTCTGCGTCCCACGATCTTCGGCGGAACGGGGTTTACTAAGCAACAAGCGACGTGGTGGCGGTGGATGAGTTGCCGCAAAGTTGGCGACCACGAATTTAACCGGTATCGCCGCAGACGATCGCAGTAACCGGCTCGTCACGGGGCGATCGAGCGCTGTTTGTTACACTCGAACCGTGAAGCGAATCCACAGGCAAGCATGGGGGATGGCGATTTTATCCGGCATTCTTCAGGTGCTCATATTTCCCAGCCCTTCGCTTTACTTCCTTTGTTGGATCGCGCTTGCCCCTTTGATCATCGCCATCCTTCGCGCCCGCGATCAGGATGCCGTGCAGTTGCTGGCCGAAGGCGGGTCCAGCTATCTCGCGCCCGCCAGCCTGCGCCAGGGATTTCTGCTGGGGTATGCCAGCGGCATCGTGTGGTATCTCGGCACCTGTTACTGGATTTATCACACCATGCATGTGTATGGCGGGGTGAATTCGTTTTTCTCGGTCGTCCTGCTGGTGCTTTTCGCGCTTTATCTCGCGCTATATCACGGGCTATTCGGCGTGCTTCTCGCCATCAGCGCGCGCAAGCGACAGGGCTATAGCCTGCGTGCACTCGTGCTGGCTCCGTTCTTATGGGTCTCGGTGGAACTGGCGCGCACCTACATCACAGGATTTCCGTGGGACCTGCTGGGCACGGCGCAGGTGAATAATGTACCTCTGGCACGCATCGCGACCTTCACTGGCGTGTACGGCGTGTCATTCGAGATTGCTCTGGTGAATGCTGCATTTGCTGCAGCGGCTCTTGTCGCCCGGCGACAACGGGTGACAATGCTGATCGCCGCCGTGTGCGCTTCCGTCGGTTTGCAGGTGTGGCAGTTGGTACCGATGCAGGCGCCACCACCCGATCGTTACGCCACGCTGGTGCAGGAAAATCTACCGCTGAACGATGTGCACTGGGACGAGCAGAAAGAGTCAGAGGTTCTGCAAGACCTGGAGAAATTCAGTGTGGCGCCGAAGAATGCATCGGCAGAGAATCCTGGCCTGATCGTATGGCCCGAGTCTCCCGCGCCATTCTTCGTTACGGATTATCACTTTCGCGGCATGATGATGCAGATCGCGCGGGAGCGTAATTCCTACGTTATTGCCGGTAGCCTGGGAATTGAAAACACGGGCAGGGAAGACGTGCAGCCCGATCTTTTCAACTCGGCGGTGCTGATTACGCCCGACGGCAAGTGGACGGCACGGTACGACAAGAATCACCTGGTGCCGTTCGGCGAATACATCCCGTTTCAATCGATGCTGAGCTTTGCGAAATCCCTTACCCACGAGGTTGGAAGTTTCAAGGCGGGGCATGACCGGAAGTTGCTCAGTCTCGGTAAGAGTCATGCGGGCACTTTCATTTGCTACGAGAGCATCTTCCCTGATGAAGTTCGGCTGTTCGCCGACAACGGCGCGGATCTCTTCATCAACATCTCAGACGACGGTTGGTATGGCGAAACTGGTGCCCCGGGCCAACACCTGAATATGGCGCGCATGCGTGCGATCGAAAACCAGCGTTGGCTGCTGCGTTCCACGAATACCGGAATCACCGCGGCAATCGATCCGTTCGGGCGCGTGGTGATGAGTGCCCCGCGCAATGTGCGTGCTTACATGCAGGCGCCGTTTGCCTACGTGACCGAGAAGACCTTCTACACCGAGCACGGGGATTGGTTCCCCATCCTGTGTGTCATAATTTCATTGCTGGCGTTGATTGTCCGCCAGGGTCCAGCTGCGCAGGTTACCGAGCCGCAGCCCGTCTAGCGTATCGAGAGAAAGGCTCCAGGATGGTTGAAGAATTCGAGCAGGAATACGTTGAACTCAGCAAAAAAGTCCGCGAGCTGAAGGAGTATCTTTGACGCGCCCCGCGTCCGAACGCAGCTGGCGGAAATAGAAAAAGAAGCTGCCGATCCAAATCTCTGGTCAAACTCTGAAAATTCGCAGCGGGTCATGCGCGAGCGCAAGCGTCTGGAAGACGCGCTCGCCACCGAGAAAGATCTCTCGCGCCGCAGTGAAGACATCACCGCCTATTTCGACCTTGCGCGTGAGGGGGAGAACATTAGCGCCGACTTGCGGCGCGAGTTGGATCAGCTGCGCGACATCGTCGAAAAGCTCGAAACAGAAACGTTACTCTCTGGCGAGAGCGATCGTCTGAGCGCGATCATGACGATTCACCCCGGAGCCGGCGGCACCGAATCGCAGGACTGGGCCGAAATGCTGATGCGCATGTACCTGCGCTGGGCGGAGCGCCAGGGCTTCGAGACCACGGTGAATGATTATCAACCGGGAGAAGAAGCGGGATTGAAGTCGGTGACCTTCTCCATCACGGGACAGGACGCTTACGGGCTGCTTACCAGTGAGATTGGGGTTCACCGGCTGGTCCGCATTTCTCCATTCGACCAGGCCAAGCGGCGGCATACATCGTTCGCCAGCGTGTTCGTTTCACCGGAAATTGACGAGACCATTCAAGTCGATATCAAGCCCGACGATATACGTATCGATACTTATCGATCTGGTGGCAAGGGTGGACAGCACGTGAATACGACGGATTCGGCGGTGCGTATTACGCACTTTCCTACCGGCATCGTGGTCAGCTGCCAGAATGAACGTTCGCAACATAAGAACCGCGAACGTGGCATGAAGATGTTGCGCTCCAAGATCTACGAGTACGAACTGGAAAAGAAGAAGGCTGTCTCTCAAAAGGTAGAAGACTCCAAACTCGACATCGACTTCGGTTCGCAGATTCGATCGTACGTCCTGCACCCCTACCGGATGGTGAAGGATCATCGCACGAAGTTCGAAGTCGGGGATCCGGATCGCGTGCTCGATGGAGACCTCAAGGGTTTCATTCGCGCTTATCTGCTGATGCGGCGGACGGAATCCAAGGGCGGCGAGAGTACGATGACATCCTAGGCCGCTGACGTTCGACGACAAACGCGATATTCTTTCGCATGCCCAAAAAGTCCAGCGTGGGCTTCGGTCCGAAATTCGATGAAGCGCTGCTGCTCGCCCACGAACTGCATCGCCATGACGTGCGCAAGGGAACCGGGAAGCCGTACATCTCACACCTGCTGGGAGTTTGCTCGCTGGTGGTCGATTACGGCGGAGACGAAAAGATGGCTATCGCTGCATTGCTGCACGATGCGGTAGAAGATCACGGCGGGTATCCGATGCTGGAGAAGATTCGCCAACAGTTTGGTGAGCGGGTAGCGCACATCGTGGACGGATGCACGGATAGCTATGTTCTCGACGCCACCAAGAAAGAACCGTGGCGCCAGCGCAAGGAGATGTACCTGCACGGATTCCCCTGGAAGACGAAGATGTGCGGATGGTCTCCGCCGCTGACAAACTCTATAACTGCAGGACCATCCTGCGCGATTTGCGCCGTGACGGATTGATCGCGCTCGATCGTTTTAACGGCGGGCGCAAAGATACGGTCTGGTACTACGATCAGTTGGTGCGGGCCTTCCGTGCGGCCGGAAGTACCGACTTAGTGGAAGAACTCGCGATTTCAGTGGATGAGATGAAGCGGGTTACAGGCTACAATCGTCCCGCAGAGAAGCCTCGAATCCCAAGCCAGGAGCCTTGCTAGCCGATGCGTCGCATGATCGAGATGATCAAGCAGTCCGCGATCCCCGCGAACATGATGAGGACCGCCGCGAAGGGAGCACTGTCGGTCGCACCGGCAGAGATGGTGGAAATTCTTGTGTATCTTTCCACGCATCCGATCTTTGGCAATGAAGCCCGCCTCACCTTGGCGGGATTTGATCAGAAAGTTGCGAAGGAAGTCTGCGCCGATCCGCGCACTTCGTCGGATGTTCTCTCGTACTTTGTGAGTGCTGACAATTTGCGCTTGCCGTTGTTGAGTTCGTTGCTGGAAAATCCGTCGGTCAGCGAAGACATGGTGACCCGGCTCGCGATGCAGGCTTCGTCGCGGGTATTAGCGAACATGTTGTGGCATCCCCGCGTTCTCAACAGCAAGTCCACCCTGCATGCGATTTCCATGAATATGAGTTTGCCGGAAGAGGATGGCGTCGTCGTCCGATCGGCCCTGGCAAACCTCGGGGAGAATACCGAATACCTCATTGAGCAAGCGCAACTGGACGCGGAGGCCAACGAACTCTCCGTGCCAAACGAAATTCTTGATGCGGAACTGGATCGCTACGTCCGCGATCACGCCGATGAGATTGCTGCCGACGAAGACAAGCCCTTCGATTTATATGTTCACACCGCGCCATCACAGCCGGCGGAGTCGCCAGAAACGTCAGGGGCGGTGGTCGGAGGAGCCCGAGAGGTGCCGAAACTGGTTGCTTTCGCGACCGTTACTCCGGAACGCACCGAGGACGGAGCAGTGCCAGATCCTTCGATAAAAAAGAAGGTAAGCGCTTTCCAGAAGATCTCGAAGTTGGGGGTCGGTCAGCGGGTGCAACTCGCCATTAAAGGCAGCAAAGACGAGCGTTTCATCCTGGTGCGAGATGGATCCAAAGTGGTGTGCGTAGCGGTGCTGGAAAGCCCGAAGATCACGGACCAGGAAGTCGAGATGTTCGCCACCCTGAAGAACGTTCAGGAAGGCGTGTTACGAGGGATCGCAGGCCAACGAAAATTTATGCGCAATTACGCGGTGCAGAGAAATCTGGCTTGCAATCCACGTACGCCCCTCGATGTTTCTCTGCCGATCATGAAGAGCCTCATGATCAATGACCTCCGCTCGATGTCGAAAAATAAGAACATCAACGATACTTTGCGAAAGACGGCGGTCAAGCTGTACAAACAGCGCTCGGAAAAGAAATCGGAGTAGCCGGGTACGGCGCTTGTGGCGCTCCCCGTCCTTTGGCCGGAAAATATCATCCAATACCTATGTCCACAGATCCCATCGCTGAACTTCTGAAAACCGCAAAAACTATCGCTGTGGTTGGCCTCTCGGACAATCCTATGAAACCGAGCTACGGCGTCTCGCAGTACATGCAATCGCACGGCTACAAAATCATCCCGGTGAATCCGCAAGTCGATGAGGCGCTAGGCGAGAAATCGTATGCCTCGCTGCTCGATATACCGGAGAAGATCGATATCGTGGATGTCTTTCGCCGGCCCGAGGCCGTTCCAGAGATTGTGGACCAGGCGATCCAGCTGAAAGTTCCAGCGATTTGGCTGCAAGAGACTGTTGTGCATGAAGCCGCGGCTGCGAAGGCACGTGCGGCAGGGATCTTCGTGGTGATGGATAAATGCATTCTGAAAGAGCATCACGCGAAGCTGCGCTAAAGCGGCTGCTTTGATCGCAGATCTATCGGATTTAGGGTTTCAACTTTGCGCGCGCCATATCGACCGTGATCGGACGTTCCAGAACAGTCTCCATGGTCGATCCGGCATCGAGGCGGAGATCGGGACCGCGCGAGAATAACACCGCCGCCAGCCCGATCAAACCGCCGCCTGCTCCGCCGACTGCTGCGCCTTTACCGCCGTCGGCGGCGGCGCCGATCAGTCCACCGGTTCCGGCAGCTTCGGCGATACGAGCCGCGTCTCGTCCCTTGGTGCCTTCGCCCTGGATAGTGCCTTCTTTGTCCTTCATTTTTCCGTTGTCCATGCCGGGAACGTTATCGACGGCACCCGGCAGCAGAAGCGTATAGCCATTGGGCAGAATCAAAGTGTTGAAGTGCACAAGAACCTCGGCGCGGCCCTTCACCCGTCCAGGACGCTTCACGTTGCTGATGGAGCCCTGCACATAACTTCCTGCGGGAATGATGATGCGGCTATCGATGACGATCGGGAAGGTAGTTTCCGCGTAGACGGCGTCGCCGTCACGGGCGCTCTTGGTGGTAATTGCATGTTTGAGAGCCAACGGAATCTTCGTGCCCGCCGGTAAGGTAATCTCCTGCGCGGGATCACTCGGTGTAGGACGTGTTTCCTTCAGCTTTGGCGCTGCAGTGGACGATTGCGGAGCGTTCATGTCCACCGGTCCCGCCTGCGCGAATGCGGCAGAAGCCGCGATGATGACCACGAAAAAAATTGCGTGTTTCATGCCGCCCCCGAGGTAAGCCACAGACTCAAGCCGCTGGCTCTGTCTTCAAAATACAACGGCGCAGTCCAGCGGTACAGCTACTTGGACTGCCCCTCTCGGAATTTGTAATCGGACGTTTACGGCAAGACCAGGCCGCGATCGAGGCGAATTACTAATTGCGCGCCCTTATCGAGGAGGATATTGCGGTCGGTCAACGTGGCCACACCCGCGCCGGTTGCTGCTCCCGTGGCTGCTCCGACCGCGGCGCCTTTACTACCGCCAGTTGCTTCCCCAGCGCTTGCACCCACCACCGCCCCGACGCCAGCGCCTTCCAGCGCGCGACGCACGTCGACCGGGGACCGCTCGATCTGGCCTTCCAGCCCAGGCGCTTTCAAGCCGTGCTCACTGGGCACTTCCACGACAGTAGCGGACAGCGGAATCCACCCGTGCGGTGTCTGGATTTCATCGAAACTCAGGAGTATGCGCGCATTGAAGCCGCGCTGCACTTCGCTGACGTGGCCGGTAACCCAGTGTCCGCCGGGAATGGACTGTCCGTTGGGAGCGACGAGGGGCTCTCGCAGCATGGCTTTAAAATGTTTGCCACGGGCCACCGTCGCGGTGTCGAGGGGCTCATCGAGAGTGATCAGGAAGCGATAACCGTCGGGTACCTCGTTGGGATAGGTCGGCTTAACGTAGTTGTGGGCCTCGGTGGGCGGGGAGTCCTCTGAAGTTGCGGGCGGCTGGTTGCGGGTGTGCAGCTCTTGCGCCGAGGCGAACGTTCCCGCCAGCAAAATCGAAGAGAAGATCAGGGTGGAGGTTCGATGCATGAGGACCTCACAAAAGAAATTGGACGCACACACGTCGGCAGCGTGCCTTGAGTCTTGAACCCAATCATTGGACCGGAGTTTCGCGAAATAGTTACGAAAGTGTGCCTAAATTCGGCTACTCTGAAACCTTCTGCTTCGAAAATGCGTCAAAGTGAGGTATGGTGCGAATTGCAGCAGAGTTGCTGGATGTTCGGGGAGGTGGGGCGATGCGCAAATGGTTTCTTCCACTGACGGTATTAGGGCTGGGCGGTTTGGGGGCGGCGTTGTTCACCGAGCGCGGCCGCAACGTCATAAGCTCTCTGTTTGAAAGGGGCTCGAAAGGCCCATCCAAGTTTGTGGAGTGGAATGATACGGCGCAGTCTGAGCTGGCGCGAATCCAGGAAGCGCTCGATAGAATCGCCGAACATCTGGATCCCGGACACGAACGTCTCGCTTAACTAAGATTTGTGATTTCAATGACATAGGTCGGCTTTATGCCGACCTTTTGCTATTTCAAAAACTGTCCGAAAAACAGCAAAAATCGACGCGAAACGGTCGAAAAATGACGAAAAACTCGATTTGGCGAGCATGCGGGCTTTTCGAGATTTTTCAGGACGCGACTTCGTTGATCTTGCCTGCCATTTTCACGTCTCGTTGGGTTACGCCCCCGGAGTCGTGCGAGGTCAATTGCAGGGTCACCTTGTTGTAGACGATGTGGATGTCGGGATGATGACCGGCAGCCTCGGCCGCGTCGGCAATCTTGTTTACGAACTTTATCGCTTCGACGAAATCTTTGAATTCGTACTTACGCTCGATGGCGATTCCGCTCTTCGTCCAGCCGGGAAGAGAAGCGAGTGCGGCTTGAGTTTCAGCGTCAGTCAGGGTTTTGCTCATAGTTCTCCTTACCGACTTTTCATGATAGCGAATAAGAGAGATGCAGGTTCGCTCGATCAGTTAGATTTCGTGTAATGCGAGGCCCACCAGATGAGCGGAAGTTGCAGGGGGAGGCGGAGCCATTGCGCCCAGCGTTCTCCGGCGATGCCGGGAAAAGGCAGGTGCGCGACCGCCATGTAGATGTTGGCAGGGAAGACGCAGATCAACAAAAGCACCAAGCCGCCGGCGGCGGCGCGTCGGGTTGCCGGAATCAATAACCCGAGGCCTCCGGCGATTTCCGCGACGCCACTGACGTAGACGATGGCGCGGGGCGCTGGGAGCATGGGCGGGACGATGCGTTCATACATCTCCGGGCGAAGAAAATGGGTGAGGCCGGCGCCGACGAATAGGGTGGCAAGAGCGGCGCATCCTGCGGTAAGTTTCGTCATAGGGTCATCTTACGCGCTCGAGGAGAAGCAGATCGCCGCGTCGCTTGCGCTCCTCGCAATGACAACAAGAGAGAGTATTGGAGAGGCCGGCTTGCTCCCGTGAGAGTAGAGCAAGCCGGCCGGGCCTGTTCTACTCCTTGATCCCCATTTGGGTTAGGATGAAGGCGTAGTCAAAAGAAGATTCGTGGAGACGGTCGTAGCGACCGCTGGCGCCGCCGTGACCGGCCGGACTGAGATTGGTTTTGAGAATCACCAGGTGGTCGTCTTTGCGGAGAGCACGCATTTTAGCCACGTATTTCGCGGGTTCCCAGTACATGACCTGGCTATCGTTAAATGATGTTTTCACCAGCATGTTGGGATACGGCTTGTTCTCGATGTTGTCGTAGGGAGAATACGAGTACATGTAATCGAAAGCGGGCTTCTGCTTGGGATTGCCCCACTCTTCAAACTCGCCGATGGTGAGTGGCAGCGATTCGTCGAGCATGGTGTTGATGACATCGACGAACGGGACACCTACGATCGCGGCTTTGAATAGATCGGGACGCATGTTCAGCACCGCGCCCATCAGCAACCCGCCGGCGCTGCGGCCTTCGATGACGAGACGATCTTTCGAGCCGTACTTGTTCTTCACCAGGTAATCGGCGCAGTCGATGAAGTCGGTGAAGGTGTTCTTCTTGTTCATCATGCGGCCGGCCTCGTGCCACGCCTTGCCCATCTCACCGCCGCCGCGGATGTGGGCGATGGCGAACACGACGCCACGATCGACCAGCGAAAAATAGTTGGCGTTGAAGCCGATATCGATCGAGATGCCGTAGGATCCGTAGGCATAGAGATACAGCGGCTCGGTGCCATCACGCTTCAGGTCTTTGCGATAAACGATGGAGACCGGAACCGTGGTCCCATCGGTGACCGGAATGTTGAGCTGCTCGACCTTGTAGCGGGTCGCGTCGTATCCGCCCGGGACTTCCTTTCGCTTGAGAAGGGTCGAAGCGCCCGACGTCATGTCGTATTCGTAAATGGACGCCGGCGTGATGAAGGATTGGTAGACGTAGCGGAATTTCGCGGTGTCGTACTCGGCATTCATGTACGACGAGGTGTTATACGCTGGCTCGGGGAAATCGATGTTCTTCGCTGCGTTCGATGCCAGGTTCACCACGCGTAAGAGCGGCAGTCCGTGCTCGCGTGCGTGAAGGACGTAGAAATCCTTGAAAAAGTCGGCATGATTGAGCATTACGTCAGGACGTTCGGCGATGACTTCCTGCCAGTGTTCCTTGCCGGGTGCAGCGACCGGGGTTTTAACCAGTCGATAGTTGATACCGGTGTCATTGACCAGCAAGTAGAAAAAGCCGCCATTATGATCAGGCTGGTATTTCACGTCCTGTTTGCGCGGCTCAATCAACTTCCATTCCGCCGTGGGCTGGTCGGCGGGGATGAAGCGCGCCTCACTGGTCGTGTGGCTCGCCGAGGTCATGAACAGGTAGCCTTTACTGCGGGTGCGGTAAACGTATACGTCGAAGCGCTCGTCTTTTTCTTCGTAGATCAAATCGTCAGGAGAGGTGGTTCCGACAGTGTGTCGATAAAGGCGATACTGGCGCTTGGCTGAATCTTCAACCGTGTAGAAAAGGGTCTTGTTGTTGTTGGCCCAGGCGATGGAGCCAGTTTTCTCGATGTGGTCGGGAAGATCGACGCCGGTGCGGAGATCTTTCACGTGCAGGGTGTACTGCCGGAAGCCGGTATTGTCGGTGGAGTACGCGAGAAGGTTGCCATCGTCACTGGGCTCGAATTCCGCGAGCGACATGAACTTCTGGCCCTGCGCAAGTTGGTTGACGTCGATAACCACCTGCTCGGGCGCATCGAGCGAACCCTTCTTGCGGCATCGGATCGCGTACTGCTTACCTGCCTCGACACGCGAGTAGTAGAAATAGCCATCTTGTGGATAGGGAACGTCGACATCCGTCTCTTTGACGTGCGAGAGCATTTCGTCATAAAGCTTCTTCTGCATCGGTTCGGTGGGCTTCACAATCGAGTCGGTGTAGGCGTTCTCAGCTTCGAGATAAGCGCGGACTTCCGGATTCGGTTTGTCGCGCAGCCAGTAATAATTGTCGACCAGGGTGTGGCCGTTGATCTCGGTGGTATGCGGATCCTTTTTCGCTACGGGAGGTGTGGCGGTTTGAGCGGGAGAGATGTTCGTCATCATTAACAATAGTAGCGGAAGAAAGCGGCGCATGTGGGCTCCTGAGGTGCGGGGGAAGTATAGCGGAGTGTCGGCGTCCGCGAGAAACAGCAGATTGCCACGTCGCTGCGCTCCTCGCAATGACAACAAGAAAGAGTGATGAGGTGCGAGGGGCGAAGTGGACCGTATTCAGTAAAACCCAGAGACTTCAAGACGATAGGATAGGGATGGATTTCGAGAGGCGATTGGACATGCATAGGCTGTTTTGGTTGGTAAGCGTGATGGTGAGTTTCGGGTTGACCGGCTGGGCGCAGGACGCCGCGCCCTTGCGGGTGGCGATTGTTGGATTGGTGCACGGCCACGTGGAAGGTTTTCTCGGGCCGGCATTAAAGCGAAATGACATTCAGATCGTTGGCATTGCAGAGTCGGACCAGGCGGTAACGCAGAAATACGCGAAGCAGTTCAATCTCGATCCGAAGCTGCTTCATTCCGATGTGGAAGAAATGTTGACGAAGGTCAAGCCGCAGGCCGTTCTTGTTTATACCGACACGCGTGATCATCGCAAGGTGGTGGAGACTGCGGCCCGGCATCACGTTCCGGTCATGATGGAAAAGCCACTGGCAGTAAGTCTGGAAGACGCACTCGCAATCCAGAAGGCGGCGGAGTCGGCGAACATGACGGTGCTGGTGAACTATGAAACGACCTGGTACGCCAGCAACGCCGCGGTCCATCAGTTGGTACGCGATGGCGCTCTGGGGGATGTGCGCAAAGTCGTGGTGCATGATGGGCATCGCGGGCCACAGGAGATTGGCGTTGCGCCGGAGTTCATGGCGTGGCTCACCGATCCGGATCGCAATGGTGCGGGAGCGCTGTTTGATTTCGGATGCTACGGCGCAGACCTGATGACGTGGTTGATGAACGGCGAGGTTCCGACTACGGTCACAGCTGTCACGCAGCAGATCAAACCTCAGATTTATCCGCGCGTCGATGATGAAGCGACGATTATTCTTACGTATCCCAAGGTGCAGGCAATTATTCAAGCCTCGTGGAACTGGCCCTTCGATCGCAAGGATATGGAAGTGTACGGCGCTACGGGCGCGGCTATCACGGTAAAAAAGGACGACGTGCGGGTGCGGCTCAAAGGAGATGAGGTGGAAAAGATGGAGCACGCTCCTGCTTTAGCTGCGCCAAATAACGATCCAATTTCTTATCTGATCGCGGTGGTGCGCGAAGGGATGAAGCCGACCGGGCTGTCGGCGCTCGATACCAACGTTACGGTGATGCGCATTCTCGATGCGGCACGAGAATCCGCGAAGGCGGGGAAAACGATTCGGTTGGAAGAGCACTAAGCTTTACTTCCCCCGCGCTGGAACATGATCGTAGGATTGCCGTGATAGGTGGTGCGCTGGATCTCGCGATAACCGTTCTTCCCGGCGACGCGGATCGAAAGTAAATTCTCAGGAGCGATGATGCATGCGGTGGGCTTCGCACCAAAATGTGCGTCGCCCCATGCGACGATGGCGCGGACGGCTTCGGTCGCGTAGCCCTTGCCGTGCGCATTGCAGGCGAGCACCCAGCCGATTTCGGGAGTGCCTTCGAGCGACGGTTCGATGTCCCGATGAAAATCGCCGAAGCCGGATTCGCCTACAAAATTGCCGGTGGATTTCTCGATTAACGCCCAATATCCATAGCCTAGCAACGACCAATGTCCGCGATAGCGCAGAAGGCGCGCCCACGATTCTTCGCGAGTGAAAGGCTTCTCGCGAATGAAGCGGGTGACGCTGGAGTCGGCCCACATGGCCGAAAGATATGGAAAGTCGTCGAGGCTATGGCCACGCAGTAGCAGCCGTTCAGTTTCGAGTACGGGAACTTCTACGGACATGGCGCAAGTGTAGAGAGATCCGGATTCAAGAACAACCGGCTAACGCAAAAGCCCCGTCCCTCGCGCATTCAACGCGAAAGGACGGGGAGTGTTCGGTCAGTTTCGGAAGCCCTTCAGCTCTTGATCGTCCGCGTCTTCTCATCCCACGTTACCGCCGATTGACGGAAGTAGGATTCATTCGCCATGTGGCAAGCTAACGCGGCGTGATGTCCAAAGAGCGCGTCTTCGACGACCGGTTTACGCGATCGCACCGACTCGAAGAAGTTCCACAAATGCGGCTTAACGTCGTCGTAGTCGGGCATTTTGAAGGAGATGGTTTCGGGCGTTGGCTCCTGGCCGAGCCTCGGCGTGTGCTCCGCTTTCCACTTCTTTTCGTAGGCGTCGCGCATAGCGTGTGGGAAGCTGCCGTCGTAATAGCTGGGGCTGGTGTCGATGCCGGCCTGCGGGGTGAAACTCAGGCCGAACTCGGTCATCTCGAGGATTCCCTTGGAACCCTGGAAGCGATAGACCTCGGGCATTTCAGTGCCGAGGCTGAGGCGCATATAGACGGGGATTTCGCCGTACTGATAGAGGCTGGCGTGGACATCGGGCATATTGCGACCGTCTTTCCAGCGCAGGATGCCGCCCATCGCCATGGCACGCTTCGGGGCCTCGTTCCATCCGAGCACGAACATCATGCCGCTGACGAGATGGACCAGCAGATCGCCGGCGACGCCGGTGCCGTATTCCTTCCAGCAGCGCCAGCGCGCGAAGATCTCAGGATTGAAGGCGCGCTTGGGAACGGTGCCTTGCCAGGTGTCCCAATCGAGATTCTGCGGGGAGAGATCGAAGGGCGGAGGATACTCCCACGCGCCGGTCGGATCGTTGCGACCGAGCCAGCCTTCGACCATCATGAGATCGCCGAGCATGCCGGAGGCGACCATCTCTTTGGCTTTTTTGCAGATTAATGAGCTCACGCGCTGGGAGCCGATCTGCACGATGCGGTTGTACTTCTTCTGCGCCTCGGCCATGTCGACGCCTTCGGCCGCAGTATGCGACATCGGCTTCTCGCAATAGATATCTTTGCCGGCGGCGCAGGCGTCAACCACGACTTGTTTATGCCAGTGATCGGGCACGGCGGCAATCAGGCAATCGATATCTTTGTTGGCGAGAAGTTCCTGGTAGCGACGGGTGACGGGAAGCTCGGCTTTGCCGGTGATTTCGCGCGCAAGGGTGTGACGTCCATCATAGAGATCGCAGGCGGCGACGCACTCGATACCCGGCAACTCGATGGCATTCGAGAGCAGGCCACTGCCCTGCATGCCGATGCCGATGATGCCGAAGCGCAGACGATCGCTGGCGGCAACCTGGTGCGGTGCTGCGAAGAGCGGTTCGGGATCGAGGAAGATGGTCTTCGACGCGATGGCGGCGCCGGTGGCGGCAATGCCCATTCCGAGAAATTTGCGACGTGAGAAATCGTTCTTCATGAGAGCTCCCTTTTAATTTTCAGCTGGGGTGATAGTGATTTTCCGGAACGAGATGTGTCCCTTTTCACTCCCCTGCAGGTAGATCGGGCCGGGCTCGCCTTCGTGGCTGTCGAGCGCGCCGCCGGTAATGCCAGGAATTTCCTTACGATCGATGATCGTCTTTCCGTTCTGCACCACGGTGATGGTTCGGCCCACCAGCGTAATGTCAAAGGCTTCCCACGTGCCGGAGATGCGAGGCTGTTCGGGTTCAGGGGCGATGAAACCGTACACGCCACCGGTGTGGTGGCTGGGCGGTTCCTCGACCGACTCATTCTCGATCTGTACCTCGTATCGACCGCGAAGATAGACACCGCTGTTTGCGGTCTCGCCACGGTTGAACTCAACATGCAGTTTGAAGTCGTGGAACTTCTGATCGTTGATCAGTTCAGCGCCATTGCCAGGGCTGATGAGTATTCCGTTCTCGACTTTCCAAACGCTCTTGGCGTTGGGGTCGGTCATTTTCCAGCCAGTTAGGTCTTTGCCGTTGAAGAGTTCGACGGGCTTGCCCCACTTTGGCAATTTGGATTCTTTCAGCGCGGGTGCCCGCTGGGCGGTCCAGTGCCACGTGGTCTCGTCATCCGGCGAATTCACAGCGCCGGAGAGCGTGTCACTGCTCAACGTACCTTCGTACGTCATATCTTTCTTGCCGCCTTCTTCATCCTTTGGAGACGTGAAGGTAAGTTTCGCGCCGTCGATCTCAACTTTCGGAAGCGGACGCGCATTGCCCCATCGTCCGACGAAGTTGGCGGTGAGCTTGCCGCCTTTGTCGACCAGTTCGAGCCAGGAGGGATATTCCTTGTCGGCGGACTTCACGGTCAAATCCCATCGACCTAGCATTTTGTTTTGTTGTGCGATCGCGGTGGTAGTGAGCGTAGCCAATAAGAAAAGAAAAACGAGTTTACTCATAGGGCCTCGCAAGGGAGTCTTACAACGTACACCCACTATTATGCCCCTCTAGTTTTGTTGTCAAGGTCAGGACGCGGCTTGGCGCTTCAAACGGCTTGCGTCCTCTTGGTTTTCAAACTGCAGGGGCGCGCGATAGCCGTTGAGGGCGCGTCAGTGGGCGAGGAACGCAACTCCGGAAGCAACAAAGATGGCGGCAAGGAAGCGTCGATGATCAACGTTTTCTTTAAGGAACATGCGCGCAGCAATCGCGTTGGTGATGAAGGTGAGCGACGCAGAAGCCGGAACCACAAGGCTTACGTCGGCCCAGGAGAGCGCGATCAGCAAGCTGAAAAAGGCGACGGCCATGAAGAAAAGGCCAAGCATGAAGGATCCGCTGGAAAGAATTCGGTTCACGACGTGGAGTGTGCCGCGGGAGCGGCGGAGTTCGCCGACATCGCCGATGATCTTCATGGCATATGCCTGGAGCACATCGCCGGCGGTGGAGGCGAGCACCACGAGGAGGATGAAGCTCCAGGTGTAGAGAGTTCTCATCCGCGTACCTCGGCGACAGCCTTCTCGGCAGCGGGTTTTTCGGGTGGCTGCGTGGTGTGGGATCCGGTAGCGACGAAACCGACCCCCACGACGATCAGGGCAATGCCGATCCAGCGCACTACACTGACCTGCTCGTGCAGGAAGAACTTCGCCAGGAGCGCAATCAGGATATAGCCAACCGCGGTTGCGGGTAGAACGTACGTCAGGTCCGCCCACGATAGGGAAGTGAGATAACTGGCAAAAAAACCGAAGAGCAGGAGAATGCCCACCACGACCCAGGGATTAGTAAGCGCCACAAACATCTTTTGCCAATGGGTGAGCGAGATCTCGCCGACCTGCTTCATACCGCGCGAGAGGGAACAGTCTCCGAAGGCGCCGAAGATGATGACAGCCAACAGCACTAAATAACGCTTGAAACTCAAAACATTCCCTTCGCTCCGGCTTGGGCGAGCTGCCCAAACGGCGGAGGTTCAATCGGCCTTGTATCAGGGCNNTGCAAATATGTCGTACGAACTTCTACCCGGGATTTGGAGAAAGCACGCTGCACAACGAAGTCTTCGATTGCACATTTACGTTCGTTGACGTAATGGCGCAGGACGTCGATGAAACGGCGGGCGTTGCGGTCGGACGGGAGGAGGTTCTTGCCAGCGGCAGTTTTCGTGCCGAAGATGGTGCGCGACGCCCAGGATGTGATGCGCGTCGGCGTTTCGGGAAGGTTGACACATACGCGCATCGTAGGAGCGTTGCGGGAGCCTTGGAAGTGCACGTTTGTTTCACACGACAGAATTTTGGGAATGATCGGCGGCGTTCAGGGGCTGAAGCCCTCTGTTTGAGAGCTTGTTGCGGCACGGCTGAAGCCGTGCCCTGATACAGAGCCACAGTGGAGACGAGTATTGAAGGACATTAGGTCGGCTGGAGCAGTGCCCTCATATAAAGGCAAAACGCACAAACTGGGGCGAGGGCTGCGCGTTCGTACGCTCAGCCTGCAAACACGAAAGCCGGGCGCGATGCCCGGCCTTGATGTTGAGGCTTGATGAAACCGCTAGACGTTGACCGTTTCTTCTTGTGCTTCCTTTGTCGTGGCTGAAGGAGCGGCGGGCGGGTTGTGTTTCAACTTCGTCTGCTGGTCGCGCGCTACCTTCACAGCCTTATTGCGCATGGAACGCAGCTTCATGAAGTCGCGGGCTTCTTTGTAGAGGCGTTTGCGCTCCACGTTGTTGAAGATCGCTTTACGCACGATGCGGAAAACCTGCTTCGGGCGGAAGTAATATTCGTCGTAGAACTTGTGCACCATCTCCATCACGTAGTCGCGCGGCAGGCCAGGGTACTCGATCATCGCTACCTGGTGGCCCTGGTCATCGACCATGGCGGCGCCTTCGGAGACGATGAAGCCGTTCGACTTTGCGTAGTCGTAAAGCTCGGTTCCGGGATAGGCGTGCGCGATCGAAACCTGGATGGTCTCGACGTCGAGTTCCTTGGCGAAATCGATGGTGCGACGAATCGTTTCTTTCGTCTCGCCCGGCAGGCCAAGAATGAAGTCGCCGTGAATGATGAGCCCGAGCTTCTTGCAATCCTTGGTGAACTGGCGCGCGCGTTCGATGGTAGCGCCCTTCTTGATGTTCTTCAGGATCTGCGCATCGCCCGATTCATAACCCACGATCAAGAG
This sequence comes from Acidobacteriaceae bacterium, assembly GCA_003151155.1. Taxonomy (GTDB): domain Bacteria; phylum Acidobacteriota; class Terriglobia; order Terriglobales; family Acidobacteriaceae; genus Korobacter. The sequence continues at coordinate 46,102 of PLWX01000209.1, forward strand.
GCGGCAACCCGCTTCCTTCATCGCCTTGAGGGTCTCGTAGTCGGTGGTTACACGCGACGTAGAAGACCAGGTCAATCCCAAAGGCTTGAGCTTCTGGCAAAGTTCGATGGTGCGAGCCTTCTGGATGTTGAAAGTGTCGTCGTCGAAGAAGAACTCTTTCACCCAGGGGAAATACTCCTTCGCCTTCTTCATTTCGGCGACCACTGCATCGGTGGAGCGCTTGCGCCACGGATGTCCGCTCAAGGTCTGCGGCCACAGGCAGAAGGTGCACTGCGCCGGGCAGCCGCGGGTGGTGTAGAGCGAAATGAAGGGGTAGAGCAAGAAAGGAACGTTGTAGCGCTTGATGTCGAGGTCGCGCTTGTAGACGTCGATGACGTCGGGCATTTCGTCGAGATCGGCGACGACTGGCCGATCGATGTTGTGCACGACTTTGCCATCCGAGTTGCGATAGCTGATGCCGGTGATCTCGGAGAGCGGCTTGCCATTGGCAAATTCCACCACGGCATAGTCGAACTCGCGGCGTACCACGAAATCGATCTCGGGGCACTCCTGCAAGGACCGCTCGGGGAGCGTGGTGACGTGCGGACCGACGAAAGCGATCGTCATCTTCGGGTTCACGGCCTTCATCGCCTTGGCGATCTTGCAATCGCCGGGGAAGCCGGGGGTGCTGGTGAAGAGCACGAGGAAGTCGTAGTCCTTGCCGATCTCGATGGTCTCGTCGTAGCCGATGTGGTGCGGCGACGCGTCGAGCAGGCGGGAACCCTCGAGCATGCCGGCGGGATACGCAAGCCACACGGGGTACCAGTAGGACTCGATTTCGCGAGTGGCGGGCCAACGCGAGCTGGCGCCTCCGTCGTAATTCTCAAAGGATGGCGGGTTGAGGAACAACGTCTTCAATGGCATCGGTTTCCTAAGTTTACCAGAGTGTCACCGCCCGGGAAAGCCAATAGGACGTGTAAGTTAGGGCACATTTGTGACCTTTCATCCAGTGGCAAATGGAGTCATCGAGCGGTGAGGATTGGACGCTGAACGGGAGGGGTTGGTGGCAGATTATTTTGCCCTGTGGAGCAAAGAAAAGGCCGATGGAGGGAATCCACCGGCCGGTCGGTAGGTGAGTGCGGTTATTGCACCGTCAGGGTGAGGGTTTGCGTGTGGGTGATGCTGCCGTAGGTTCCGGTGATGGTGACGTTATAGGTGCCCGCGGGCGTGCCTGGGATTGTGGTTAGCGGAGGCGTCGAGCTGCCTCCTCCGCAGGCCGTCGCAAGCATCAAGCTTGCGAGCACTACGAAGAATGCGCAAGACATTAGCAAACGCTGGCGGCGGGAACGGGTGCTGAAGAACGGCACCAAAATCCCGAGGCCGGGCAATGCGAGGGCTGCCAATATCCCGGGTCCGAAGTGCCCGCCCAATGGCAGCGGCGCAGACGACGCGGTCGTAGTGGCCATGGTTTGTATCGCCAAGGCCACCGTGCCAGGCGCGGTGAGCGATGCCGGGGTGAACGAACAACTGGACTTACCCGGCAGCCCAGAACAAGCGAGCGTAAGTGCCGGACTAAATCCGGTGGCGTTGTTGACCGTGCCTGACAACAGGCCGTCGACGTTGAAAGCGTAGTTGGCGGAGGATCCGGCGGTGACGGTAGCGGTCGTCGGATTCGTTCCGACATTAAAGGCAAAGTCGGTGGCGGTTGAAGTTGATCCCGATGCAAGCACGGTTTCCCATGCACCGCGTCCATGAGTCCAGGCGCGCAGACGTTTGTCAGAGCCACTCTCATACATCGCAATGTGAACCACGGTGGTGTTCGGAAGGAAGCCGGTGGCCCCTACGCTGTTCGGTCCAACTTCTGTCCACGTGGCTTCATCGCTGGTGACAAAAACGCCGATATCGGTTGCTACATAGATCACAGAGCCGTTATCAGGATCGACGAGCGCATCGTTGGCAGGAACGTCCGGAAGATTGCCACTGATGTCGGTCCAGCTCGAACCGAAACTCGTTGTCCGCCAAACTTTGCCGCTTCCACCGGTGAAACCCTGGATCACGGCGACCGCTGTGCCACCCGTAGCGTCGTGTGGATCGACGGCGATGCCGTTGATGGCATAGCCGATCGAATCGATCGAGTCAGTGATATTGGTCCAGGCGGTGGGAGCCGTGCCCGGAGCGCCAGCGTTCTTGGTTACAAAGATGCCACCGTTAAAGTTAGCTCCGAAACTTGTACCGGCGTAGATAACCTTCGACCCAGCCGTGGTTTTCGGTCCACCCGCAGCAATCGCGGTGACGGAGTTATCGCTGCCGGTGCACGACGAATCGAGCGCGGTGTTGAATTTGTGACTCAATGCGTTAGTGATGGTGTTGCTCGTCCAACTGGCTGCGGTGTTCGCGCCACGCCAGATTCGACACGTGCCAACGATCACCTTGGTCTGATCTTGTGGGTCGAGGATAAATGGCGTGTAGAAGCCGGTGCCGGGGTAATCGCCATCGGTGGCAGACGGACCACCTTGGACGTCAATGATCAAATCCTGCCACTGCGTGCATCCCACCCATCCTCCAGGGCAAGCCTGGATAGTGACGCCGGTGTTCGTGCTGTACCAGTTGTCGTTGTTGTCGATAGCGTTGTAGCCGCCGTCGCCGCCGTTCTGCTCGTACCAGCCCTTGGTGCCCGGCACGGTGAACGAATTGTCTACGTAACTGGTGCCGTTATCCTGCGTGCCGCCCATGAACTCGCTGTTGTTGTTGTATTTCTGGCTGCCCCATACGAATTGCGCTAGCGAACCTAAGTCCGCATTCATGTCGTCGAAGACGTTGAGTGCGGTGCAACTGCCCACAGTGAGCGTGGTCTCGTCGAGGCTGCGATACATTCCGCCGTCGGTTCCGAAGTAAGTGATCTTCCCGGATCCGACATAGTCGAAGCCATGCTGGTCTGGGTGAACATTGGGATAGAAGTTGGTGCAGGTGCCGTCGTAGACGTGAGTGAGATTCTTAAAGGTGGTGGCAGCGCAGGTCGGATTCGAACTGCTGATTGAGCACTTATAAATGTTGATGGTGCCCGCGAAGAGGTCGGTACCGGTCGCAGTGGGTACCGCGCCGAGATACACGTCGTACCACGCTTGCTGGACGCCCGATGCATCGCCTCCGGTGGCTGTGTTGATTCCGTTTTCGTTCATCGCCGTCCAGGTAGTACCGCCATCCTTGGTTTGATAAAGATTCAAATCGATAGTGTTGCCGCTAGTGTCGAAGCCAATCATCCAGAGATACAGTTCATCCGGACTGGTCTTCTCGGCACCGGGGACAACATAGCGTACAGCCATCGCCGCGCGGTAGAGCGGGCAAGTATTCGGGTTGGTTGCCGCCGGACAATTCGCTTCGGAAAGGATGGTTGCATTCGGCTGCGTCGCAAGCTTGGTGAAAGTGTGTCCCTGGTCGGCAGAAACAAATACTCCATGCCGTCGGACCACGATGAAAAACTTGTTTTCGACCGGGTTGAACACGGCTGACATGACCGAGCTATCGGTAATGTGTGTGCCGCCATCGCTGATCGTAGCCGTGTGCCAGGTCGCACCGCCGTCGGAAGAATAGACAGCGCCGCGCACGGTATCCGAATTTCCTAACGCCACGCCCGGACTCGCCACGGCGGCAACGACATTCGAAGTATTTCCGGAAGTGGTATTGAAGGCGATCGCACTGATCGCTTTGCCAGTGAAAGACATCGGAGTTGCATCCGAGGTCTGCTGAACTAGATTCCAGTGTGCTCCGGTATCGGTCGTCACCAGAAGGCCCATGCCGTAGTAGGAGTCGATTGCGCCGTTCGGTTCGCCGGTGCCAACGATGATGGTGCTGCCGTTTCCTCCCGGCTGGATTGCGATTGAGCCGATCGAAAGCGTAGCTTGATCATCGGTAAGTGGCGTCCATTTAATATTCGCTGCCGGATCGGTACCGTTGGTCGTACGCCACACTCCGCCGTAAGCTCCGCCGACTACGACCGTTTTACCGGAAGTGTCGGACTGATCGACAGCAACTGCCGTGATGCGTCCGGAGAAACTCTGGGTAGGATCGGTCGACGGCGTATTCCAGATGATGGGACTGGGGCCGACCGACGTCCACACCGAACTTGCGTTGCCAACTCCTGCGAGCTGCTTGCCTGCCTGGCGTGCCATTTCCATCTGGCGCAGATGCGCGACGCGCAGCTGCATCTTCTGTTCTGTCGCCTTTTCCAGCAATGCCGCCGGAGTTTGCTGGCTGTTACGCGGGACACGGCTCTTCATGAACCAGCGCGCGTAGGCCGCCGGATCGTCTTCTTTCTCGTGCTTGTTGTCGTATCGTTCTTGGCCGAAGGAGGATGTCGCAAACAACACGCAACAACACAGGAGGATGTAATACAGCTGACGGGCGCAACGAGTCATGGAAGCCTCGGAACCTATTCGGGTGCTTACTTGTGATGGATCGCCAGAAAAGTATGTTGCTGGCCAGCAGCCCTGTCAAACTTTAATTGCGGGTAGTTTGCTTTGTAATAGAAACGCTGCGTAGCACGTAAGAGGGGTACTTAGGGTTTCGCCCTAAGACCATGCAGAGTCCAGGCTCTAGTACTTGCGCATGTGGATTTCCGTGCCGTTCTTTTCGAACTTCACTTCATCCATCAGCTTGTTGATCAGAAAAATTCCGCGACCGTGGTTGGAGTAGATATTCTCTCCACTCAGCGGATCGGGAACCGCGTTGGGATCGAAACCGTTTCCGGGATCACGCACCACAATCAGAATGCCAGGCTCTTCGCAACTCACGCGACACTCGATGAGCTTACTCGGATCGCCGTTCGCGCCATGCTTGATGGCATTCGCGAGCGATTCGCGCAACGCAATCTCGACGTCGAGCTCTTTGCCTGTAGCGCAGTGCGTTTCGCGCACCATCTGCATAATCTTGTCGACGATCGGCGACACTTCGGACTCCGCCGCCTTGAGGACAATGGCGACCCCGTGTGGGCTATGACTGTGCGCGTGGGCGCCAAAATCGTTGTCGGTTGGCATTCGTTCGCTGAAAAGGTGAGACATCTTACCATCCCCTGCAAAATGAGTGTAGCTGGAATATTCCAACCCGCAAGCGCTGCGAAAGTTACGACGGTACCGCGAGGCGTTTACACTTCACGACGCAACTTCCAGCCACGCGTGGCATCCACTAATCGTGCCTTCGAGTAAAGGACAACTTCATGAATCTTCGTAACTTGGGTGCGCTTCTCCTGTGCTTTCCGCTGAGCTTTCCTGCGCTTGCGCAGTCGCCGACCGCGGCTGCTCCTGCCCGTACCCAACCGAGCCGCGCGGAGTTGATCCGCGGATTCAGCGCCGATATTCAAAGTCTGTCGCAGACTGTGGGCCGCTGCGTGGTACAAATCTCAGCCAACGGCTACACCCTCGACCAGCAAGCCGAGCACGGACAGACCAGCCTGCTCCAGCCTGAGCGCAGTACCGGATCAGGAGTAATTCTTTCCGCCGACGGCTTGATTATGACTAACTCGCACGTGGTAACCGGCGCAACCAAATTGCGCGTCAGGTTGGTCGGTCTGGAACAGGACGCCGGTTTCTCAGCAGACAAGCATCCATCGCATCGCGGTGCACTGGAGGGGAAACTCGTGGGCATGGATCGACAGACTGACCTGGCGTTGATCAAGGTCGATGCCCACGATCTTCCGTTCCTCACGCTGGCTGACTCTGCGGAGGTCAGGCAAGGGCAAGTGGTGCTCGCCTTCGGAAGCCCGTTCGGGCTCGAGAATTCCGTCAGCATGGGCATCGTGAGTTCACCCGCCCGGCAGATCGACCCCGACAATCCAATGGTTTATGTGCAGACCGACGCCGCCATCAATCCCGGCAACAGCGGTGGACCGTTGGTCGATGTGGAAGGTCACCTCATCGGATTGAACACTTTCATCCTGTCGCAGTCAGGAGGAAGCGAAGGACTGAGTTTCGCCATTCCCAGTAACATCGTGCGCTCGGTGTATACGCAGCTTCGGAAAGACGGCCACGTGCATCGCGGACAGATCGGCGTCCACGTCCGTTCCATCACGTCCGCGCTAGCACAAGGCCTGCAGTTGAAAGATGACCGCGGCGTACTCGTCGAAGATGTGATTCCCGATTCTCCTGCCGCCCAGGCTGGCATGCAAATCGGTGACGTGATCACTGCCTTCGGCAACAAGCCGGTAACCAACATTCGCCAGTTTGCCGTGGACCTTTATCGCTTTACCGTCGGAGAGGTTGCCGAGATCACCGTAATGAGGAACGGTGTGAGCACCACCCTGCACATTACCGTGACGGAACACAAGAACGACCCCGATCGCTTTGCAGACATGATCAAGCCTACAAATATCGTCCCGCAGCTTGGTATCTACGGCTTGAGCATCGATGGAACGGTAGCTGCGATGCTGCCCGATTTACGAGTCTCATCCGGCATCGTGGTCGCAGCGAAAGGAGCTAACGCCGATTATTATGGCGATCGCCCGAACGTCGGCGACGTGATCCACGCGGTTAACGCTAAGGCTGTGACTTCTGTCGATGATTTGAAGGAGGCACTGGGAACGCTCAAAGCGGACGACCCTTTGGTGTTGCAGATTGAGCGCGCGGGCGAACTCGCGTACCTGGTGCTGGAACGCGATTAATAGTTGAGGCGTTCTCGATAAAAACCGCGGCTCTCAATGTCCGGCCACCCCTCAGTAGGTGGTCGCATCTTATTGGTTATTCCTGCCAAACTCGTTTACTCATTTCATACCGCGTGCGCAATTTTTCAAAAGGAGAACCCATGGCCGATAAAAATCTACAAGGTCTACGCGTAGCGATTCTCGCTACCGACTTATTCGAAGAAGCAGAACTGATCGAGCCTCGCAAAGCGCTTGACGCCGCCGGCGCGAAGACAGAAGTGCTTTCGCCTAAGAGCGGCGAAATCCAGGCAGTGCAGCACGACAAGAAGACCCAGAAGGTAAAAGTGGATCGTACTCTCGACAGCGCGAAGGCTGACGAATTCGATGCCGTGCTCCTGCCGGGTGGCGCGATGAACGCCGATGCGCTTCGCATGGACAAGAAGGCGCAGGAATTCGTGAAGAGCGCCGAGAAGGCCAACAAGCCAATCGCGGTGATCTGCCATGGTGGCTGGCTGCTCGCATCCGCTGGTCTCGTAAAGGGTCACACGATGACAAGCTATAAGACCATTCAGGATGATCTGAAGAATGCCGGTGCGAATTGGACGGACGAAGAAGTGGTTGTCGACGGGAATTGGGTGAGCAGCCGTCAACCCGATGACATTCCGGCCTTCAATCGCGAAATGATCAGGGTCTTCTCGGAAGCCCACGCGAAACAGAACAAAGCTGCGTGATTGCCAATCGCAATAGACAACGTTAGGTCCCCGCGAGGGGCCTTTCGTTTGCCACTTGCATCCATGCCTAAGACAATTGAAATTGATAAAGTGCAAGTCCGTCTGCGCGAATACCGTCCCGGAGACCTTGAAGCGCTGTGGCGTCTCGACCAAGCGTGTTTTGAAGAAGGAATTTCTTACAGCAAGTCCGAACTCCAGCAATACCTTCAGCTGAAGACGGCATTCATCATCATCGCGGAGGCGGGAAGCGCCTCGAAGCCTTCGATCTGCGGCTTCATCATCGCGCACCGCCGCCGCGGCGGCTATGGCCACGTGCTGACCATCGACGTCGATCCGGCGCATCGTCTGCACGGGGTTGGCAGCATGCTCCTGCAGGCGACTCACGCCCGTCTTGCGCGTGAGGGCTGCCACACCATGTTCCTGGAAACGGCCGTCGACAACCTCGCCGCCATCGCGTTTTACAAGCGACATGGCTACAGCGTGCTGCGGACACTTCTGGGTTACTACCAGGCGACTGGCATCGATGCCTTTCTCATGTCGGCGTCTCTGAAACATCCGTAGAGTGATCAGCAGCCGCTCCGGATCACCTGCGATCGGCGTAAACTGTCGCTATGGCCAAAGAGCAGGATGAGGAAATGCGGCAGAAGCAGATTGAAGCGAATCGCAAAGAATCCGCGGATGCTGCCCGCAAACAACTCAATATCCCAAAGAAGAACACCCGCGACGAGAACCAGCCACCTGCGCGCGACAACTCTGGTCGCTGATCGGCGGTTGCCGAGAGATGAAACGGTTCGTCCATCGTGCAAGGCCGTGAAACTTCGGCGGTTTTCTGACGCCTCCGACACACTCCCGTGACATCGGTTGAAATTGCAGTGGCTACCTTTATGTGGCAGGGACTCCGTGGTCACTTGGCAAAAGGGTGCTGCGCGAATTTCACAAGTCGGTAATTCAGCAAATCCGGAAGCATGCTCGCACACTGGGTGTTGACGTGCGGCGGGCAACGGCGATGAACATTTGGCAACTGCGCCTGCCCCGCATGTTGAACGATCACGGCATTTGTACCGTGCTTGACGTCGGCGCGAATGAAGGTCAATATGCCTGCGCCCTGCTGGAAAATGGATATCGCGGCTCCATCCTTTCGTTTGAGCCACTGACCTCAGCATGGAGTCGATTGCAGGAGAAAGCCAGATCTTTCGCGCCTCGCTGGAGCGTAGCCGACCGAATGGCTCTGAGCGATGTATCGGGCGAATCCGTCTTCTTTGAAGCAGGGAACAGCGTGAGCAGTTCTCTTTTGGCCATGGCGCGCCGCCACGAAATCGCGGCCCCCGATAGTGTCGTTGTCCAGACGATCAAGGTTATGACCGCGCGACTCGACGATTACCTTGCGCAGCACCCGGTGGAGTCGCCCGCATTTCTAAAGCTTGATGTCCAGGGGGCAGAAGCCCAGGTTCTGCAGGGCGCGGAAAATATGCTGCGGAAGCGCATCTCCGGAATTCAGCTTGAAATGTCGCTGCAGACACTCTATGAAGGCCAGCAACTCTATTGGGAAAATGATCGTTATCTCCGGGATATAGGCTTTCGGTGCTGCGACATCGTCCCAGAATTCCGCGATCCCGCCTCGCTCGACCTGTTGCAATACGACGCCATCTACTTCCGATCGTAACGATCTGGATCGCGCGGGCGTTCAATCGCTATTCAGCGATGGCCACAGTGCGGTAGCCTAGTCGACAATGTCGAGAGCCAAAAATGATGTGTTGTGCGTTGCTGTCGATACCGGCGGCACCTTCACCGACTGCGTATGGGTGGAGAACGGGCAGTTGCGTATGCTCAAAGTGTTTTCCACTCCGCACGATCCTTCCGAAGCGATTGCGAATGCAGTCGCTCGCATCAATCATCCAGGCGCGGTGCTCCTGCTGCATGGAACTACCGTCGGCACGAATGCGCTGCTGGAACGCAAAGGGGCACGAGTCGCGTTCGTTACCACCGCGGGATTCGAAGACACGATTGAGATTGGCCGTCAAAATCGCCCACGGCTTTACGACCTCGCTGTGGAGCGCGTTGCGCCGTTAGTGCCCAGCGATTTGCGCTTCGGGGTTCCAGAACGCGTTTCGCCAGATGGCGCGGTTCTTCGCGAGCCGCACGCAGACGAGCTCAACAGGCTGCGCGAACAAGTCAGCAGCGCGCACCCGGAAGCCATTGCACTCTCACTGCTCTTTTCGTTTGCAAATCCAGCGCACGAAGAGAAAGTGGCTTCGAAACTTGCCGTTCTGAAGATTCCGATCTCTGTTTCGCATCAGGTGCTGCCCGAATTTCGCGAGTACGAGCGAGCCAGCACCGTCGTCGTAAACGCGTATCTGCAGCCCTTGATGTCGCGCTACCTCGAAGCTCTACGCGCGCGCATCTGCGGCACTCAAAGCAGCTCGCGGATTTTTGTCATGCAATCGAGTGGCGGGATTGCCGCTTTGGAAGTCGCCTCGCGTGAGCCGGTGCGCACCGTGCTCTCCGGACCTGCCGGTGGTGTCGTGGGTTGCTCCGCGATGGCGCGGCAAAGCGGGTTCGAGAGGGTTATCGGCTTCGACATGGGCGGAACTTCGACCGACGTCTGCCTGGTCGATCGCGAGATACGAACCAGCACCGAAGCCGAGGTTGCCGGATTTCCCGTGCGTGTGCCCATGCTCGACATTCACACCGTCGGCGCTGGTGGCGGGTCCATCGCTCGCTTCGATTCCGCGGGCGCGTTGCGTGTAGGACCGGAATCCGCGGGGGCAGCGCCCGGTCCGATCTGTTATGGCAAAGGAACAGAGCCCACCGTCACCGATGCCAACCTCTTGCTCGGCCGTCTGCGCCCGGATCGTTTCCTCGGCGGAGAGTTGACGCTGGATCTCGACCGCACGAGAAAGATGGTCGGCGAATGGTTGAAGAGGAAGCGTTCCTCGCTGAGCATCGAAGGCTTCGCCGAGGGCGTCATTCGCGTCGTGAATGCCAACATGGAACGTGCGCTGCGCGTCGTGTCGATTGAGCGGGGTTACGATCCGCGCGATTTTGCCCTCGTCGCTTTCGGAGGCGCCGGTGCGCTGCATGCCTGCGAACTCGCCGAGTCGCTCTCCATCGCCACCGTGATTGTCCCCGCGCTGCCGGGTGCGTTATCTGCCCTGGGGATTCTTGTCAGCGATGTGGTGAAAGATTTTTCGCGCACCGTGGTTTGGAATGTGTCCCAGCAGTTGCCGAAGAGCAGGCTGGACGCTGAGTTTCGCGCGCTCGAAGACCGCGCACGCAAAGAAGTCGCGGCCGAAAAGTGGGAAGGGAAGTTACAACTGCATCGCCGTCTCGACGTCCGCTATCAAGGCCAGGGCTTCGAGTTGAATCTGCCGTACTCGGTTGGATTGATCAACGAGTTTCATAACGAGCACAAACGTCGCTACGGCTACTCGCATCCTGACCGCGACATTGAGATCGTCACGTTGCGCCTGCGAGCGACAATTCCTGCGCCGAAAATACAGCTGCGCGTCGCGCGAGATAATGCGCGCGTCACCCCCTCGAAGGAGAAGGTTGTGTTCGGCGGAAAATCGGTCGTCGCTACCATTCTCGACCGTGATTCCATCTCCACCGCATTTCGCGGTCCTGCGATCGTAACCGAATACAGCGCGACCACCGTGGTGCCGCCGCGGTGGAGCGGAGCGAAAGATCGCGCTGGGAATCTCGTGCTGCGCCACAAAAAATAAGCGCTCCCGCAGGAGCGCTCAGTCGAGTCAGATTATCGCGAAGTTCATGCCTTCGGTTCCGCGGCCGGCTCTCCGGGGAATGATCCGCAGCGGGCACGCATGCCGTGGCGGAACCGTTCGCGTTCTTCCGGCGTCATCTGTCCCCAACGTTCTTTCAGCCGCCGGCGAAAGTTCGCGCGCGCCATGCCACTACTCCCTATGCGTCCAAAAAGGATCCGGCAAAGCAACAGTAATCCTAGCGCCTGCCAGAAAGTAATCATGTGCCAGGCAAACAGCGATGGCAGGAGCCAGTTCCACAGTCGCATCACTACGTAGCCACCCAGTGCGATGAAGACCACGCCCATCAGCATCATCACCATGATTCTCACTACCCGGTTCGCTCTCATCTCTCTACCTCTCATCCATTCGTAAGTTCGTTGTAAATCGCCTGCAGGCGTTGCCGCAGATGAAGCACCGCATAACGCTTGCGTGAAAGTAAGGTATTCACGCCCACCCCGGTCTCGGCCGCGATTTGCTTGAAACTCAGCCCGTCGATCTCGTGCGCGACAAAAACTTCACGCTGTTCTTCCGGTAACTCGTCCAACGCCAGTTCCAACTCTTCCAGCAGCAAGCTGCACGCGTAGATCGCCTCCGGACCCGCGTCAGGCGAAGGAAGCAGGTCTTCGAGAAAGAGCACTTCGCCGTCCTCGTCCAATCTTTCGCCGTTGCTGAAGGCATCCGGCTTCTTCTTACGGAAGAGGTCGGTGATGCGATTCCGTGCTACGCGGAAGAGCCACGCACTTACGTGCTCGATCGGCATCAACAACCGATTGGCTTCCACCAATTCGTAGAACACATCTTGCAGAATGTCTTCCGCGTCTCGCGGATCGGGCACGCGCCTACGGATGAAGTTTCGCAGCCGGGATTGCTCCTGACCCACCGCATCGGAGATTCGCCGATCCTGTTCGAGAGTCATGCGATCGAGGCTGCGCGCTCGTTCCATCTACTGCTGAAGACGAATGAGGGTACCGGGATATTGTAGGGTTTTGGAAAAAAGGAAGGATTGCTGCAAAAAATAAGCGCTCCCGCAGGAGCGCTCAGGTTTACGAGATTGGATTAGGCTACGTCTTCGCGCCGATTTTCCACGCGCTCTTCGTGCTCGACTTCTTTCTCGCGGGCCTGGTCACGCACGGCACGGGCTTCGTCCTTAACCTTGCCTACGGCGTTTTCGACTTTGCCCTTGATCTGTTGACCAATGCCTTCAGCCTGAGTTTCGCGGTCGCCCGTCATTTCGCCAAGCTTGCTCTTTACTTTGCCGGCGAGGTCGTCCATCTTGCCTTTAATACGATCGTTATCCATGTGCTTCCTCCCTTGGGGGATAAACAGGAAGGCCGGAACCTCCCTGCGTGTGAATAAACTTGTGTTGCTATCGTCGCGCCGTTATATGGCGGAACGACGCCCGCTGATCAACTGGAATACCAGCGCGATCACTGCGAGTACCAACAGGATGTGAATGAAACCACCCAACGTGTAGCTGCTAACGACGCCCAGCAGCCAAAGAACCAACAGAACTACGAACAGTGTCCAAAGCATGTTCCTCACCCTCGCTGATAGAAATTACGCGTTAACGTTAGCGTCAACAGCGTGTCTCAATCCTGTAGACATTGGGTGCAAAAAATCGGGTTAAGGTTGGCGAAAATCCAGCATCAACTCTGCTTTTCGGGGGTTATTTTTTAGTTACTTAGAAGCAACCAAACTCTGTAAGAGCCTTAACCCTTTGCCACGTTTGATATCCTCGCTGCACGCATATATGAAGATCGCAATCCAAGGCGAGTTGGGAGCCTTCAGTCACGAGGCCTGCCTGAAGAATTTTCCGAAGGCGAAAGTGCTGCCGTGCGCGGTTTCGTCGGAAGTCTTCGAAGCCCTCGACTCCGGCCTCGCCGATGCCGCGCTCATCCCCATTGAGAACACCCTCGCCGGACCGGTCGTCGTTCACTACGATCTGCTGCTGGAGCACGACTTCCACATCAATGCCGAATTTCGACTCCGCATCGAACATCAGCTGCTCGCCGTTCCCGGCACAAAGTTTGCAGAGATTCGCGAAGTGCTGTCGCATCCCGTGGCCCTCGATCAATGCCGCAAGTTTTTTGCGAAGCATAAGAAGATCCGCTCGGCGTCGTTTTATGACACCGCCGGTGCAGCGCGACACGTGATCGAAGCAGGGAAGCGCGACCAGGCCGCCATAGCCTCGCGTGCTGCAGCAGATGTATATGGCGCTGAGATTTTGCAGTCTAACCTCGAAGACGACGCGCAAAACTACACGCGGTTCTTCCTGGTCGAACGCAAGCCGCGCGCGCCGAAAGATACCGACAAAGTTTCTGTTGCCGTCGGACTTCCGAATAAGCCGGGAATGCTTTTCAAAGCGCTCAGTGTTTTCGCGCTGCGCGAAATCGATCTCACCAAAATCGAATCGCGACCGGTGCGAGGCCGCCCCTGGGAATACGCTTTCTTCCTCGACTTTCTGCAGACTGACCGCAAAGCCGCCGAAAACGCCCTGCATCACCTGGAAGAGATCGCGCAGTTTGTGAAGGTGCTGGGGAGATATAAGGCGTCCGAATAGTGGTAGGGTGCGACGGGAGGTTTTAATGAGTCGTGTGGACTAGATAGACGGTAAATGGAAAGCTCGTCCCAAGCATCGACAGAACATGCGAACGTGTCCTCCATTTATGCGAAATCCGGGCTCCCTCGGTTCGTCACGCAGCGACTAGCGGTGTGACCTTTCTCCGCCGTTTTCGTGACGCCCGCCAAAGATCGTATTGTGATTGCATCCCGATCCACAGTTCAGGGCTAGTGCCAAACGCCTCGGAAAACCGAAGAGCCATCTCGGCGGAAATTCCTGCCGCTCCGTTCAGAATTCGCGAGAGAGCGGCGCGCGTAATCCCAAGGTGACTTGCCGCCTCCGTGACCGACCGATCGCCGAGATATTCCCGGAGAACTTCTCCGGGGTGAGGTGGGTTAAACATACGCATAATAGTTCCTCAGTGATAATCCTGGTAATCCACAAGCACGGCATCTTCCCCTTCGAACGTGAACGTCAAACGCCAGTTCCCGTCCACCTGTACTGCCCAATGACCTTCGAGATTGCCGCGTAATGCGTGCAGTCGCCAGCCAGGAGCATTCATATCCTTTTCACTCCTGGCGTTGTCGAGTGCGAACAGTTGGTTGCGCACTCGAAAGGCATGCTTCGGCTGGATACCCGCTTTCGATCCGGTTTGGAAAAATCGTTCTACTCCCTTATGCCGGAAGCTCTTAATCACATTGTATAGCGTATAGTATCGCTATACGGATGTCAACAAAATCTAAGAGGCGAGTAGCATTCCCAACCTTTCTTCGTTGCGTCTAATCTTTAAACATTCTTGTGCCGGGTGCCGATTCCTCCAGTAGAATCCTCCCGCCCTGCCGAGACGGTCGGAATCTGCGTTCCATTTGTCTGCGCCCCGCACCTGTGGCTCGGATAGCTCTTTCTAAGTTGCTCATTTTGTGTATATTAGCCGTGCTGCATCTTTTTGAGCAGCACTTCATCTAAACTTGAGCATAAGTGACTCAAGGAGCAATATGGCGAACGAAGCTCGCAATATCGAGCGCATAGACCCGGAATTTCGCGACGATTCGAAAGAGGCGCGTACCCTGCCCCTCCTCCCCGTCCGCGATACCGTGTTATTTCCCCATGCCGTGCTCCCGCTGACCGTTGGTCGCGAGAGCTCGGTGCAATTAATCAATTCATTGGGCGAGGACAAGACCATCATCGTGGTCGCGCAGCGCGAAGCGCGCGTCGATTCCCCTCAGCCCTCCGACCTTTATTCCATTGGCTCGCTCGCGGTGGTGCACAAAGTCGTGAAGATGCCGAACCAGAGCCTCTTCGTCTTCGCCGAGGGTCTGGAGCGGGTACGCGTTACCGAGTACACCCAGCTGACGCCGTTCATGCGTGCTAGCGTTGAGACCGTCCCCGAGGCCTTCCCGCCGAAGAGTTCGGAGCTCGAAGCACTGCAGCGCAACGTGCTCACCCTGTTCCAGCAGATCGTCAGCGGCTCGCCGACCTTGTCGGACGAACTCTCGACCGTCGCGATGAACATCGAAGAGCCTGGCCGCCTGGTGGACTTCGTGGCCTCGTCGTTGCCGTCGCTCTCGACGCGCGACAAGCAGGAGATCCTCGAAACTCCCGACGTTCAGATCCGGCTCGACAAGATCAACCAGCACCTGGCGAAGGAGCTGGAAGTTCAGCAACTGCGCAACAAGATCCAGTCGGAAGTGCAGGACCGCGTCCAACAGACGCAGCGCGAGTATTACCTGCGCGAACAGCTGAAGGCGATCCAGAAGGAACTCGGTGAGCAGGACGACAGCGCCCGGGATGCGGATGAGCTGCGCGAGAAGATCGAGGCTGCCGGCATGCCTGACGACGTGAAGAAGGAGGCGCTCAAGGAACTCGGACGCCTCGCCCGCATGTCGCCGATGGCCGCCGACTACTCCGTGACGCGCAACTACATCGAGTGGCTGGCGGTGCTGCCGTGGCAGAAGTCGTCGGGCGGCGAAGTCGATATCCCGAAGGCTAAGGAGATCCTCGACGAAGATCACTACGATCTGCAGAAGGTGAAGGATCGCATTCTCGACTACCTCTCCGTACGGCGCCTGAAGCCGAACATGAAGGGGCCGATCCTGTGCTTCGCCGGACCTCCAGGCGTGGGTAAGACCTCGCTTGGCAAGTCGATCGCCCGCGCATTGGGACGTAAGTTCGTCCGCATCTCGCTAGGCGGCGTGCACGACGAAGCGGAGATCCGCGGACATCGTCGCACCTACATCGGCGCGTTGCCGGGACAGATCATGCAGGGCATGCGGCGGGCGGAAACCAACGACCCGGTCTTCATGCTCGACGAGATCGATAAGGTCGGCCGCGACTTCCGTGGCGATCCTTCGGCGGCGTTGCTGGAGGCGCTCGATCCGGAACAGAACAACACGTTCCGCGATAACTACCTCGACGTGCCGTTCGACCTGAGCAAGGTGCTCTTCATTACCACGGCCAACCAGTTGGAGCCGGTTCCGGAACCGCTGCGCGACCGCATGGAGATCATCGACCTACAGGGTTACGCCGAAGAAGAGAAGGTGCACATCGCCTTCCGTTACCTCATTCCTCGACAGGAAGAGGAGAACGGCATCTCGACGGACATGATCGAGTTCTCCGAAGAAGCGGTGCGCATGATCATTCGCCACTACACGCGGGAAGCCGGCGTTCGCAACCTCGAACGCAACATCGGCACGGTGTGCCGCAAGCTGGCGCGCCGGATCGCGGAAGGGAAGAAGGACAAGCTGGTCGTCACCGCGCAGACCATCCACGAGATGCTCGGCGGCGAGAAGGTTCGTGTCGATACCGAGATCGCGGAACGCACCAAGCGTGCGGGCGTGGTCGTGGGACTGGCGTGGACTCCGGCGGGCGGCGACATCCTGTTCGTGGAAGCGACTGCGATGAAGGGCAAGGGCGGGTTCACCATGACCGGCCAGCTCGGCGACGTGATGCGCGAATCGATGCAGGCAGCTTTGAGCTGGGTGAAGTCCAATGCGGAGAAGCTCGGTATCAGCGAGGAGTTCTTCGAGAAGCACGACATCCACATTCACGTGCCGGCGGGCGCCATTCCGAAAGATGGTCCTTCGGCGGGCGTCACCATGGTTACGGCGCTGGTCTCGTTGCTGACGGATAAACCAATCCGTCCGCTGACCGCGATGACCGGCGAGATCACGCTGAGCGGCAACGTTCTGCCGATCGGCGGCGTGAAAGAGAAGACGCTGGCGGCGAAACGCGCCGGAGTGCAGGACATCATTCTTCCATCGGAAAACCAGATGAACATGGAAGAAGACCTGACGCCGGAACAGTTGAACGGCATCCGCGTGCACTACGTCAAGACGATTGACGAGGTGCTCGAGATCGCGCTACCCTCCAACAAGACCGAAGAGAAACAGGACGCGGTGAAACGTGCGGAAGTTCTGCACGAAGCGCCAGCGGTCTAAGAAAGCTTCATCCTCAATCGAAGGGCTGCCGAAACTGGCGGCCCTTTTTCATTCCGGAGAATTTCATTTGACGCGCTACAATGCCGCGCACACATCTGGCGTCACGGAGAACTCTTCATGAAAAAAATTTTGATCGTGCTCGGCTTGTTGGTTATCGTCAGCGGTTTCGCGTCCGCACAAGCGGCGCCCACGCAAACCCGGCGTTATATCAATTTGCCCAAACCGGTGGTGGCGCCGTTCAGCGACGCAGTGCTGGTCGGCAATACGCTTTACATCGCCGGGAGGATTGGTGTCGATCCGAAGACCGGCAAGCCACCCGAGACGATCGAGCAGGAAGTGCACATCGCGCTCGACGGCATGAAAGCCGTACTCTCCGAGGCCAACATGACCATGGACGACCTCGTCTCGGTCCAGGTGTTCTGTCCCGACCTCTCGCTCTATGACAAGTTCAACGAGGTATACAAAAGCTATTTCAGCAAAGACTATCCAGCGCGTGCCTTCGTCGGTTCGGGTCCACTGCTGCGCGGAGGACATTTCGAGATCAATGGGATTGCGATCAAGCGCTGACCGTTCGGATTGCGCGGGAGACGGAGGACCGTAGCCGGGTGCCCCATCCTAGCTCGCCTGTTTTGGCGAGATAGGGTGGGTCTACTAAGACGCGCCGTAGGCGCTCACTGCCTTTTGCCATTAGGTGAGAGAACCCCAAACGTCCGGCGGGTGGCCCGAATGTCTCTTCTCTTTGATTTTTCTTCTGGTGGACCTGCGGGTGCCCCACTTCTCGCGTTTCTCGAGAAGTGGGAGACGAGTCTGCAAGTCTCACGTTACATGGTGATGGGTTGACCGTCACATCGTTGGACGAGGTGGGTTTCTGTGCCGAGATCGTGCATTGGGGGTTAGAAAGACATTACGGGTTTGAGGATTCGATCGATCCGTCCCTCCTGGCAACTGCTCGTGAAAAAAGATGAGAGTTCGAGAGAGACGCTTTCCCACTTCTCGAAAAACGCGAGAAGTGGGGCACCCGAGGGTCGTGGATAGGATGAACAGGAAGGAACTTAGATGTGGGCCACGCGCCGGGCGAGGCCCCATCGTGCGGTGGGCTGACAGAAGTACTGCTCTAGCGCTTCTTAGGATTTGAGACTGGCAGCGATGATCGTATAGCCAGGCGCGGGAAATTGCGCAAATAGCTTAATCGAGACGCAGATCACCTGTTGGCGGAGACAACGAGTACTTTCCTAGCAGGTGTTCCTTCCTAACTCGCTGCTGGAAACTTGGGGAAACCCGGGGATTGAAACCTGGGGTTTCCGTCCCACTTACGAAGCCGCTTCTGTGATGGCTCTCTGTCAATCCCCACCAAACGTGCAACCCGTGCGCTAGGTCACCTCCGTCCGTATTTCTCATCACATCTTTCTACGATCCATCTCTCTACTCTGTCGCTTCCCGACATGATGATGACAGCCTTTCCTAACTCGGCGGCGCCGACCACGCCACTTCCGGAGTTCTGCCGTTTTCCCCGCCGCAACTCCCGTGTTTTTAAGAATTTACCCCTAACTCCTACGGCCCCAAAAATTTGCGGGTTTTCCACAGCCTAAGCTCCTGAAAACAATAATTCGACTAGGGGAGGGGAGGGGGGTACCCCCACAAAGGAAAATGAAAACAAGATTGCGCCTGCGGCGCGCCGTTTCTAGACCCACCCAAGCTCGCCAAAGGCGGCGAGCTTGGATGGGGCACCCGGCACCCGGCTCGTTTTCGACGGGATCGGTCGTAACTTTCAGGAGACTTCGAGCGTCTTTACTTGAGCGCTTATGTTTGGAGGTTTCATGATTCGTTCACTGCTCAGCGGTTTGATTTTGTCGGCGACACTGTTGCTCTTTGGTTTCAGCCAATCCGCCCAGGCAGAGACGCGGATGGGGATACCGGCGCCACAGACAGACGCTCCTCTCGCCCAGAAGTCGGGGAAGGAGACCGCCATCTTCGCGGGCGGTTGCTTCTGGGGAACACAGGCCGTATTCGAGCGAGTGAAGGGAGTGGTGGCGACGACTGCCGGATACGCGGGCGGCTCGGCGGCGAATGCTACTTACGACAAGGTCACCACCGAGACGACCGGGCACGCCGAGTCAGTCAAAGTTGTCTACGACCCTTCGAAGATCACCTACGGAAAGCTCCTGCAGATTTTTTTCTCCGTGGTTCACGATCCAACTCAGCTCAATCGACAGGGAGCCGACGTTGGAACTTCCTACCGGTCCGCCATTTTCTACGGCAACGATGAGCAGCGGAACATCAGCACAAAATACATCTCCCAGCTCAACGCTGCAGGCGTCTTCCACGCGCCCATCGTGACGGAGGTGACGCCTTCGAAGGGCTTCTACGATGCTGAGTCCTATCATCAGGATTACGCGCTTCATAATCCTGACAACCCGTACATTAAGGTCTGCGATCGACCGAAGATCGACGCATTGAGAAAAGAGTTTCCCGAACTCTTCCAGGAATACAAAGGCCGATAGCGCTTGGAGATCACGGCGAACTCGCGATTCCTTCGCTGGTATCCTTGATAGCGTGCAAGTCAAGGTCATCTATTTCGGCATTCTCAAGGAACTGGCGGGCGCTGCCGAGGAGCGGGTGGAGGTCTCCGAGCGATCCACCGCTGGAGAGTTGTTCGCCGCGCTGCGGGGCAGGCATCCGGGGTTGGAGCGCTTTGCCAATGCGCTGGCGATTGCCGTCAACCTGGAATATTCCGACAAGTCACGCGTGCTCGAGGCCAACGACGAGGTCGCGCTGATACCGCCGGTCAGTGGCGGTTTGCCTGAGAGCCGCAGCGAGCATTGCGAGATTGTGCGCGAGGTGATCCGCACCGAGGAGATTTCCAACTCCCTGCGTGCCGGGGAAGACGGGGCGGTGATCGTCTTCGAGGGAGTGGTGCGCAACAACACCCGTGGGCGGCGCACTCTCTATCTCGATTACGAAGCTTACGAGGCGATGGCGCTCAAGGAACTCGAGGCCCTGGCGGTGCGGGCGCTCAGCGAATTCAAAATTCGCGATATTCGCATCGTGCACCGCGTCGGGCGGATCGAAATTGGTGAGACAAGCGTGCTGATTGTGGTCGCGTCGGCGCATCGCGGGGCGGCGTTCGAGGCCTGCCGGTTCGCGATCGATACGTTGAAGAAGAAGGTGCCGATCTGGAAGAAAGAATATTTCGAAGACGGCGCGGTATGGGCGGACGGGGAACCGTTCCCTCCGGAGTGCAGGGGCTAAAGCCCGTTCTTTTTGCGAGCTAGTTCGGCACGACTGAAGTCGTGCCCTGACACAAAGCGGTTTGTGGCTGGCGCGCGATGAAACCGGAGGCGTTTTGTGGCGCGCGATGAAACGCAAGGTGCTTCGGCTGCGAATCCGCATGGGTACGCGGATTCTCCGCTCAGCATGACAAGACCTGGGGAGTGATTTCTGTAATAGGGGTCCTTCGACTGCGAACGCTGCGCGTTCTCGCTCAGGATGACAGGGTTATTGCGAACGCTTCGCGTTCTACGCTGAGGATGACAGGGTTATTGCGAACGCTGGTGTTTCCCGCTCAGGATGACAGGGGTTTAGGCGGCGTTTGGTAGACTCGGATTGGTTTGCTATTGGCCCTTCTAAGTCCTAAGATGCTCGCCATTCTTGCCGTCATCCGTCTTTACAAATACCCGATGCCGCGTCTTGCCCTCTGCTTCCTGGCCCTTGTCTCTGCGGTTGCGTTTGCGCAGGACAGCCCTTCGCCGCAACAACCTGCGGGGCGTCCGATCCCCAACCGCCAGGTGCCGCGGCCGCCGAGTGCCGGCGGATCGAAGAACAATGCCCAGACCGACCAGCCTACTTTCAAGGTCAGCGTAAAACTGGTGAACGTGTACACCACGGTGGTGGACGAGCACGGCGCGCCGATCGCCAACCTGAAGCAGGCGGATTTCAACGTGACCGAAGACGGCAATCCGGAGAAGATTGCGCTCTTCCAGAAAGAGTCAGAGCTGCCGCTCTCGATCGTGATCGGGATTGACGCCAGCGGCAGCACGAAGAAAGACCTGAAGCTGGAGACCGATTCGGCGAAGCGTTTCGCGCACGACATATTGAGGCCGATCGATGTGCTGAGCGTGTACTCGTTCAGCGAAGACATCAACGAGGTGGTGCCGTTCACCGCCGACCTGAAGCGCATCGATCATGGCATCGGCGAGATCGTGCCGGGATCGGCGACCGCGTTGTACGACACCATTTACCTGGCGTCGAAAAACCTGATGAAGCGCGACGGCCGCAAGGTGATGGTGCTGATCACCGACGGCGGCGATACGTACAGCAAGATCGATTACCAGGCAGCGGTACGGGCGGCAACGCAGAGCGAGGTACTGCTGTACAGCATCATCATGGTGCCGGTGGAGCAGAGTGCCGGGCGCGACACGGGCGGGGAGCACGCGCTCATCCAACTCTCGCGCGATACCGGCGGCAAGCACTATTATGCAAAAGATCTGAGCCAACTTGACGTGGCGTTCAAACAGATCTCCGACGAACTGCGTACGCAATATCTCATCGGCTACTACCCGTCGCGACGGCTGGTGTCGTCGGACTTCCGCACCATCGAGGTGAAACTCGCGCCGACGGTGCCGAATGTAAACGCGCTGCAAGTGCGGCATCGCGTTGGGTATTACACCAGCCCACTCGAATAGGCGGCGTTTACAAAGTAAACGCTACGTAATTCCGAAGAGACGCGCGCGCGATCTCCGAAAATCTGTACGTTTACATTTGGGAAGCGCTGGAAACCCAGTGTTTCGTGGGTTTCGTGATGGAACGCAACGTGCAGCAGTCAGGGTGCGCTAACTTTCACGCTCGGCTTGATTCCGCGTCGCTGCGAGAGCCGGGCAGGTGAAGAGGCAAGGCGCAACTGTTTTGTTGGCCGTCTCGCGAATTTTTCGGGGCGGCCCTTTTTATTGCTGCACTTCCGTCACTAGGTGCGGTTTTGCGGCCATGACATAATGGCTCCACTATGCCGTTCCGCACGCCACCCGTCGATTATCAGAAAAAAGGCAAGACGCCTCCACCGGAAGAAACCCACGAAGAAGCCGCATATTTAAAGATGCTCGGCGAGAAGCAGCGCCCGGTTCGCATCAAACTGGTGGACGGCGAGATTGTAAAGGGCTGGATCGAATATTACGATCGCGCCATGGTTCGCCTCACCCGCGAGGGCGCGCCGAACCTTTTCATTTACAAACACGACATTCGTTACATCGCGGAAGAAGCGGTGAAGAAGAATCGTCCGGAGACGCCGCGGGCTGCGGAGTCTGTGCGTTCGGAAGATTAAGCATGACGCAGCCGAAGTTTGAGTTCGTGCCGCAGGTAGAAGCCATCGCGCGCGAAGCCGGTGCGCTCCTCCTGCATTATTTCCATCAACGGGTAAAAATCGAATACAAAGGCGACGTTGACCTGGTCACGGTCGCGGACCGTTCGTCAGAGAAGCTGATTGTCGAGCGGATACGCGCTGCCTGGCCGGAACACGACATCGTGGGGGAAGAGGGAACCCGGCAGGAAACGGGCGCCGAGTATCGCTGGTATGTCGATCCGCTGGACGGTACCACGAACTTTGCGCATGGCTACCCGGTGTTCTGCGTTTCCATGGGACTGGCACATCGCGGCGAAATGGTTGCCGGAGTTCTCTACGATCCTACGCGCGATGAATTATTCGCTGCCGAAAAGGGAACGGGCGCGTTTCTGAACGGGGAAGCGATTCATGTTTCCCAGACGAGGCGACTCAACGAATCGCTGCTCGGCACGGGATTTCCCAGCTTCAAGCGCCATAAGAATCCGAACATTCACTTCTACCACCAGATCACCTTGCACTCGCACGGCGTACGGCGCGCGGGATCGGCGGCACTCGACCTGGCAAATGTTGCGTCCGGTCGCTACGACGGATTTTGGGAGTTCAATCTCAATCCCTGGGATACGTCGGCGGGAAGCCTGCTCGTCACCGAGGCGGGCGGTAAGGTCACACGCTTCGATGGATCGCCTTTCCGGCTCGACAGCAAAGAGACGTTGGCTTCCAACGGGCTGCTGCATGACGAGATGATGCGGGCCTTTGCGCAGATCATGGCCGGGCAAGATATGGATCCGTTGCCGTCTCCCGAAGAGTGGGCGAAGAGCCGCACCTAGGGTTTCGGTGCTGTGACCGAGAAATACTGGCTTGCAATCTCAATCAACTGATCGTCGGTGCGTACCCCATACTCCACCCGCGGTTCCTGCCCGGGAGCGATGAAGTAGTAGCCAATTCTTTGCGCGGGATGTAAGTCGACGATCTTTGTGCCGGTCTGGATGGAGAAGGCCGGCGATGTTGTGTCGAGAAAATCGACCTTCATTTTCTTCAATGGGCCTTTGGCCTGATATGCATAAAGCTGAAAATCGCTGAGGGATTCGTTTCCGTTGGCATCGATCTCGCGCGCTTCGTTTGCGCCGACGAAAAAAGCAATGATGGTTCGGCGGTGGATGACGATCATCGGCAGCTTTCCGGCAGGCGGGCTTTGTGCCGGGAGCAACATCGGCAGCGCGATCAGGGCAACAAACAACAGGCGAACAAGCTTCACACCGAAAATGTACGCGCATCCTCAGCGGCTGGAAAGGGCATTCGCGCAGGCTTCCGACGGCGTCCGGGCCGATCCTTCAGTGGCTCGTTTATGCCGCGATAGTAGCTACTCTGGTACTTGACTCGCTTCCTAGCTCCCCATAGGATCATTGCGCTTTCATCGGGCCACGTTCGTCTTAGCCAAGCCAATGTTTTAACAATTCAAAAACTTACTGCTGGAACTGTCCCAGTGCTGCCCGGTGTCTCAGGTCAATGAGCGGCCGGTTCAGGAGTAGCCCTATGTCGTTCGAGCACGCGTCATTTCATGACGTGTTTTTACCCGGCATTCTTACGAATTGGGCAACTCCGAATGTATGTACCTGCCGTCTAAGCTACCAGCAGCACTCGTTCCCCGGAACCGTGAGGTCGTCTATGCGCACCGCTTTTCGTCTGCTCCTCCTGCTGTTCACCCTCTCCGTCACGTTGGTTGCACAAGTCAACTACAACTACACCGGACAAACCAGTTCGAGCTTCCAGGCTCTTGACGTTGCGTCCGCCGACTTCAATCGCGATGGGATCCCCGATCTCGTCGGCGGCACGGAAAATGCGGTTGACGTAATGCTCGCGACCAGCAAAGGCGTCTACGGTGCGAAGACCACCTATCCGTTGCCGTTCAACCCCAGCCACATTGAAACTCCCGACGTGAATAACGACGGCTATCCCGATCTCGTCATCGCTTCAGCCGACGCCAACAGCCAGGTGATGATCCTGCTGAACAACGGAAATGGAACTTTCCGGGTCGGAACGCCGATCACGCCCGTCGCTCAATTACAAGGGTGGGTATCGGCAGGCGATCTCAACAACGATGGCAACGTCGATCTCGTGGTTCGCGAACAGTTGAGCACGTCTTCGCAGTTCGCCATCTACCTCGGCCATGGCGATGGAACTTTCACTGCCGGCCAGGTGCTGAACATGGCGCACTTCAGCAGCTATCCGTTGATTGAAGATTTCAACGGCGATGGCAAGCTCGATATCGCGAACGTGGAAGGCACGAAAGCTCTGATCTGGCCCGGTACTGGCAAGGGCACGTTCGGTGTTCCAACCAGCATTCCGGCGATTGGCCGCTTCGATGACTTCACGGCCGGGGACTTCAACAATGATGGCATCCTCGACCTTGCGATCGTCTACAGCAATGTCTGTGGCGACGCTTGCCCCGGACCTAATAACAATCGTGTTTACGTCTTCAAGAACAACGGCAAAGCGCACTTCACGCTGGCGTCCACCACGGACTTCGGCGGCTGCTCTGCCGGATTCCCGATGGCTGCCGACGTCAACGGCGACGGTAATGTCGACATCAATGTTGTGGGCCCTAGCCATTTCTGCGGCTTCTCGGTGGTGGGTCTTGGAAACGGCGCCGGCGGAATCAGCACGCAGGTGGCGGGTCCATCAGGCGACATTACTTCCACCCTCTTTTATCGCGATTTGAATCTCGATTCGCGCCACGATGTGGTGTACAGCGATGTGGCCGGTGGAGACTACGTGGTTGGTTTGGCGACGAGCGGCATCACCAACTGTGCTCCGCCGCCGTCCTCGTCGGTCATGGCGAAAATTTGTTCGCCGGTCTCCACTACGACCTCGCCGTTCGTATTGCACGCCAGCGGAAATTCGCCGTCGGGCATCAAGCGCCTGGAAGTTTGGATCGACGGGGTAAAGAAGTATCAGCGGTGGAATGACCAGGTTGCGAAATCCTTCACCCTCACTCCCGGCACACACCATGTCTCCGTGATAGCTGTGGATAAGTACAAGGGAACCGGGACAAGCAACGTGACGCTGACGGTGAAGTAAAACGGACGGGCCGCTGTGAGCCCGGTCAAAATAATGTGAGGTTTTTGGCGTCCCCGACGGGATTCGAACCCGTGTTATCGCCGTGAAAG
>PLWX01000114.1 GCA_003151155.1 Acidobacteriaceae bacterium
ATATGCAGCTGGTGCGTGCGTCGCGGCGGTTGGAAGCGGAGTGCACGCGCAACGTGTAAGTGATGTGGCTGCTGGGGCGTTGGCGGCCCGACTACAAGTCGATCGCGGAGGTCCGGCGGATGCACCTGGCAGCGGTGACCGAGGCGGGAGCGGAACTGGTGCAGTTGGCCCGCGCGGCAGGCTTGGTGAAGGGGGAGTGGGTGGCAATCGACGGCTCTAAGTTCCGAGCCGTGTCGAGCGCCTCGCGGGTGCGTGAGCGCGATGCGATGAAGCGATACCTGGAGCAGCTCGATGCCGCCGACGAGCAGGAGGAAGTGGTGATCGACCACGATGCGGCGAAGGCGGCGTTGGAGAAGCTGCGCAGAGATCCCGAGCCGGATGCGACTTTTATGCGCGGCCGGGAAGGTAAGTTGCCGGCCTACAACGTGCAGATCGCAGTCGATGCCGAGCGGGGGTTGATCGTGGCCCAGCAGGTGACGACCGAGAAGAACGACCTGCGCAGCTTGTTGCCGATGGCGGAAGCGGCGCGGAAAGCGGTGGCCGGCGAGAGGGCAACGCTCAACGTCGTGGCCGATGCGGGATACTCGAGCGGCGAGCAGGTGCAGGCCTGTGAGGAGCGCGGCCTCGTGCCCCACCTGCCGGTGCAGCGCACGCTGAACAATCAGGGCGACGGCGAGTTGTTCGGCCGTGACCAATTCCAATACCAGGCGGCCAGCGACACCTATCGCTGCCCGGCAGGGCAAAGCCTGCAGCGCAGGAATAACTGTACCGACCGGCCAGCGGTGATCTATGCGGCCGAGGCCCGGGTCTGCGGCATCTGCCCGCGGAAGGCGCGCTGCACGGGGTCCGGCAAACGCATCGTGAAACGCCACTTGTACGAAGAGGGGTTGGAGCGAACCCGGCAACGGACCACGCCCGCGACGATGGCGCTGCGAAAATCGCTCGCGGAACATCCCTTCGCGTTGCTGAAGTACCGCATCTTCGGCCATCCGCGGTTCCTGCTGCGGAACTTGCACGGCGCACGCATCGAAATCGGACTCGGAATCCTCGCTCTCAACCTGAAACGGATGATGAAAATGCTCGGCGGCAAGGCTCTCGCGGTGGCCATCGCCGGGTAACCATCGGCCCACCGCTCTCCGACTTACGCGCATCCCCGATCACAATGTCGCTTAGCCGCCGTTTCGTAACGCACTCNNGAAACCAAGCTCCCCAACTCCGCAGCCCCTTCAAGGGCGGCAGGCCTTTCCCGCGAGGCGCAAGCCTCGCGCTGCGGAAGTTCTGGCATCGCTCTTGATCCCACCATCACACCATCCCCGTGACCGGGCACACGTCGCGCCGTGCTCCGCTTCACATACTTTCTTGACGACACCTGACTATCCTGCGCAGGTTGGGCATACCCAGAAACACCAATAGCTCTTTCAAAATTTGCGAGATCAATATCCACCCCTCTGTCCTTCGTGACCTCCGTGTTCAGGTTTGGCTTTTAACCCTAGTGTTTAGAAGAATTTACCTGTAACTCCCACGGCCAGAAGAATTTACCGGTTTTCCACAGCCTAAGCTGCTGAAAACAATAGTTCGACTAGGGGAGGGGGTAGGAGTAGGATGCCAATCGAAAGATGCTTGACCCGACTTCCGCAAGTGGGTCGCACTTTTCCACATCGCCACCCCGTTATGATGGGCTGTGCGATGGACCCAGCGGGCCTTTGAATCGTCGATTGCTTCGCGCCTCCAGCAGGAGGCGGCGCTCTCGCCGCTGATCGCCACGCTGCTCGCAGCGCGTGGCATTCGCACCTCCGAAGAAGCGCAACAATTTCTAAATCCTAAGCTCGAGGCGTTGCACTCGCCTTACGCGATGCATGGCATGCAAGCGGCCGTCGATCGTTTGCTGGCAGCGATTGCGAACCAGGAGCAAGTGCTCATCTATGGCGACTACGACGTCGATGGCACGACGGCCACCGTCATCCTGAAAACCGTGATTGAAATTCTCGGGGGACGTGCCGACTTCCATGTGCCGCACCGTGTGCTCGAAGGCTACGGCATGCGCGACGAGGTGATTGAGCGCGCGGCGGCGGATGGGATTCGGCTGATCATCAGCGTGGATACGGGGATTCGAGCGTTTGCCGCGGCGGAGACGGCGAGCCGGCTGGGAATCGACTTGATCGTCACCGATCATCACCTGCCGGGCGCGGAAGGTGTGCCGAAGGCGCTGGCGGTTCTCAATCCGAACCAGAGCGGATGTGATTACCCGTGCAAGGCGCTATGCGGCGCGGGCGTAGCCTTCAAGATGGCGCAGGCACTGCTGGAAAAGACGGATCGAGCGCGGATGATTCCGTCATTCTTGAAGATTGCGGCGATTGCCACGATCGCCGATGCGGTGCCGCTCGTCGGCGAGAACCGCGTATTCGTGAGCCTTGGGCTGGAAGGGCTGCGGAGGCCGATGAACGCCGGGTTGCGCGAACTGCTGGGGATTTGCAGGGTCGATGGAGGACGGCCGCTGACAGCGCAGGACATTGGGTTCCGGGTGGCTCCGCGGATTAACGCGGCGGGCCGCATGGATGTTGCTCGCGACGTCGTCGAGCTGTTCACGACGAAAGATCCGGTGCGGGCGAAGGCGGTGGCGGAACATCTGCACAAGCTGAACGGCGACCGTCAGGAGGAGGAAGCGCGCATCATGGCGGCGATCGAGAAGCAACTGGCCGATGATGCCTCGCTGAAGGATCGATATTCGCTGGTGATGGATGGCGCGGAGTGGCATCGCGGGGTGATCGGGATTTGTGCGAGCCGCGTGGTGGAGAGGACGAATCGTCCGGCGCTGGTGGTGGCGCGGCATGAGGGTGAAGCGCATGGCTCCGGGCGATCGATCAAGACTTTTCACCTGCTGAACGCGTTGGAGTCGTGTGCGGAATTGTTCTCAAGATTTGGCGGTCATGCGCACGCGGTGGGCTTTGCGCTGCCGGAAGATCGCGTACCTGCTCTGCGGGAAAAGCTTGAGGCTTATGCCCGGCAACATCTGACGGCCGAGGATTTCGTTCCGGAGATGATTTATGACGCGGAGATCTCGCTCGGCGATGTGAACGAAAAGCTCTACGCGATGTTGCAAAAGCTTGAACCTTTCGGGATGAACAATCCGCAACCGGTGTTCGTAAGTCGCGGAGCGCGGCTGGCGGCTCCGGCAAAAACCCTGAAGGAAAAACATGTGAAGATGCGGGTCACTCCGCCCGCGAACGGGACGAAATATCAGCGTTCATTTGAAGCACTGGCGTGGCGGCAGAGCGGACGGTTGGCAGCCGAGCCGCTCGCTATGGGCGAGCTGGTGGACCTGGCGTTTTGCCTGGATTATAACGACCATCCTGAATTTGGCGGGCTGCAATTAATCTTGAGTGACTGGGCGAAAGCCGCGCCAGCGGCCTGTGCGGCCATATCACGCTAGCCCCGGCACTCCGGTAACACGGCTTACAAAAGTATTACAGAGCCCGTGCGTCCCCGCTGGTAGTCTCGAACTCAAATGATGTGGGGGCATACGACTTCTCGTGTTCCCTCTAGATTCTCTTTGAGTCGGATCGGAAACGAATGGAACGCTCGTATCGCACCAAGAAAGACCTGGCATTTAACTGGATCACCACCATCGCCATGGCGGCATTTCACCTTGGCGCAGTGGCCGCACTTTTCTTCTTCAGCTGGAAGGGTCTTTTTCTCGCGATTGCATTGTGGTGGGTCGCCGGCAGTTGGGGCATCGGGATGGGCTACCATCGCCTGCTCACGCATCGGGGATACAAGGCACCGAAGTGGCTGGAGTATTTCCTGACCACGTGCGCGACCCTGGCGCTGGAAGGCGGACCGATTTTCTGGGTGGCGACGCATCGCGTCCATCACCAGTTGACCGACAAAGAAGGGGATCCGCATTCGCCACGCGACGGCAAGTGGTGGTCGCACATGGGCTGGATCATTCTTGGCAAGACCCTGCACCAGAACGTGAAGGAGCTTTCGCCCTACGTTCCCGATCTTCGCAAAGACAAGTTCCACAACTGGATCAGCAAATGGCACTGGGTTCCAATCACGGTGCTTGGCGTGGTCATTCTCGCCGTCGGTGGATGGAAGATGGTGTTGTGGGGAATCTTCCTACGCACGACGTTCGGCCTGCACAGCACTTGGCTGGTGAACTCGGCGACCCATATATGGGGCTCTCAGCGCTTTGTGACCGATGACGATTCGACCAACAACTTCCTGATCGCGATGCTGACCTTCGGGGAAGGCTGGCACAACAATCATCATGCGCATCCGCAGTCGGCGAAGCACGGGCTGGCGTGGTATGAGCTCGACTTCAACTGGATGCAGATTTGGGCGCTCAGCAAGCTGGGCATTGTCTCGAACGTGAAGCTGCCGCGCTTAGAGCGACGACCGGCAGTAGTTGCAACGGAAGAAGCTCCAGTGGAATCGCTTCCGGAGATGGTCGCCGGAGACTAACGAAGGTTTGCTGGAAGAGAAGGGGCGCTACGGCGCCCTTTTTCTATTGTGCGCGCTAGAATCGCAAGCGAAACGGAGGCCCGATGCACAGTGCGAAACCATTCTTGATGTTTGAGGGTAACGCGGAAGAAGCGATGACTTTTATGTTTCGGTCTTTCCGGGCGGAAAGATCGAAGAAATCCATCGCTATGGGGTGGGTGGTCCCGCCAAGGAAGGAACGGTGATGAAGGCATCGTTCAAGGTTGCGGGGCAATCGGTGATGTGTACGGACAGTTTTGTCCACCACGCGTTCAGTTTCACGCCGTCCTTTTCATTTTTCGTTATTTGCGATTCCGAGGGCGAGATCCGGCGCATGGCGAAAACACTGGCAGAGGGTGGATCGGAGCTTATGCCGTTAAACAATTACGGTTTCAGCACGCTGTTCGCATGGGTCAACGATCGATTCGGAGTTTCCTGGCAGCTGAACCTAGGCTAGCGGCAAATTGTCGGCGGAGATTAACGACGGCCGAAAGTGCCGTTGGAGAGTCCATCGATGAGCCGGCGGGTTTGCGAATCGTGTACCAATCGCTGCTGCTCACAGGTATGGCTGAGATATTCGGCGGCAGTCTGGCAGACAAGCTGGCATTTATGACAACGGATCGGACCCTTCACAACCGGAGGCACTCGCTTGGGGGGAACTTCGCGGGTTTTCAGCGACGACTTCATATTCCGATACTACCCGTAATTTGCGGATAATCCTTGCATAATCGCAAGCTGCAGGTGCTATCCCTTCGTAACTGGAATGGGATTGACAAGGATGACACGCGCTAGAATCAGTGCGTGCCCATCAAAATCACCAGCCGGCGCAAGGCAATTGCAACCGCGGTCACGCTTGGCATTTGCCTGATCGCGGCGGCGGTCACGCTGAATATCAGCTGGATCATCCTGAACTGGCGCGAGTTCTGGATGATGATCGTCGGCGTCATCTTTTTCGGGGTGATCATCGCGGGCATGGTGCTGAACACCATCTTCCTGGTGCGCGAGATCCGGCGAAACGAACAGCACGATAGCTTCATCAATGCCGTGACCCACGAATTGAAGACACCGATCACGTCAATTCGCCTCTACCTGGAGACGCTGCAGAAGCGCAACGTGGAGGAAGAAAAACGGCAGCATTTTTACGGGATCATGCTGGAAGATACCGATCGCCTGCTGCGCACCGTCGAACAGGTGTTGAAGGCGAGTTCGGTTGCGCAAAAAAAGGATGTGCAGAAGTTCCGGCCGATCGAGGTAGAGCCGGTACTGCGCGAATGCATGAACCTGGTCACGACGCGACATCACCTTGCGACCGAAGCGTTGCACTGGGCGAAGGAGCCATCGCCGGGGGAACATTACACGGTGCTCGGAGAGCTCGAGGAATTGCGCACTGCATTTCTTAATATTCTCGATAACGCGGTGAAATATTCACGCGATGATGTGGATGTCGCTGTCGATCTTGTGGCGCCGTCCATCGATCGACTGGAGATTCGTGTGACCGATAAGGGGATCGGAATTCAGCGGGGTGATTTGAAGCGCGTGTTCAAACGCTTCTATCGCGCAACGAATCCTGGGGTGAAAGGCAGCGGGCTGGGATTGTTTATCGTGCGTGCGATCGCGAAGCGGCATGGTGGGAAAGTTACGGCCTTCAGCGAAGGCGCGGGCAGAGGTACGACGGTGACGATCGACCTGCCGAGAGTTTTTACGACATGAGCCACATCCTGGTTGTGGAAGACGAGGAGCACCTGGCGCGAGGTCTGCAATTTAATTTGCAGGCTGAGGGGCATGACGTGGAGGTTGCGGGGAGCGGCGAAGAGGCGCTCGATCAGTTACTCACGCAGCGGCGGTATTTCGACGCGTTAGTGCTCGACATCATGTTGCCGGGTAAAGACGGATTTGTCGTCGCGAGGGAACTGCGAGCGGCACAGAATTTTATTCCCATCCTGATGCTGACAGCGCGCGGGCGTTCGGAAGATATTCTCAACGGCTTCGAGGCGGGAACTGACGACTATCTGCCGAAGCCGTTTGAGCTGACCATCCTGATCGCGCGGCTCAACAGCCTGATGCGACGGCGAAAATGGGCGCAGAAAGAAGAACCTGCTCCGGAACCGGAGATCCTACGGTTCGATGGCAAGTACCTGGATTTTGATGCGCTCGAACTCCACGTCGGCGAAGACGTGCACCACCTCACGTTGATGGAAGCGCAGTTGTTGCAGTACCTGATTCGGAGTGCGGGCCGTCCGGTGTCGCGAAAATCGATCCTGGAAGAGGTATGGGACCTGCACGAGGACACGGATACGCGCGCCATCGATAACTTCATCGTACGGTTGCGACGGTATATCGAGAAAGATCCTTCGCATCCGAAACATCTTCAGACGGTGCGGGGCGTCGGGTACCGATTCTTTGTCGAACCTGAGAAAGAGCGCTAACTGGTTATTGCANNCAACATCGCTTGCACACCGGCCACCATGTCGTCATAGAAATCTCCGAAGAAGGCCGCTTCGTAATTGGGGGTGCCGTCAGGCTTGGTGTAAGCGGCGGCGTATTGCTTCGCGCCGTCAGTCTGAAAACTCCACGCCAGTTTTCCCGACGCGACATCGAAGGCGCGGAACGCTCCATCGTGCGAGCCGATGTAGAGAGTGTCGCCGGCGATGGCGGGCGAAGAAAACATCGGCCAATGCTTGCCATCGACGGTGAATAACGGCTTGCCGGTCGCGGCGTCGACGGAGTAGAGAAGACCAGTGTCGGAGGTTGCGAAATAGACTTTGCCATCGCGCACCGCAGGAGAGGCGATTACCCAGGAACCTTTGTTGTTGAATAGCCACTTCTGTTTGCCTGTCTCTGCATCGACCGCATAGAAATTGGAGTCACGGCATCCGAAGTAGACAACGCCATCCGCAAGCGCTGCAGAGGATTGAATGCCGACCTGGTTGTAGGTATCGTGGTCTTCGCCGGTCTTGAAGCGCCATTTCTCTTTGCCGGTTGCGGCGTCGATGGCATAGAAGAAACTGTCCCAGCTGCCGATGTAGAGCGTGCCGTTAGCGAAAGCGGGCGAAGCATGGACCACGTCTCCGGTTGGGAATTTCCATTTCAAGGTGCCGTCAGCCGCATTAAGCGCGTACACGTTGCCGTCGGCGCTGCCGAAAAAGACTGCCCCGGCATTCACCACTGGAGAGGAAAGATAGAAATCGAAGGGATCTGGCATGGATTCGGCGATGGGGAGTGTGCCGTGCAGATGTCTTGCGGCAAAACGGCGCTCGCCGCCGGTTTTGAACTTCCACTTCTGCTGGCCGGTGTCGGCATCCACGGCATAGAAGACGCCGTCGTAGCTGCCGAAATAGACCAGTCCACTTTCCACCGCAGGGGACGAGACGACGCGGCTGTCGGTTTTGAACTCCCACTTCTTCGCGCCGGTTTCGAGATCGACGGCATACAGACGATGGTCGGTGCTGCCAAAATACACCACACCTCCGGAGACGGCTGGAGAGGAATAGACCTGGCCCTTGGTTTTGAATTGCCACTTCACGTGATTGAAGTTCGGAACGCCGGGGGCGCTATAGACACCGGTGTGGGCAGGATTGCCACGGAACATCGCGGCATCCTGGGCCATGCAAGCTGCGGAAAGCAGGACGGCAAAGGCGGCAGATTTGAACATGCGATCTCCTGCAGGAGTGTGCGTCGCCGCAGGCTATGGCGTTCGGGGACGGGATGAACACCTGTTGCGCGGTACCAACTACGCAAAGGACCGCAATGCGGCCAGTAATCGATCGACTTCTTCGGCGGTCGCGTAGTGAGCGAGTCCGATGCGCAGGATGCCGCCGCTCTCTTCAACGCGAAGCTGTTCGGTGAGGTTAAGCGCGTAGAAGTTTCCGTCCCAAGTGTAGATGCCGAGTTCACCGAGGCACTTGGAGAGCTCTGCCGGGGAATGGTTCTTCATGCGGATGGAAACGGTTGGGGTACGCTCGGCAAGACGGTTGAGATCGCCGATTCCGTAGAAGGTGAGTCCGGGAATTTCCAGCAAGCCACGGATCAAGCGCTCTGCCAGTTCTTGCTCGTGCTGGTGCATCCAGGCATATGCGGAGAGGATCGCCGCACGGCGGGTGGTGGCCGCGGGGCCAGCGTGGCGGCCGAGGTCGGCGAGATAGTCGACACACGCTGCGACGCCGGCTATACCTTCGTGATTCAACGTGCCGGTTTCCCAGCGATCGGGAAGTGTGTCCGCGGCAGGACGAACCTTGTAGGGCCTCAGGCGCGAGAGATGTGCGCGCTTGCCGTAGAGAACGCCGATGTGTGGCCCGAAGAATTTGTAGGTGGAACAGGCGAGGAAATCGCAATCGATATCGTGAACGTCGATGGCGCCGTGGGGAGCAAAGTGGACAGCATCGATGAACACCAGCGCACCGGCTTCGTGCGCCATGGCGGTGATTTTCTTCACTGGATTGATGGTTCCCACGGCATTGGAAGCGTAGCCGACCGCGACGATTTTCGTGCGGACATTTAATTTCGATTTGAGGTCGTCGAGGTCGAGGGTGCAGTCTTCGGGACGGAACTTCACGGCGTGGACTGTTGCGCCGCGCTCTTCGAGCGCACGCCACGGAGCGACGTTGGCATCGTGATCGAGCAGGGTGGTAATGATCTCGTCGCCCTCGCGCAAATCGCGGCCCAAGGCACGGCTGATGGCGAAGGTGAGGGTGGTCATGTTCTGACCAAAGATGATTTCTTCGGGATCGCAGCCGAGCATATCGGCCATGGCGGAGTGCGCGGAGGCGAGCACCTCGTCGGTGCGATGGCTGGTGAGGAATTGTCCGTGGGTATTGGAATTGGAATGGACGAGGTAGCCGGAGATGGCGTCGATCACACGTTGCGGGACTTGCGTGCCGCCGGGAGCGTCGAAGTAAACAGCGGTGTGTCCGTTCACCTTTTCGGCGAGCGCCGGGAATTGGGCGCGGAGGGAAGCGAGGTCGACGATAGAGGATGCAGAGGCTTCTCGAGTTGCCATGAATTACTCCTTTACAGCACGCAGGAAATCGGTGAGCAGTCCATAGGCGACTGCGTCTAATCCGGGATTGATTTCGTGAATCGCAAGTGCGGGAAACATATCCGTCTCGAAAGAAATTACGGAAGATGTTCCAGACACCTGTGCCAGCGGATCGTTGATCGGTAACGCTTCCGGAGCGACCTTCGCAACGATACGGTTAGCAACAAGCTTGGCGCTACACACTACTTTGTAGCGACGACCATCGACGCGGGCGGCTTCGATCTGCTGCGCGGTCAGCCTACGAATTCCTTGGCGTTCGACTTGGTCGGGACGCAAGGGCTTGCGCATCAGGACGGTGGCGAGGGCTGCAACTTTAACGGCGGCATCCCAGCTGTCGATGTCGTTCGCGGGATCACTTTCGGCTACGCCGATCTGCTGCGTGTGGCGGACGGCGTCGTCGAAGGATTGGCCTTGTTCCATGGCTTCGAGAATGACATTGGTTGTGGAATTGAGGATGCCGCGAAAGCCGCGAAGCTCGATGGCGGGCAGGCATTCGCGAAACAGGTTGAAGATGGGCGCGCCATCCATTACCGACGATTCGAAATAAAACTTGCGATGCATCTTCGTCGCGAGCGCGCTGAGTTCGTCGTAGCCATAGACAACCGGTCCCTTGTTGGCGGAGATCGCATGGGCTCCGTGTTCGAGAGCGGAACGGAGATGATCGATGGCGGGTTGGCCGGTGTGGGGGTTGAGAGACGTGGTTTCAAAAACCGCGTCAGGGCGGGTGGCGACCATCCAGTGTCGCAGGGAATCGGCAGCGATTGCGTCCGCGAAGTTATCTTCCGCGAGCCGGGCAGGATCGAAGCCATTCGGATTGACGAGCCATCCTAACTTGCGAGTGGCGATTCCGGTGAATTGGAAGCCGAGGTTGTGTTCTTTTGCGAGGTATTCGCGTTTTCGATCGAGCAGGGAAAGAAAGGTACGGCCGACGTTGCCGAAGCCGATGAGTGACAGATTGTAAATACGATGCAGCATGCTAAGGAAGACAGGCTATCAGGTCAAACGGCACAAATGAAGGCGCTCCAAAGAGCGCCTTCCATACTAAAACAGGCGAGTCCTAGTGGGCCTGAAGAGCCTCGATGTACTTGGTGAGATTCGAGACGCGAAGTTCGACTTGCGCCTGGTTCCCGCTGCTCAATGAACGGAACACAGGGCCCCAGATCGGCATATCTTTGCTGCCGTGGGACGGATTGTCGGCATTGCGGATCATGGTCTCTACATGCATGGTCGGGAATTTTCCGCCCGCGTTGGCCGCCAGACGAGTGAGATCGGTCGGCGGGACCTTGAGTGCGGAGGCGGCTGGGCCGTCGCCTTTTCCACTGACGCCGTGACAAGCCGCGCAATACGCCTTGTAGTTGGCCTGGCCGTCGATGGCAGAGGTTTGGGGCGCCGCGACTTTGCGGATTTCAGTGGTGGGTGCGGAATCTTTGCTGGTGTCGGACTTAACGGCTTGTGCGGCAACGAACAGCGACGAGATCGCGACCGCTGCAAGAATGGAAAGAATGCGTTTCATTTGCCCTCCTGTCGTCTTTTTTGGAGGCGACGCGCGTTCCCCGGTAAGAGACCGGGTACACGGGCAGTCGTGTGCAACAGCTCGCTGCCGGATGTAAGTGTCTTACCAAAACAGGCCTTCGGCAGTGATATTTGTCACAAATGTCGGGTATCGGCCCAATGTGGCCGGTTTCCTCCATATAGACGCTTATCGATCCACGAAACCGAGAAAGCAGAAGGAATTACAACGTCTGGTATACAGCTCGGGCGGTGTGTAACATGGCGCGCATGAAAACAAGCAGATTAGCCGCATTCCTGCTGTTGTTCGCGTCGTTCGTGTTTCCCCAAACCGCATCCCGCAAAGCAAACGCCTATCCGGTGGAGGAAGGTCTCGTCGATGCCAACGGGGTGATGATTTACTACATGAGCGTGGGCCGGGGAGCGCCCTTGTTGATCGTTCACGGCGGACCGGGCGCCTCTCACGATTATTTTCTGCCGAACCTCTACCTGCTGGCACGGCACAACCGGCTGATTTTTATCGATGAGCGGGGGTCGGGCAAATCGCCAAAATTGGATGATCCGAAGCTCTACACGACCGAGGATATGGCCGATGACGTTGAGGCGGTGCGCGAGGCACTGAACCTCGGAAAGATCAGCCTGCTTGGACATTCTTATGGCGGAGTGCTGGCCCAGGCGTATGCCTTGAAGTACCAGCAAAACCTTTCGCACCTCATCCTGGCATCGACGTTTTCGAGCACCAGGGAAATGAACGCAGTGCTGGCGCGCGAGAAGAACGCGATGCCGGAAGCGAAACGGAAGCGGATCGAGGAACTCGAAAAGGCCGGGCTGTATGACAAAGGCGAAGCATGGGAGCACGGACGCTATCCCACCGAATACGCCACGCTGGCGTGGGGCGATGGATATTTCCCCTTCCTTTATGGTGCGCGGCCGGATCCGAATTACGACCCGCAGGCGCAGAACACCGGCACGTCGTGGCTGTTGTATCGCGAGATGTGGGGCTCGGACGGGGAGTTCGTGATCAGCGGCAATCTGAAGAGCGTGGAGTACGTGGATAAACTGGCGACGATCAAGGTGCCCACATTGATCATTGCCGGGGATCACGATGAGTGCGATCCAGCGCAGTCGCAAGAAATGAACAGCAAGATTCCGGGCTCGAAGCTGGTGATCGTGCCCAATGCCGGGCACATGACGTTCGAGGACCAGCCCGCGTTCTTCATCAAGGCGGTGAGCGAGTTTGTGAACGACGTCCGAAAGTAACCGGGAACCACGGACAACAACTCGCGAACCCGCTTGACGCGGCCGAGCCAAGGTTGGATAATTATTCTAGCAAGTGCATATTTATGCATATTGATGGAGAACGATGTCCAAGCTTGCCCGGCACGCCGCAATCCGCGACGCAATCACCAGCCACCCGGTTTACAACCAGGATGAGCTGCGCCGGCTGCTGTTCAAACGCGGGCATCGCGTAACCCAGGCCACTCTCTCCCGCGACATCCACGAACTTGGACTGGTGAAGACCGATGAGGGATACCAGTTCCCGGCTTCAGACGAAGGCTCGGCCAACGCATGGCTGCCGTCGGTGGAGCGGTTGATCCATGAATTCGTCTATGAAGTAAAGACCGCGCAAAACATTGTCGTAGTGAAGACCAGCGCCGGCAGCGCACAACCGGTGGCCGCAGCGCTGGATGCCGAAGGATGGCCGGAAGTGGTCGGCACGGTCGGGGGCGACGACACGGTGTTTATCGTAAGCCCTAACAGTAAAGACGCAGAGAAGCTCCTGTCGCGTATTAAGGAGCTGCTGGCGTAATGACACATGCTGTCCAACCCGCCGTCATCGGCGCGACCGGCTATTCGGGATTCGAATTGACTCGGCTGCTGCTGGCCCATCCGTGCTTGCAGAAACCTGCATTGTTTCGACACAAGCCGGAGCCAGGTCAGCCCACGGATCTTGCAGATTTCTATCCGCAGATTTCGGGCAATGGTTTTGGGCAATTGGCGTTGGAGCCGTTTGCATGGGACGCACTAAAAGCCAAGGGCGCGGACATCCTGTTTCTCTGCACTCCGCATGAGGTCTCCCGGGAGTGGGCGATCGAAGCGGTGGATCGCGGGTATCGCGTCGTCGATTTAAGCGGGGCATGGCGGTTGAAGCATGCGGCGAACCGGGCGGTTTACAAGTTTGAAGATCGCGATGCAACGAAAGCCGCAGTGCTGGATAACGAAGCGGTGTACGGCAGCCCGGAGTTGCACAAGGATCAGATTGCGGGCGCGGAACTGGTGGCGAACCCGGGGTGTTATGCGACGTCGATCATTCTGGCGCTGGCTGCATGGACGAAGGATGAATTGATCGACCTCGACTTTGGCGTGATCTGCGATTCGAAGTCGGGCGTTTCGGGCGCGGGGAAGCAGCCTACGCCGGCAACGCACTTCGTGGAGGCTGCGGACAATCTTTCGGCTTACAACGTGTTTGGGCATCGGCACACGGGCGAGATGCTTGAGCAACTTGGCTTGCAAGCCAGCCAGTTGCAGTTCACGCCGCACCTGCTGCCGATTCCACGGGGCATTCTTTCGACGATTTATGTGCGGCCGAAGAGCGGCGTAGCCGTGGCGGCGCTCGAGGGCAGCATGAAGGCGTTCTTTGCGGGCAAGCCGTGGGTGCGGGTGTTTGGTTCGCGGCTGCCGCAGATCAAGTATTCGCTGTACACAAATTACTGCGACATCGGTTTTCAGGTTTCACCGGATCAGTCGCGGGCGGTGATTGTGTCGTGTCTCGACAATTTGGTGAAAGGCGCGGCGGGACAGGCGATCCAGAACATGAACGTGATGTTCGGCTGGGATGAGCGCGAGGGGCTGCAATGAAGCTGGTACTGAAAATCGGCGGAGCGGCGCTCGAGAACGATGAGTTGGTCGCGCAGTTCTGTTCGACCGTGGCGGCATTGGCCGCGGAAGGTCACCAGGTGTTGGTGGTGCATGGAGGTGGAGCGGCGCTGAGCCGGACACTGAAGGAACTCGCCATCGAGCCGAAGTTTGTGGATGGCTTGCGGGTAACCGACGCGAGGACGCTGGACGTGGCGCTGATGGTGTTGGGCGGGATGCTGAACAAGAAACTTGCGGCCGCGATTGGCGCCAACGGATGCCAGGCGATCGGAGTTTGTGGGAGCGATCTGCACTTGTGTACTGCCCAGAAAAAAATCACGGCGCAGGACCTTGGATTCGTGGGCGAGATCGTTGCCGTGAACGAGAAGTGGGTCGAGACATTTTGGGCGAACGGAGCGGTGCCGGTGATCGCCAGCCTGTCGCAGGGCGTGGATGGCGTGTTCTACAACGTGAATGCGGACGAGATGGCGTCGGCGATTGCGAGCGCCTGCGGAGTGGACGCGCTGATCTTCCTGACGGACGTAGCCGGCGTGAAAGATGCGACTGGGAATGTCTTAAGCCGATTGAACCTGCAACAGATCGATGCACTGCATGCGAGCGGTGCGGTGAGCGGCGGCATGTTGCCAAAGCTCGATGCCTGCAAGCGAGCGTTGCTGGCAGGCGTTGGCAGTGTGCGAATTCTGAAGGCCGCGAACGTCGATGCGTTAACGACCATGTTTGAATCGCCGCTGCAATGCGGCACCGAGTTGGTGGCCCATGCCTAACGGCACGGACCAAGAGTTGAAGGAGAGTGAAATGACAACCACTGCACAGCTTCCCCGGGTTACGAGCCGCAAGGCCACGCCAGTCAAGAGCATGAACGATCGGGACCTGGTTTCGATCACGGATTTCACGCCCGAAGAGATCGCGTCGGCATTGGACCTGGCGACCGCGATGAAGGCGCGTCCGGCAGACTTCCGTAGTGCGCTCTCGGGAAAGCAGCTGGTGTTGTTCTTCGAGAAGCCGTCGCTGCGTACGCGCCTCACGTTCGAGTCAGGCATCTGCTCGCTGGGCGGAGTGTCGTTCTTTGTCGACCAGACTGCATCGCGGCTGGGCGATCGCGAGCCGCTCGACGATATGGCGCATAATCTTGAGCGCTGGGTGGACGGCATCGTGCTACGCACCTTCTCTCACGAGACGGGTTCGATCATGGCGCAACATTCGTCGATCCCGGTGATCAATGCGCTCAGCGACTTCGAGCATCCGTGCCAGGCGATGGCGGACATCCTCACGCTGAAGGAACAGTTCGGATCCTTGAAGAAGGTGAAGATTGCTTACGTGGGCGACGGGAACAACGTTGCGCATTCGCTGATGCTGGCGGCTGTGAGCGTGGGAGCGCACATCGTGCTGGGGACGCCGGAGCAGCACAAGCCGAGCGCCGCGGTGATGAAAACCGCGCAGAAGATCGCAAAGCAAACCGGCGGGCAGATCGAATGGACTGCCGATCCGGTGGCGGCGGTGACGGGGGTAAATGCTGTCTACACGGACGTGTGGGCGAGCATGGGAAAAGAATCGGAAGCGGCGCAGCGCAAGTTGGAGTTCGCGCCTTACCAGGTGAACCAGAAGTTGATGTCGTACGCGACGAAGGGGGCGATCTTTATGCATTGCCTGCCGGCGCATCGCGGTGACGAAGTGACGGCGGATGTAATAGACTCTGCGGCCTCGGTAGTATTCGACCAGGCGGAGAACCGGTTGCATGCGCAAAAAGCCATCTTATTTATGTTGCTCGGTGGAAGCAGCCGCTTCCCCTCAAGGAGTGCCCATGCGTGAAAAAATCGTACTCGCTTATTCCGGCGGACTTGATACCTCGATCATCATTCCCTGGCTGAAAGAAAACTATAGCTGCGACGTGATCGCCATGGTGGGCGATGTGGGGCAAGGTGACGATATCGAAGCGGTTGTCGAGAAGGCAAAGAAGACCGGCGCCGTGAAGGTCATAGTGGAAGATCTGCGCGAAGAATTCCTGACGGAGTACGTATATCCGGCGATTCGCACAGGTGCAGTGTATGAACACAAGTATCTGCTGGGGACTTCCCTGGCGCGGCCTGTGATCGCGAAGGCGCAGGTGGAAGTGGCGCTGGCGGAGGGAGCAACGGCAGTTGCTCATGGTTGCACTGGCAAAGGCAACGACCAGGTGCGCTTCGAGCATGCTTACCAGGCACTGGCGCCGGAGTTGAAGATCATTGCGCCGTGGCGCGAGTGGGACTTGAAGTCGCGTGAAGATTGTCTTGATTACGCGGAGGCGCATGGCATTGCCGTGCAGCAGAGCCGCGAGAAGATTCATAGCCGCGACCGCAACCTGCTGCACGTGAGTCATGAGGGCGGAGAACTGGAAGACCCGAACAACGCTCCGCTGGAGTCGACATGGACGTGGACGAAGTCTCCGCAGGAAGCGCCGGATCGCGCGGAACAGGTGGAGATTGGGTTCGAGGGCGGAACGCCGGTGTCGATCAACGGGCAGGCACTGGATCCGCTGGCATTGATCGAACTGCTAAA
This sequence comes from Acidobacteriaceae bacterium, assembly GCA_003151155.1. Classification (GTDB taxonomy): domain Bacteria; phylum Acidobacteriota; class Terriglobia; order Terriglobales; family Acidobacteriaceae; genus Korobacter. The sequence continues at coordinate 16,439 of PLWX01000114.1, forward strand.
CGAGATCGGCGCACGCAATGCGATTGGCCGGATCGACCTGGTAGAAAATCGCTTCGTGGGCATCAAGTCTCGCGGCTGCTACGAGACGCCGGGCGGAACCCTGCTGTTGTCGGCGCTTCGCGAACTCGAAGCGCTGTGCCTGGATCGCGACCTGCTGCACTACAAGCAGGAGATCGCGTTGAAGTGGGGCGAGCTGGTGTACTTCGGACTGTGGTTCACGCCGCTGCGCGAGGCGCTGGATGCATTCGTCGCCAGCACGCAGGCGAACATCACTGGCTCGGTGAAGCTCTCACTGTACAAAGGCAACATCGCAGTGACGGGGCGGACTTCGCCGACTTCACTCTATCGGCCGGACATCGCTAGTTTCACCATGGGCGCCGGCTACGATCAGAAGGATGCGGAGGGATTCATCCGCATTCTGGGCTTGCCCGCGCGGTCGCGGGCGTTGATCAATAACGCGCTGAAGAAGACGGGCGTCGAGGTGTCGAAATGAAGATGTGGTCCGGGCGGTTCTCGCAGCCTCTTGACCCGGAGTTCGAAAGCTGGCAGAGATCGTTGCCCTTCGACAAGAAGCTGCTGAAGCATGAGATTGCCGCCAGCGGCGCGCATGCCAAGGCGCTGCAGAAGGCCGGGGTGCTGAACGGGGAAGAGCTGTCGCTCATCACCGCCGGGTTGGAGCAGCTCGCGCGCGACGGTATGCCGGCCGCAGAAGATCCTTCAATTGAAGACATCCACCACTTTGTGGAGTCGCGGCTGATCGAGATTGCGGGTGAGGTCGGACGCAAACTGCATACCGGCCGCAGCCGCAACGAGCAGATCGCCACGGACATGCGGCTCTACGTGCGCGAGCGCATCGAGTACATGACGCTGCTGCTGGGCGATGTGATCGGGGCGTTGATCGCGCAGGCGGAGCAGGCCGGCGATGCGGCGATGCCTTCGTACACGCATTTGCAACGCGCCGAACCGGTGCTGATTGCGCACTGGCTGCTGGCGTACGCCGAGATGTTCTTCCGCGATATCTCGCGGCTGGAAGATTGCCGTAAGCGGCTGAACTTGTGTCCGCTGGGCTCGGCGGCGGTGGCGGGAACATTCGTGGCGATGGATCGCAAGTATGTGGCGTCGTTGCTGGGATTTGATGGGCCGACGGCGAACAGCATGGATGCCACCAGCGACCGGGATTTCGCGATTGAGGTGGTGCAGGCGCTGAGCGTCGTGGGGACGCACCTGAGCCGGATGGCGGAGGAACTTATCCTGTTCTCGACGACAGAGTTTGGGTTCATCACGTTACCGGAACAGTACGCCACGGGCAGCAGCGCGATGCCGCAGAAGAAGAATCCGGATTCGCTGGAACTGATCCGCGGGAAGAGTGCGGCGCTGCTGGCGAGCGCGATGCAGTTGTCAGTGACGTTGAAGGCGTTGCCGCTGGCTTACAACAAGGACATGCAGGAGACGCAGCAGCCGGTGTTCGCGAGCACGGAAGAATGTGCGGCCATGCTTCGGATCGCCGCAGGCTTCCTGCGCGAAGTGCAGTTCAACACCGCAGTGATGCACACGGCGGCGAGTACCGGCTACATGAATGCGATGTCGGCTGCTGGATACATGGTGCAGCAGGGGGTGCCGTTCCGGCGGGCGCATGAGTTGATCGGCGCGGCGGTGCAGCTGGCGATCCAGAAACACTGTGAGTTGCAGGATTTGAGCACCGATGATTTTGCGAAACTGGGCTTCAAGACCGACGATGGATTTTTCGCGGCGCTGCAACTTCCGGCGGTGTTGGCGCAGCATGATGTCGAGGGCGGAACCGCGCCATCGCGCGTGATCGCGGCGTTACAGGCGGCGAAGGAAAAGCTGGCGTCGATCGCCGAGGTGCAGCATGTCGGTGCGTAAGGCGATCCTTCCCGATGCCGGGCAGATTGATCGCCTGATTCGCGCGCATACCACCGACGGCACGCTGCTGCCGCGAACGATGACGGAGATCTGTGCTGACATCCGCGATTTTGTCGTGGCGGAAATCGACGGGAAGATCGTCGGCTGCGGGGCGCTGCATTTGTATGGCATGCACCTGGCCGAAATCCGGTCGATCAATGTGCTCGATGAGTATCGCGGGCGCAAGTTGGGCGTATACATCGTGAACGCGCTGATGGAAGAGGCGAAGCATCAGCATGTGACTTGCGTCTGCCTGTTTACGCGAGTGCCGGAGTTTTTTGGCAGTCTCGGTTTTCGGGAAGCCGATCGTGACCGGTTGCCGGACAAGGTCTACAAAGACTGCATGAAGTGTCCGCGGAACCAGGCGTGCGATGAAATTGCGATGTATCGCGGGGAGCTGCCGCGGCTGTCGTCGTTGCCGAAGGGGTATCGGCCGTCGGACATTGTGAGGATAGCGCCGGTATCGACGTAACCCGGAAGAATAACGCAAGGTCCTTCGACTGCGAATCCGCAATGGGTTGCGGATTCTTCGCTCAGGATGACACCAGCGCAGGCCTGTCGTGATCCGATTGGGGTACCCCCTCCCCCTCCCCCAGTCGAATTATTGTTTTCAGCAGCTTAAGCTGTGGAAAACCTGCAAATTCTTCTGGCCGTAGGAGTTAGAGGTAAATTATTCTAATTAAAAGGCTTAGAAGCAAAAGCTTGCAGCACGGAGGACACGAGGGGTGTCTCTTCCTTCCCGAAGCAGGATTTCAAAGAGCTACTGGTGTTTCTGGGTTTATCCCACATGCGCAGGATAAGAAGGGTTTCGTCAAAAAGTATGTGAGGCGGAGCACGGCGTGATGTGTGCGCAGTCACGGGGATGGTGTGATTGTGGGACAGAGGGGGACGATGTCCTGTCGATCGATGGGCTGTTGGTCCACTTCACGAGCAGCTTCACGAACCGACGGATCGATGTGCGGCACGCTGCAGGATCGCCGCCCACTTCTCGAAAACCGCGAGAAGTGGGGCACCCGAAGATCTAGGATTGGAACAAATAAGGCGGAGCTTCGTTGTGGGCCAACCGCCTATTTCTTTGCTGCCTGATCTGCCAGTTGAGCGCGGATTTGTTTTTCCTGCTGAATCTCTTCTTCGGAGAAGTTGGATGCAAAGTCTTCTGGCTCGAAGATCTGGCGGATCTCGACCTCGCCTTCGCCTGGGGAGCAATTGGGGCTGCGCTTGACCCACTCGATGGCGTCTTCGAGGGACTTGACCTGCAAGATCGTGTAGCCGGCGATGAGTTCCTTGGTTTCGGCGAAGGGACCGTCGGTGACGATGCGGTCGTCGCCGGTGAAGCGGACGCGAGCGCCCTTGGAAGAGGGGTGAAGGCCTTCGTAGCCTAGCAGGACTCCGGCTGCTATGAGCTCATCGATGTATTTATTCATCTCGGCCATGAGCTGGGGATCGGGGAGTGCCCCTGGTTTTTCGGTGTCTTCGGTGGCTTTGGCGATAACCATGAATCGCATTTTTTGTCCTTTCCGGGTTGGAGATGGATGTGGGATACGCGTTACTTTGCGGGCTGTTCGCAGAGCTGGCGGATCTCGGTTTCGCCGTCGCCGGCTTAAGAAGCGCTGCTGTAGAGCATAACTGGCTCGCGAGTGCGGATGCGTTCCAGCTTGATCTCCGCCAATAGGTCGAATGGGGGTGACCGCAAATCGACAGGAGGGTGGAATTTTTTATTTAGGGAGGTTGAGCATGTGGTTGAGTTCTTCGCGGCTGGGACCGGGTCTGAACGGTTCGAACTCCTCGCCGCGATTCTGCATCAGGTAGCTATTGCGAACGCATTATAAGAGGGCGC